>DATHKV010000248.1:0-14260 GCA_035488895.1 Steroidobacteraceae bacterium
GTGTATGGGATGCCGCTCGCACCGTAGTTACCGCTGGTACCGCCGTCCTGGATCAGCGGGCTTTGCAGCGCGACCACCAGTGTCCTTCCGTCCGGCGTGATGGCGAGTCCTTCCGCGCCCTTGTTCGCAACGCGTCCGACCGTGTTGAGCGCGGTGCCGCCGGTGCCGGTCTCGGATGCCGTCGTGGTGTTGGGATGGGCTACCGCGAAAGTCGGCGGCAGCGTAAAGAAGCGCATGCGCTGTCCGGTGGCACGATCGAACTGGTAGACATACGGACCGTACTCATCCGAGATGAACACGGACCTGCCGTCATTCGATACCCGGATGCCCTCGGTATCGAAACGCGCATTGAACGGCCAGGTGGACGACTCTTTCGTATTGATGCCATCCGAGCGGCCGGTGAAATAGAAAGTGTGGTTCTTGAAGTTGAGCGGCGGAATCCCGGAGCGCGTGGGGCTGCCGGATATTTCGATACCGGCGGCAGTACCGCCCTTGCCGTAAGTCAGCGGCACCTGGCTGGACAGCAGCGTCGTGGCCTTGAGTTCCGGCGTCAAGATGAATGGCAGACCGATGACATCGGCAGGGCCGACATCGGGATTGGTCGGGTTGAATTCGGTGTTCTGCAGCAGCCGCAGCGTAAACGTCTCGAACCGGTTGATGTAGGACACCGTGTTGTCGATCGGGTCCCCGCCATAACCGGCGACGGCGTTGGGGCCGCGATCCGGCAGGAGCAGGAAGGTATCGCCGCCGGCGTAAGCGATGGCCGAGCCGATGCCGCCCAAGCGATTGCCGGGGACGCCGTTCTCGAGCAGTCCGGACGTCGCATCGGACAAGTCCTGGTAGGTGCCGCTGATACTGCTGGTTGCGATCACCTGGATGGCGGCGTGTACGCTGAACACGGGTGCTGCGGCCAGCGCCACGGCCAGCAGCCTGCGGTTAGAGAGCAAACGGATCATGTTGGTGCCTCTGGTGGAAAAGCACCGGTTAAGCTAGAGAGGCCGTTTTACATTTTTGTTACTGACGCGTGACTTTCATGTGACTGGCGTCCGCCATGGCCAACGGCCGGTTGAAGGCCTGCGGCAACCAAAGATCAGCGCTGGTTACCGCGTTTGGAGCGGTGACGACCGCGAGCAGGCCGCCGAATCGAGCTGCCATTGTCTGGGCAATTGAAAACCCAAGACTCGTTCCGCCGGCCGAGGGCTCGGCGAGCACTGACTTATTGAGGACCGGACCCGTGGTCTCCTCGACGCTTACCGCGATCGCAACCATCCTGATACGCACATAGTCGCCGGGCGGCAGCGGCGCGGAATCAGCGCTGTCTTTGGACACTTCCGCTCCGCTGATCACGACTCTCCCGCCGCAGGGCATTGCGTCGCGAACGCCGATGGCCATGTTGAGCAGGGCCAACTGAAGCTGATTGGCGTCCACAAATGCCGTGGGGAGCGTCTGCGTAAATCGGCAGCTAAGGCTGATGCCAATCCCCAGCGCATGCTCGAGCAGATTCTGCATGCCGCTCACCGCTTCGCCGATGTCGATCGGCGCCGGTGAGAATTCGCGACGGCGTGAAAACGCCAGCAGATCATGAGTCAGTGCGGCGCCTCGGCGCGCCGCTTGCGACGCATTCCTCAATAAATGAAGCGCCTGCCGGTCCTCCGGGAGTTTCTTTTCCAGGAGGCTGAGGCTTCCCAAGACCGCCATGAGCAGGTTATTAAAATCGTGAACGACGCCGCCCACCTGCACGACCGTATCCATCTGCTGTGCTTCATAGCGTTGCGCAAGAAGCGCTTCGCGTTCGCGCGTGCGCTCATCGATCCTCTGTTCCAGATCCTCGTTGCGGCGGCGCAGGTCATCCGTGCGCTTGATGACTTTACGCTCGAGTTCGGCATTGAGGGTTTCCAACTGGCGCGTCTTTTGATGCAGCTCGAGGAATACTTTGACCTTCGCGCGCAGCAATTCCGGCGCAAGAGGAACCGGGATGTAGTCGACGGCGCCAAGCGCATAGCCGCGAAGTTTGTGCAAGTCGCTATGCATTAGAGCGGACACAAAAATGATGGCGATGCGCTGGAAACGCGGATGCTCACGAATCAAGGTGGCGAGCTCGAATCCGTCGATCTCCGGCATGCAGACATCGATGAGGATCAATGCAACATCGCTCTTCAACAGGCATTCGAACGCTTCGCAAGCCGACGATGCCTTAATCAACGTTGCGCCAATTCCCGACAAGATGACCTCGTAGCTCAGGAGCTTGGCCGGCTGGTCGTCCACAACGAGAATGTTTATCTTCTCGGATCCTATCCGAGGCGAAATGCTTGGACATTGTTCCATGCGTCCCTCCGGGGAAAATCATGCCAGCTAATGCCGATAATGGGGAATGTCGCCGGCGGCCGACAGGGTATCGCGGCCGGGTGGGGTACTTCCTCAGCTTGCCGAAGTCGCGGATAATGGCGGGCCAACAAGCATAGCGCCGGTTAGCGGCGCGGATTCTAAGAAAAGGGGACTTCATGTCAAGAATTGCTCGTCTTGCGCTATTGAACGCCGTTGCCTTGACTCTTTATGCGTGGGGCTTGCCCGCCGGCGCGGCGGAACCGAATGGCTCGAAGCTGTTCACGGTAGGTCAATACTTGGAGTTGCAAGCAGCAGCATCCCCCAAAGTCTCCCCGGACGGCACTCAGGTCGTCTACACCCGCTCTCTTGTCGACGTGCAGAACGACAAGCCGGAACAAGCGATCTGGATCGTCGGTATCGACGGCCGCAATCATCGTTTTCTCGCCAAAGGCAGCGGGGCCGTGTGGTCACCGGACAGCAAGAGCATTGCCTATACAGGCGAAGGCGAGCCCAAGGGTCGACAGATTTTCGTGCTGCATCTGTCGGTGCCGGGTCCGGCAACGCAGATTACGCGAGGACAACAGGATCCCTCCAACCTGCACTGGTCACCCGATGGCCGGCAGATTGGTTTCACCATGGTCGTCCCGAGCGTGGAAAAGTGGTCGGTCGATCTGCCCGCGGCCCCGGATGGCGCGAAATGGGCTGCGGCACCTCGGTACACGGAGCGATTTCATTTCCGCCGCGACGGCGTCGGGCTGACTGATCGCGGTTACCGGCACCTGTTCGTGATCAACGCCGATGGCGGCACACCGCGGCAAGTGACGAGCGGAGAGTGGAGCATCGGTTCGAGCGTTTTTGAAATCGGCGATTCGGCCGAGTGGTGTTTCACGCCGGATGGCCGCTCGGCCATTGTGGATGGGTTCAAGGAGGGAAACGGCGATATGAATGATCGCCAGGGTTACATCTACTCTGTCGACCTTGCCAGCGGCGTTACCAAGCGCCTAATCACAACAGAGGGCGGTTGGAGCCGGCCCAGCTTGTCGCCGGACGGCAAGACGGTTGCCTTTCTCGGCTGGACGCTGAACGGCGATTCGTATCGAGTCGCGGATCTGTGGACCATGTCCGTCGACGGCAGCAACGCCTCCCTACGCTCGGCCGGATTCGATCGCGAGCCGCAGGACCTCGAATGGTCGGCGGACAGCAGCACGCTGTACTTTGTGGCCGAAGACAAGGGCAGCGTCCATTTGTATTCGTGGTCGCTGCGTGGCGGCGTTCACCCCGTCACGAGCGGCGCCGAGGTCGTACGGGGCGTCTCCGTGAGTCGCAACGCCATTGTCACCGTCCGGGGCGATTTCCATTCGCCCGGCGATGTCGAGGTCATCAATCCGCGCAAGCCCGACGCGCATGATCGGCTGACGCGCATCAATGATGAGCTGCTGCGCAATCTGCAGTTGGCGAACGCGGAAGAAGTCAACTTCGACTCTTCAGGGGGCGCTCACATCCAGGGTTGGGTGGTGAAGCCGCCGAATTTCAATGCGTCGCAAAAGTATCCCCTGATACTCGAGATCCATGGCGGACCGCATGGAATGTACTCCGTCGGATTCAGTCCCATGTTCCAGAACTTCGCGGCGAACGGCTATGTGACCCTGTTCATGAACCCGCGGGGATCGACCGGCTACGGCAGCAAGTTCGGCAATGCGATTGCCAAGCATTACCCAGGCGTGGACTATGACGATTTGATGGCGGGTGTCGACACAGTGCTGAAAAGCGGCTACGTCGATGATTCGCGCATGTTTGTATCAGGTTGCAGCGGCGGTGGTGTGCTGTCGAGCTGGGTGATCGGCCATACGACCCGCTTTGCTGCCGCAGCCGTCCGTTGCCCGGTTATCGACTGGATCAGCATGGCTGGCGAGACGGACATTCCGTACTTCACCTACCGCTTCTTCCAGAAGCCATTCTGGGAAGATCCGAGCGACTGGCTGGCGCAATCGAGCCTAATGTACGTCGGTCATATCAAGACTCCGACCTTGCTGATGACGGGCGAGTTGGACCGGCGCACGCCGATCCCGCAGACCGAGGAATTCTATGCAGCACTCAAGCGCCAGGGTGTTCCGGCGGCGATGCTGAGATTCGACGGGGAGTTTCACGGTACCGGGCGCAAGCCGTCCAACTGGATGCGGACGCAGCTCTACATGATGAGCTGGTTCGACAAATATGGCGCAAAGACGGGAGGCCCGGCGCGGTGATATTGAACACATGAGCGCCAAAGCCACGTCGATCGACGTTGCGTACCGTGCGGGCGTCTCGCAGTCCACGGTTTCGCGTGCCCTGCGCGGAAGCCCGACGGTCAACGAAGAGACCCGCAAACGCATCCAGGAAATAGCGGAAGAATTGAACTATACGGTCGATAAGAACGCGTCCAATCTGCGCAGTCAGCGATCGAATACGGTCGCACTCCTGTTCTTCAAGGATCCGACCGCGGACGATTCGCTCATCAATCCGTTCTTTCTGTCCATGCTCGGATCCATTACCCGCGCCTGCGCGCAGTGCAGCTACGACTTGCTGATCTCGTTTCAGGAATCTTCGGGTAACTGGCATGTTACCTACGAGGACAGCAAGAAAGCCGACGGCATCATCCTCTTGGGTTACGGGGATTACATCGAATACAGGTCCCGGTTGGAGCAGCTGGTCGCACAAGGAACGCACTTTGTCAGATGGGGCGCCGTGATCGAAGGGCAGCCAGGCGTCTCGGTGGGGAGCGATAATTTCAAGGGCGGTTATGACGCCGCAAAGCACCTGTTGAGTCACGGCCGTCAACGGTTGGCGTTTCTCGGTGGCGCATCGAACCGCGCTCCGGAATTTCTCGAGCGCTACCGCGGCTATGCGGCCGCCATCGAGGAGACGGGTGCGCTCCCCTTACCGCAGCTGCAAGTCGACGCCATCAGCACCGAAGAGTCGGGCTACCAGGCGGCGCACGAGCTGCTGGACCGCAACGAGAGCTTTGATGCGATTTTTGCCGCGTCGGATCTGATCGCACTGGGGGCCATGCATGCGCTACGCGATCACGGCGTCAGCATCCCTGCAGAAGTCGCGGTCATCGGCTTTGATGACATACCTTCCGCCAGCCTGGCCAATCCGCCGTTGACAACCGTGATGCAGGATACCCGCCGCGCGGGACAAGCCCTGGTCGAGACCCTGCTGAAATTGATCGACGAGGAACCGGCAACGTCCACCGTATTACCCACGCGCCTGGTGGTTCGACAATCGTGCGGGGCTCTCCATAATGTGCCTCAAGGCTTGGCAGGTTCTGCAACTCGCAAAACCAGCGCGCCGGAGATCAAAAAACTCACCCCTCCGATGGCAAGCGCATAGATCGGAGCGCCGCCGAACACCCACTTCAGCAGCAGTCCGAGAAGGCTGGCGGCGACCAGTTGCGGAATGACGATGAAGAAGTTGAACAGTCCCATGTACAGCCCCATCTTCTGCGCCGGTAAACTGTCCGACAGCAACACGTACGGCAATGACAGGATGGATGCCCATGCCACGCCGACCCCGATCATCGGCGCCAGGAGCCAGTAGGGATTGCGGATCACCAGAAAGGACAGCAGCGCAACACCGCCGATCCAGACATTGATCAAGTGGCTGACCCTCAGGCCGACGCGATTCACCAACAGCGGTATGAAAAGAGCGGCAAGCGCAGCGCAGCCGTTGTAAGCGGCGAACAATACGCCGACCCAATTCGCGCCCTGATTGAACGCGTCTGAACGCGGATCGCCGGAACCGAAATGCACCTGCGCCACGGCAGCGGTCGTGTAAATCCACATGGCGAATAATCCGAGCCATGAAAAGAACTGGACCGGCGCAAGGCGTCGCATGGTGTCGGGCATCGCCTCGAGATCCCGCATCACCGTGCTGAATCCGCCCCATCCCTGGGTGAAACCGTGCGTCAGCAACGCGAGCCCCCACACCAGCGCACCGGCACAAACCAGGTACATCTGGCGGTCCAGGCCGAGGCTCCAAATCAAGGCGACCCCCAGCAATCCGCCGGCGCTCCACAGCGCCCCGCGTTGCAAGCCCGAAGCGCGGGCCGCTCGCTGCGAATGCGCCTGCACCGGAACGGCATCGCTGAAGGTTTGCAGCTCTTCCGGGGGATATTCCCGCGTGCGCATCACGGTCCAAAGGATGGCGAGCAGCAGCACCGCCGCACCGATGTCAAAGGCATGGCGAACTGTGGCGGGAATGATGGCCCCACCGTGCGCGCCGGTGCCGCTGTTGCTGAATCCGATTTGCGCCATGATCCAAGGCAAGGCGCTCGCGACCACCGCGCCAAGCCCAATGAAGAAGCTTTGCATGGCATAACCCAAAGGGCGCTGCGCGGGCGCCAGCTGATCACCGACAAAGGCGCGAAACGGCTCCATCGACACATTGATGGACGCGTCCAGCACCCATAACAACGCGGCCGCGAACCATAGAGTCGGTGCGCGCGGCATCAGCCAAAGGGCGCTCGCCGCCAGCAGGGCACCGCCGACGAAGTAAGGTTTGCGCCGGCCGAGCCTCGTCCAAGTTCGATCCGAAAAATAGCCGATCACCGGTTGAACCAGCAGCCCGGTCAGAGGCGCTGCGATCCACATGATGGGGATTTGATCCAAGTCGGCGCCCAACGACTGAAAAATCCTGCTGACGTTGGCATTTTGCAAGGCAAATGCAAATTGCAATCCCAGAAAACCAAAGCTCATGTTCCAAATCTGCAGGAATGTCAGCGCAGGTTTAACCGGCCTCGTGCCGGCGGGAATGCTCAGGGCGGACATCGAGCGATCAGACCCGAGAGCGCCGGTAAATTCCATTCTTTGGCCCCACCCACGGCTTCGATGATCTGCCAGGCGTGGTCCACATCGGGACGCCAGTCGCGCTGAGTCATTCCCAGGTTGAATGCGCACAGCAGCCGGTTCTCGGCCGAAACCCGCTCGAACACCACAAAGTCCGCGGGTGCATCGAGAAATCGCAAGGAGCCCAAGCGCAGGGCCGCGCTATGGCGGCGCAGGCCGAGCAGCCGCCGCGTGAGCGCCAGTTGAGAATCGGGGTCATGCTCCTGGCGGTCGACGGCGAGTGCAACGTGCTCCGGACCGACGGGAAGCCATGGCGCTGCCGTCGAAAATCCGGCGTGCGCCGCCGAAGACTGCCAGGGCATGGGCGTGCGCGCACCGTCACGTCCCAGCGTGGCCGGCCAGTTCGCGATCGCCTCCGGGTCTTTCAAGTCCTCGAAACCGATGTGGGCCTGCGGTAATGCCAACTCTTCCCCTTGATACAAGAAAATATTGCCCCGCAGACACGTCAGCAGCAGCATGGAGAGCCGGCCGTACTCGGCGCGGTACGCAGGCGTCGTCCAGCGCGACACTGCTCGCGGCGCGTCGTGGTTCGAAAATGCCCAGCTGGGCCAACCCATACCTTCCGTCTCCGGCCACGCGCCCAGCGCGGTCCGAATCAGTTCCGGGGTCAATTGGTCCGCGTACAGAAAGTTGAATCCGTATGCAGTATTGAAGCGCGCTTTGCCGGAGGTCAACAGCTGCATCTCCGGTTCGCTGCCTTCGCCGCCGATCTCCGCGACGGTGAATCGTCCCCCGTACTCATCCGCAACCTTCCTGATTCGCTCGATGAACCGCGGCAAGTCCGGATGCGACCGATTGTAGAGCGGCTGTTGAAAGTCGGCCGGCCGCGTACGCGGCCATTGGCTCTGCCGCGCCGGCGGATTGTCGCGCAGCTGCTCGTCGTGCAGCGCGAAATTGACGGCGTCGAGGCGAAACCCGTCAACCCCTCTCTTGAACCAGAAGCGCGCACACTCGAGCAATGCTTCCTGAACCTGCGCGTTGTGCACGTTCAAATCCGGCTGCTCGATCAGAAAATTATGCAAGTAGTATTGGCCGCGCCGCGCATTCCAGGTTCACGCGGGACCGCCAAATACCGATTGCCAATTGGTCGGCGGTGAACCGTCGACTTTGGGATCGGCCCACACGTACCAATCGGCGCGGGGGTTGGTGCGGTCGGCGCGGCTCTCGCGGAACCACGGATGCTGATCCGACGTATGCGAATAAACCTGATCGATGACAACCTTGAGGCCAAGCCGGTGCGCGGTCTCGAGCAGGCGATCGAAGTCCTGCAGGGTGCCGAAGATGGGATCGACATCGCAGTAGTCGGAAATGTCGTAGCCGAAGTCCTTCATCGGCGATGTATAGAACGGCGATATCCAGATCCCATCCACGCCGAGCGATGCCACATAGTCGAGGTTCGCGGTGATGCCGGGCAGGTCGCCGATGCCATCGCCGTTGGAATCCCGAAAGCTGCGTGGATAGATTTGATAGATCGCCGCGCCGCGCCACCAGGGGACTTCGGGCCGGCTCATGGTGCTGCTGCCGAGGTGCAAATCAAGTAGTCCATTGCGGGAACTTGCACGCGATAGCTGCCGGGCGCCGATTGGGCCGGTGCGCAGTTTCCACGCAGACTGCGAAAGCGCTGCGAGTGCGGGTCAACCTCTACCTGGGCGTCGATGGCTTGCTTCGATGTATTGAACGCGATCAAGATTTCCGTGCTGCTCTGCGAATCCAGCCGTGACACGGCGAATATTCCCGGCGCGCGCGCATAAGCCCGTACCACTTGATCTCCCTCGCGCAGCGCGGCGTTTGCGCGGCGTAGCTTAGCCAGCGTGGAAATGGTCTTGTATAACGCGTGATTGACGCCGAAATTACTTTGCGCGGTCGTGGCTGAGGTACCAATGAGGTGTTCGGCATTATAGCTGGCGGTTTTACTCGCGAACATATCCTGGCGGGCATCCTGATCACCGCCGGAGCCGGCGAAGCCCTGCTCGTCGCCATAATAGATGACGGGAACACCGCGTAGAGTCATGAGCATGGCGTAGCCCAAGATCACGCGCCGCAGGATCTCATCGTCAGAAGCGCTGGGGTTTGCCTTGCGTACGAAATAGCCGAAGCGGCCCGCGTCGTGATTGCTGATGAAGGTCGGCAGCTGCCGCGCGCCCGCCGCGCCGCCCTGGTACAAGGCATCGTCTGCGAAGAGTTCTGCCAAGCGGTCGGTCCCGGTCGATCCGCCCGCGGTCTCGCGCACGCCCAAGGCAAATCCAAAATCGAGCACCGCCGGCAGACCATCGACGAGTGTGTGCCTGGCGAGCGTTGCGGGATCGAACTCGGCGGTGTAAACCTCGCCGAAAATGTGGAAGTGGGGTATGCCCCTGGCGGCGGCCCGCGCCTGCATCGCGGGCACGAAGCGCTGCCAGAATTCGGGATTGACGTGCTGGGCCGTGTCGATCCGAAAACCGTCAATACCATACTTGTCGATCCAATCGCCGAATATCTCAATAAAGCCGCGCAGCACGCGAGGATTCTCGGTCATCACATCGTCGAGACCGATGAAATCGCCCATGGTCGAACTCTCGCCATGGAAGGTCGAGTTGCCGCGGTTGTGATAATAGATGGGATCGTTCAGCCAGTCGGGAACCTTGACGTGCTCCTGTCCCGGCGGCACGAACGGCGTATAGGCATAGTCGGGACGCGTGAGTTTCGCGAAGTTCTCGTCGGTTTGATAGTGCGCGGCATCGCCCAGGAATCCCCGATTGATCTCCCCGCCCGCGACGCCGCCGCGCCGGGTGTAGGGATAGTCGGCGCGCGAGCGGTAGGGGCATTCGCCCGCGGGGCACTCGCGGTAGTTGATGACGTCGGCCGTGTGATTGACGACAATATCCATGTACAACTTCATGCCGCGCGCGTGAACGGCGTCGGCGAGGGCGCGCATATCCGCGTCAGTGCCTAGATGCGGATCGACGTGCGTAAAATCCGTGATCCAGTAGCCGTGATAGCCGGCAGACTCGTGGCCCGGCGCGCCCTGCACCGCTCTATTTTTGAAGACCGGACCCAGCCATACCGCTGTCGCACCGAGTGCCTGAATGTAGTCCAGGCGCGCGAGAAGGCCCTTCAAGTCTCCGCCGTGATAGAAGCCCTTGGCCGTCGGATCGAAACCCGTGACCAGCGGTCCGCCCTGGAGACCGCCGCGGTCATTGGATGCATCACCGTTCTCGAAGCGATCGGGCAGGAGGAAATAAATGATCTCGTCGGTCGGCAGCCTGCCGCGATAATCCTGCGCCGGCTGGGCTCGGCTTTGCGCCGCAAAAATCATAGTCAGCAGCGACGCTGCGAGAGCGCCGACAGGGCCGCATTTCACCGCACGATTGATCAAAAGTGAACCTATAGTTTGTATCTGGCGCCCAGGAAGAACACTCGGCCATAGGTTTCGTAATCACGTACGCGCGAGGTCACGCCCGCGTAGTCGATGAAGGGCGTGTTGGTGAGATTGTCGATCTGGAACACGACGCCAAAGCCCCTCAAGGGGCCCTGTTGGAAGTCGTATCCAGTTTGGAACGCGCTGATTTGCTCATGCCGGACGTATTCGAGCGCCCGGTCGCCGGCAAAATCCGTAATTTCGCCGATGTAGTTGGAGCGATAGGTGGTCGCGAGGCGCGCCGAAAAACCGGCCCGCTCGTAGTACACCGTCGCCTGCCACACCGTCTTCGACAATCCCGGCAAGGTGATGTTTTGCGCAGCCGTACCCGCGACCTGTCCCGGAATCGCGATGCTGCTCGCGGTCTGCGAGACGCTGCCGCTGGCGCCGAAACCCTGCAGCGCGTCCCAGAACAACTCACCCGGCACCGAAAATGCCAGCTCGACACCGTCCACGCGTCCGCCGGCGCCGTTCTGCGGTGCCGTCATCGTGCCGATCGCCTGTTCCGGGCACGGCTGTGAGACGTTGTTGATCAAGCAGGGATTGAGCGGCGACGCCGCGGCGTTTTGCGCGGTGAAGTCAAAGGGGTTCTGAATGTCATAGATATAGCTTTTCAGCTTCTTGTAGAAACCGGCGACGGAAATGATCGCCCGGTTCTCGAAATATTTCTCGTACGACACATCAAACGCATCGGCGCGCCAGGGTGCGAGCCTCGCGTTGCCGCCGGTCGCCGAGGGCGTGAAGCTGCCGCCGGTCGCGAACGAGTAATCGTAGGACACATTCAACTGATCCATGCGCGCGCGCACCAATTCGCGCGCGACGCCGACGCGCAGCTTTTGGCCCGCCGGGAAGCCGAATACCAGGTTCAAAGACGGCAGGACATCGTTGTAGTTCGTGCCATCGTGAATCGGCACCGCCGTGGCTACGAACGCATTCGAATCGGAACTCTGCTGGGTGTGCACAACCTGCACACCCACATTGCCGCGCAGGTTCACGTCCGCTGACAACTCATGATCGATCTTGCCCATGATGTAGGCCGTCGACAGCTTCTCCGTGACTTCCCAGGTCTTGCCGACCAGAAAATTCAGCGTGGTCGACGGCTGAATCGGCTGAAAATAGTTCGCAAGCACCGCCGGGACATTCCAGGCGAGCGCGCTCGGCGTGCCCGAGAAGCCCAGGTTGGTCGGCGCCAGCAGATACTGGCTCGCGATCTGGCAGGGGCAGTTGGCATTGGCGTTGAGATTTGCCTCAGGTTGGCTTTTGTTCTTGGTGCGATCGTCAAAATTGAGGCCACCCTGCACGGCGCTGAACCAGCCGGATAAGCTGTACGCCGCGTCCAGACGCACGGATTTCAACTCGTCGACAACATGCGGGAAGCGGCTGTAGCCGGCACCGTATATCGTGGGGCCCACGAGAACTTTCGACGGATCGGTGTAGCCGTTGTTCAACACGAAGCTCGGCGCCGAGCTGTCCGGAATGAAGAACGTGCCGGTGTCGGTGACGCCGCCCTGATAAGTACCCTGGGTCTCATAGTCCTGCTCATCACGCGTCGCGCGTGAGTAGCTGATGTCGGCGGCGAGAGTCCAGTCTCCGGGCGTCCATTTGTTGTTCCAGCCGCTGGCGAAGATCTGGTCCTTCGTCGTGTACAGGAAATTGCGCGCCAAGGGAACGAGATTGGCGACCGTTGCGCCGATCAGCGTGTTGTCGCCGCCCGTAACGAGGTTCGAGTAATTCGTGGTATTCGGGAAGTTGCCGAGATTGGCCTCGATGCTGCGCCGGTCGTTCGCCCAGGTTCGGGTCGTGTAGTACGCATCGATGGTGCTGGTAAAGGAAACGATTGGCCGCCACTCCACGGTCGCCACCGAGCCGTCGCGCTTGTCGAGACCGGTGCTCGCCAGCGATTTGATGCCGTCAGTCACCCAGGTCGTGGCGGGTACCCCGGCGTGATAATTGAAGGCGGGCGGAGGGTCGTTCGTGTGCCAGGGATCATACAGACCGACTTCCTTGGTATTGGTCGGCGTGTCGAGACGCGCGAAACCCAAGGTTAACCCTAAGGTGTTGTCGAAGAATTGGTCGACGTAGGAAAGACTGGCGCGGTATTGTTTGTCGGTGGAACCGGCGCCGAGATCGCCGTTGCCGTTCTTGATGCCGCGTACGTCGAGCACCAGTGCGCGCTTGCCGTATTCGAGGGGACGGGTCGTCTGCAGGTCGATCGTGCCGGCGAGCCCCTGGCCGACGAGCGATGCGTCCGGGGTCTTGTAGACCTCGACCGCGTGGATCAATTCCGCCGGGTACTGGTCGAACTGGATGGCGCGGTTGTTTCCGGTGCTGACCTGCTCGCGGCCGTTCATCAAGGTGCCATTGAAGTCGGGACCGAAGCCGCGGATGCTGATGTCGGAGGTGCGTCCGTCGGAGCGCTGGGCGGTGACGCCCGGAAGTCGGGTCAGCGATTCGGCGATGCTGGGATCCGGCAGCTTGCCGATGTCTTCCGCGGAAATCGCCTCGACAATGTTACTGGACTCACGTTTGACCGAGATCGCGGATTCGATGCTCGCACGGATGCCGGTGACGGTGACTTCCTCGACCGGAGCCTCTTCGGCGGCTCTGACTTGCACCGTCAGCGCGACGATAACGCCGGCGGCGCCGACCAGCACTGCTGCGCACCGGTTCACTATTGGACCCAATCCGGACATCCGTCGGCCTACGCCCGGCCGCCCGTTGATACGGGTGCGATTCGACTTATTCATTGATTTCTCCCTCAATCAAGCCCGTTTATCTACCCGTTGCCACGAAATTCGTGCGCAACATCGGCTTTTCTCTCCCTACCCATTCGCTCGTAATTCTTTTGTGACAGTCTATTGCAACCCCTTGCCTTGCCAAGGAGGCTGCATACGTATTCATTGCGTCACGGGTCGTGGCTCGTCTTACGCAATCGCCGGATGAGCCCGCGCGCTGACGACAATTTAGTTTGTTGCTCGATAGGTGCGCAGGCATGTTCGGCAGGCGAAAGTGCCGTTCTTCGAGAGTCCCGACTCGGCGGCAATCAGGCCCGCCGGGATGTTGAGCAGTTCATGCTGGCCTTCGACAGCGATCTGGCTCCCATCGTCGGCCAGCAGGTGACTCTGACCAACCAAAATGCCAACGCCGTCAGCCCGCGCATCGCGCTGCTCGAGCAGCGGGCCCGTACACCCTTTACTTCAAAGATCCTCGGCGGCACAGTGACGGAATGCGACCTCGTGGCCAGTGTGGTGCAGGGCGGCGCCGTGAAAGGTTATCTCTATCACCCGAGTTCAGCCGTGTTCGTGCCGGGCGATGCGTCGCCGCCGCTTTCGGACAGCGCGCTGCGAGGGCTGACCGCTGTGGCGGGGCAGGAGGTTACGTACAGCTGCGTGCCACCCGGCTCCGGCGCGCGCATCGCGTACGGCAAATAATCGCGTACGGCAGACCATGTTTGCGCTGGCGCTGCGGGTCGTGAAAAACGGCGCGTGCCTGGTGCTCTGCATTCTCATTTGCATGCCCGGTAAGGCAGCACCGGGGGAGGCTGACCGGTATCGAATCGTCGCCTACGTCGCGGGGTGGTCGACTCCGGCGGTGATGCATCTCGAGAAGGTCACGCATGTCAATTTGGCTTTTGCGCGGATCGCTCCCTCGG
>DATHKV010000249.1:0-9387 GCA_035488895.1 Steroidobacteraceae bacterium
TCCTCTTCCTCGAACTCTTCAGATTCGGGTTTCTCTACTGACACGCGCGCGTTATAAACGGAAACGCGGTCCCCGTGCAATACCCCGCCTCACAGTTGACTATTTGACCAAATCGTTGAGCTGGAATATCGGCAGCAGGAGCGCAATGACGATGAACATGACGATGGCGCCCATAAAGACCACCATCATCGGCCCCAGCAGGTTGGTCATGTTCGACAGCAAGCCGTCCATTTCCCGTTCCTGGTTGCTGGCGGCTCGCTCCAGCATCTTTTCCAGCTCGCCGCTGCTCTCGCCGCTGCTGATCAGGTGGATCATCATGGGCGGGAAGAGTTTGCGTGCGGCGAGCGATCGACCGATGGGGGCGCCTTCGCGCACCCGCAGCGCGGCTTCTTCCACCGCTCTTTTCATGGGCATGTTGGTCACGACTTCGGCTGAAATTCTCAGCGCCTCGAGAACCGGGACCGCGCTCGCGGTCAAGATGCTGAATGTGCGCGAGAATCGCCCGGTATTGAGGCCGCGGATCAATTTTCCGACCACCGGCACCCGGAGCAAGAAGCGATCAAACTTAAGCCGCGCCTCCGGAGCCTTGAGCCAGCGCAGAAACCCCCAAACCGCGGCGCCGATCAAGATGAGGCCATAGAACCAGTAGTGGCGGATGGCATCGCTCATGCCGATGAGGATCCGGGTCGCCACGGGCAATTCCTGGTTGCTGGACTCGAACACGGCGACCACCTGAGGCACGACGTAGGCCAGCAGGAACGACACAATGCCGAAAGACAGGACCAGCAGCACGATGGGATATACCAGGGCATTGCTGACTTGCTGGCCCATGACCTGGCGCGATTCGGTGTAATCGGACAGCCGCTCGAGTACTTGGTCGAGTTTGCCGGATTGTTCGCCCGCCGAAACGGTGGCGCGGTAGATTTCCGGGAAGGCCTGGGGGAAATCCCGCAAGCCGTCGGCAAGCGGGTGGCCTTCGACCACCTTGCTGCGCACTCCGAGGATGATGCGCTGAACGCGGGGCTTCTCGGTTTGCTCAGCGACGGCCTGCAAAGTCTCCTCCAGGGGCAGACCGGAGCGCAGGAGGGTCGCCAATTGGCGGGTCAGCAAGGCCAAATCCAGGCTGGAGAGGCCGCGCCTGAGGAAGCGCTTGCGGCGGCTCTGTTTGAGCTCCTGTTGCGCGGTCTCTTGGATGTCCACCGGCAGCAATTGCTTGTCGCGCAACATCTGCCTGACATGTTTGGCAGTATCGCCTTCGATCAAGCCCTTGCGTTCGCGGCCCTGGGCGTCCAAGGCCGTATATTCGAACGCGCCCATTAGAAGCCCGCCATAGGCGCGGAGCCTGTCTGAGCATTCAACGTGAGCCGCGTTGGCAGCGCGAGGGAGCGGATGCAAGGCGCGCGGCGCAGGCCGTGGTGGGCGCCACGGCCAAGCCGCGCAACACCGCACACGCCGCTCTCGCTGCCAACCCTTCGGGACCGGGCCGATTTCGCTTCATGCTTTGTTGTCGCCTCCTCATTGGGAGTAGACCCAACTTCGTCGGCTCCGCCTCGCCTGAAGCGAAATCTGCCACGGTCGCAGCCACGGTGAATACTCAGACAGGCTCCTAGTCCTCGCGGGTGACGCGCAGGACCTCTTCCAGGGTCGTTTCACCCGCCATCACCTTGCGGCGGCCATCGTCCCGAATGCCCGGGCTGGCGCTGCGTGCGTAGCGCTCGAGGTCCTGTTCGGAGGATCCGTCGTGAATCATGGTGCGCATGTGATCATCGACCGCAATGAGTTCGTAGATCCCGGTGCGGCCTCTGTAACCCGTGCCCGGATCGCTGCTCGGACGAAACAGATCAACCGGAGCGCCTGTCGGGTCCAGATTCAATAAACGGCGTTCGTATTCGCCCGCCGTAAACTTCTCGCGGGTCGAGGGGTTCAGGACCCGGACCAGCCGCTGCGCCAGGACGCCGATCAAGCTCGAGGAGAGCAGAAACGGCTCAATGCCCATGTCCCTTAGTCGGGTCACGGCGCCGACGGCGGTGTTGGTGTGCAGGGTTGAGAGCACCAAGTGTCCCGTCAAACTGGCCTGCACCGCGATCTGCGCGGTTTCCAAGTCGCGAATTTCGCCGACCATCACCACATCGGGGTCTTGCCGCAAAATGGCGCGCAAGCCGCGCGCAAAGGTCATTTCGACCTTGGTATTCACCTGGGTTTGGCCAATGCCATCGATGTAGTACTCGATGGGGTCCTCAACCGTCATGATATTGCGGGTATTGTCGTTGATGCGCTCGAGGCTGGCATACAGCGTCGTGGTCTTTCCGGATCCGGTGGGACCTGTGACCAGGATAATGCCGTGCGGTTTGTGGATGATTTCATCCATGGTGTCTTGCGTGCGAGGGTCCATCCCCAGCGAGGTAAGCTCGATTCTGCCGGCCTGCTTGTCGAGCAAGCGCAGCACCACCCGCTCGCCGTGGCCGGAGGGCAGGGTGGAGACGCGTACGTCCACCGCACGGCCGGCGATGCGCAGCGAAATTCGGCCGTCCTGCGGAAGGCGGCGTTCTGCGATGTCGAGCTTCGACATCACCTTGATGCGCGAAACCACCAGCGGCGCGACCGCGCGCTTGGTCTGCAGCACCTCGCGCAGTACGCCATCCACGCGAAAGCGGATGACCAGCCGATTCTCATAAGGCTCGATGTGGATGTCCGAGGCGTTTTCCTTGACCGCTTGCGTCAGCAGGGCGTTGATCAGCCGGATGATCGGCGCTTCGTCGTCGCTTTCGAGCAGGTCGGAGGACTCGGGGATGTCCTCGGCGAGGTGCGCCAGGTCGGTGTTGTCATCCAAGCCCTCGAGCATCTGCATCGCCGCTCCGGACCCGGCCTCATAGGCGACACGCAGCAATGAATCGAAGGCTTCGACCGATACGCGTTGCAGCTTCATGGGAACGCCGACGAAGCGGCGCACTTCCGCCAGGCTTTGCGGCGTCACGCCCGGTCTGCAAACCGTATCGGCCACACCCTCGGCGATGCCTCGAACCAGGATCCCGTGGCGCTTGGCGAACGGAAACGACAGCTTTCGCGCCTGATCGGGTTCTTGAAGTTCCGCGTTCATGGCGGCGGCGTGCTGGGCGGCGGCGGGGTGGGCGCCGGCTGAGGCTGCGGCAGGGGCACCGTAAACGAGGACGGGTTAGGCGTCGCTCCCTGCTCGTTGGTTTCAGACGCCGGCGGTGGCGGCGGCAATGCAATACCCGACGGGATCGCGGGTATGACGGGTTGCTTCTGACCGGGCAGCAGCGTCACGTGGCCGCCGCTGATGCCCTGCTGCATGCGCCGTACATCGTTGTACTTCTGCTCGCTGGCGTTCTCGGTGGTATCCGCATCGCGCATGATGCGCGGCCGTATGAACACCACCAGATTCTTTTTCTGCCGTGAACCGCTGCGCGATTTGAACAGGTTGCCGATGAGCGGAATGGCGCCGAGTCCCGGCACGCGATCCTCGCTTTCCGTCACGGTGTCCGACATCAAACCGCCAAGCACGATGATGCCGCCGTCCTCGATGAGCACCGTGGTTTTGATCGAGCGCTTGTTGGTGGAAATATCGGCCGAATCGGTCAACTTCGCGCCCGGCGCAGAATCTTCCTGCTCGATCTTCAGCTGCACCGAATTGCCTTCATTGATGTGCGGTGTCACCTTCAGGATCGTGCCGACCTCTTCGCGCTGAATGGTCTGGAACGGGCTGCTCGTTCCCGCGACGCTCTGGGTGGTATTCGAGAAAGAGCCGGTGATCAAGGGGATCTCTTGCGTGACCTTCACTTCCGCTTCTTCATTGTTCATGGTGATCAATGAAGGCGTGGAGATGATGTTGCTGCTGCCGTCGCTGCGCAGCGCCTGAATCAGCGCGGCAAAACTCACGCCGCTGTTGACGACGCGGCCCACCGCCACGGTGGCGCCGGTGCCGACGCTGGAACTGCTGATCGTGGGCGTGCCGACGACTCCCGGAACCTGCGTCGTGGTCGTCGTACCTTGAGTGAAGCCCAGCGCCGCGGCCGCGAGGTCGACGATGCTGGTGCCCGTACCGGGCAAGTTGATGACGCCTGCCGGAACCGTGCTGTTTCCTTGCCCGAACAGCAGCCATTGGACGCCCAGGTTCGAACTCTTGTTGACGTCGACTTCGACAATGATGGCCTCGACCTGCACCTGCGCTCGGCGGATGTCGAGTTTGTCGATGACGCCCATCAGGGACTTCATGATTTTGGGGGGCGCCGTAATGACGAGCGCGTTGGTGGCGACATCCGCCCAAATGGTCACGCTGGCATCGACATTCGATCCGCCGCCGCCGGCAGCCGGCTGCCCGGTCGGCGGGCCGCCCTGTGCCTTGGCTGAGGCGGTGGCCTGTCCCTTCAGCTTGTCGGCGATCTTTTCGGCGTCGGCATAGCGCAAATACCGCACCTGGATGTCGCCGCCCGACGCCATGGGCGTGTCCATGTTGAGGATCAGGGCCTTGAGCCGCATGCGCGCCGAGCGCTCGCCCGACAACAGGACGCTGTTGGTACGCTCGTCCGCGACAACCTTGGCGGGGGCGCCCTCGGCGCCCGCACCCTGATTGAGCGAGTTGACGATCCGAACCACATCGGCGGCGCCGGCATTTTTAAGCGAAATGACCTCGATGGGTTCATCGCCGCTGTCATCCATGCGTTCAATGATGCGCACGATGCGGCTTACGTTGCTGGCGCGGTCCGAAATGATCAGCATATTGCCGCTGGGGTAGGCGGCGAGGTGGCCATACGTCGGAATCAGCGGCCGCAACATCGGCACGAGCTGGGCCGCGTTGACGTTTTTCAAGACAACGATCTGAGTCACGATCTCGTCCGAGCTTGAACTCACGTTGTTGGGCAGATCATTGGCCGGCAGCTGCCGCAGGTCCGTATTAGGGACGATCTTGATGACCTTGCCGGCCGGCACCGCGACATAGCCGTAAACCTGCAATATCGCCAAGAACGCTTCGTAAAATGCCTGCGGCGACATGGGCGTCGACGACAACATGGTGACCTTGGCGTTGACGCGCGGGTCGATGATGAAGTTCTTGCCGGTCACTTCGCCGACCGCCTGGATGATCTGGCTTAAGTCCGCGTCCTTGTAGTTGGGCGTGATCGTCGCAGTTTCCTGCGTTCTGAGTTGCGGTTGCGGTTGCGGTGCCGCCGGCAGCGCAACCGACACCAGCATGCCCGACAGTGCCAATCCGGCCGCAATCCAGGGTATGGAGCGATGATCAGTCGACTTTGCCATCAGAGGTACTCGCATGTTGAACGGCTTCGACCGCTGCCGGCGCTATTCGTTTGAATTTTCATTGGTGGTATTTGGCGACGGATTGGGCGGTTGCGGGCCGTTCGGCGACGGTCCGCTGTTCGACTCGCCCTCCAAGTCCTTGGTTGCCTGCGCTGCTACTTGTGCAATGTTCAACGTAATGTCCTGCTTCTGGCCGCCGCGCTCGATCGTAACGGTCACGTGATCCGAAGTCTGGATCGTATTGAATACATCTTGGGCATGCTGCGGGTCGTCCAGGGGTGTGCCGTTGATGGCGGTTACCAAGTCTCCAGCCTTTAAACCCAATTTGCTGAATATCGCGCGATTTCGCCCCGGATAAGCACGAAAGCCTCTCAGTTTTCCAGCTGCGTTGTCGTAGGAAGCCACAGTGCGCATCACCTGGTCCAGGATGCCGGGATCTTGCTGCACCATCCGCCGAATGTTGTCGACCGCGACCGCGGTCCGAGGGTCTCCGGCCGGAGCGCGCCGCGCGGTGCTCACCGCGCGGCTGGAGGGAGGCAATTGACGGGGCAGCAGCAATGTCTCGAGCGCGCCGGCGCGGTCCAAAATGACGTGATCCAGGTACACCGAATGCAGCGATGCGCCGCCGATCCGTTCTCCCACCGAATAGACCTTGGAGGGTCCCCCGCCGTCGCTGATGATGGCGACGCCGTGTTTTGGGTCTTGGGTTGCTATGGTCCCGGCCAGCAGCAGATTGGCGGAGCTCTGGGGCGCGTTTTCGGGATCCTGGGTTTCGGCCGGCGGTACCCCGAACAGGTGCGCCGACACCACGGCTTGAATGTCGACACCGGAACGAGCCTGCCTAGGGCTGGCCGCGGGGAGCACCGCCTGCGGTGTCTTCAAGGGCTTGGATATGAACGAGTAACCGATTTGCAGCAACTGCAGCAAAATCAGGGCAGCGATCACCAGCGACACCACTTTGGGCCCGTTGGCTTGCAGCCGCGACAGCCATTCGTTTGAGCGTGTGTCTAGCATTGGCGGCAATCATACGGGCTCTGCGCTTGGACCCTCAAGCATTTGTTTTTACTTGTTAAAGTAAAGTGACAGTGATTGGCGACAGTTAGTAGCGTTAGGGTGTATGAAGGCGTTTATCGGCTCAGGTTTTGCGGGTTTGGATGGACCGTCTTGTAAACCATCCAAACGCGCCCTATAAACTGATAACTCATGAGTGACATTGAACGCGGGCGGGACGGAACGAGCTTAATCGTCGAGGAAGCGGCGCCGAAGCTCAAAAGACCGCCTCTGTATCAAGTAGTTCTGATCAATGACGACTACACTCCTATGGAGTTCGTGGTCGACATCCTGCAGCGGTTCTTCTCGATGGACCGCACCAAAGCGACTCGGGTTATGCTGGAGGTCCATACCAAAGGCAAGGGAGTATGCGGAGTCTTCACTTATGAAATTGCAGAGACCAAGGTGGCTCAAGTAATCGCGTATGCGCGACAACATCAGCATCCGCTGATGGCAACGCTAGAAGAGGCGTAATGTGCTAAGTCAAGAACTGGAATTTTGCCTGAATGATGCTTTCGCCGGCGCGCGCGAGGCGCGGCATGAATTCATGACCGTCGAGCATCTGCTGCTCGCGATCGTGGATGCGCCCAAGGTTCGGGAAATATTGAAGTCCTGCGGCGCGGATACCGCGAAGCTCAAGACCGAACTGAAGCAATTCATCGATCAAACCACGCCGCGCCTGCCCGCCGGCGAGGACCGGGACGTGCAACCGACGCTGGGGTTTCAGCGGGTGTTGCAACGCGCCGTGTTTCATGTGCAGTCGAGCGGCAAGAAGGAAGTGACCGTTGCCAACGTGCTGGTCGCCATCTTCAGCGAAAAGCAATCGCACGCGGCCTACCTGCTCAGCATGCAGGATGTGTCGCGCCTCGATGTGGTGAATTTCATCGCGCACGGTCTATCGAAGGCCGGCGGCGAGGAGCGCAGCGAGCGCGACGACACAGCGGCCTCCCCGGACGCCGAACGCGAAGGGGATGGCGGCGGCAATGCCCTGGAAAAATATGCCACGAACCTGAATGAGTCGGCACGCAAGGGCAAGATCGATCCGTTGATCGGGCGCAAACTCGAGGTCGAGCGCACCATCGAGATTCTCTGCCGCCGGCGCAAGAACAACCCGCTCTATGTGGGCGAGGCGGGCGTCGGCAAGACGGCGATCGCCGAGGGCCTGGCCCGCATGATCGTGGAGAACCAGGTCCCCGACGTGCTGCTCGATGCCACAATTTACTCGCTGGACATGGGTTCCCTGGTGGCCGGCACCAAGTACCGCGGCGATTTCGAGAAGCGCCTGAAGGCAGTGCTGGCGGAGGTGAAAAAGCAGCCGGGGGCAATTTTGTTCATCGACGAAATCCACACCGTCATCGGTGCGGGCGCCGCTTCCGGCGGCGTGATGGACGCCTCGAATCTGATCAAGCCCGCGCTCAACAATGGCGAGCTGCGCTGCATCGGTTCGACCACGTACAACGAATATCGCGGAATTTTCGAGAAGGACCACGCACTCGCGCGCCGTTTCCAGAAGATCGACATCACCGAGCCGTCGGTTCAGGACACCGTGGATATTCTGCGCGGCTTGAAGTCTCGCTACGAAGAACATCACGGCATCAAGTATGAGGACGATGCGTTGCGCGCGGCCGCGGAACTGGCTGCGAGGCATATCAATGACCGGCACATGCCCGACAAAGCCATTGATGTGGTGGATGAAGCCGGCGCAAATCTGCGGCTGCAGCCGGTGGAGAAGCGCGCGCAGTCGGTCACCGTGATGCAGATTGAGAACGTCGTTGCGCGCATCGCGCGCATTCCGCCGAAGAATGTGTCGATGTCGGACCGCGATGTGCTGAAGAACCTGGAACGCAATTTGAAACTGACCATTTTTGGCCAGGATCGGGCTATCGAGGCGTTGGCGGCTGCGATCAAGATGTCCCGTTCGGGCCTTGGCGATATGCGCAAGCCCGTGGGCTCATTCCTGTTCTCCGGACCGACCGGCGTGGGCAAGACGGAGGTGACGCGCCAGCTGGCCATCGCCATGGGCGTGGAATTCGTGCGCTTCGACATGTCGGAATACATGGAGCGGCACACGGTCTCGCGCCTGATCGGCGCGCCGCCCGGCTATGTGGGCTTCGATCAAGGAGGCTTGCTCACCGAGGCGATTGCCAAGCATCCGCACTGCGTGCTGTTGCTCGATGAAATCGAGAAGGCGCATCCGGACGTGTTCAACCTGCTATTGCAGGTCATGGACCACGGCACGCTGACCGACAACAACGGCCGCAAGGCGGATTTCCGCCATGTCATCATCATCATGACGACGAACGCGGGAGCATTTGAAATGAGCCGGCCGAGCATCGGATTCACCCAGTCGGACACAGGTGCGGACGGTATGGAGGCGATTCGTCGCTTGTTTTCTCCGGAATTCCGCAATCGCCTGGATGCCGTCATCCAATTCGGCAGTCTGGATCAGGACACGATCGAACGCGTGGTCGACAAGATCCTGGTCGAGGCGGAGGCGCAGCTCGAGCAGAAGGGCGTTTCGATTTCCGTCGACGAACCGGCACGGCGCTGGATCGCCAAGCGAGGCTACGATCCGAAGATGGGTGCGCGGCCCATGGCGCGCATCATTCAAGAATTCATCAAGCGTCCGCTGGCCGAGGAGCTGCTATTCGGCAAGCTGGTGAACGGCGGCCACGTCGAGGTCACCCTGAGCGAGGACGGCGAGAAGCTCAAGCTCGAGACGCGCAGCGCCAATCAGCCGGCACTGCTATCCCACGAAGGCAGTGCCTAGCATCTTGGTACTTTATTAAGGACGGGGTCGCCTCGACCCCGTCTATAGGTGGCGCGAAGCGCCTGGCAAGCTAGCGGCCGCGGTAGACGATACGGCCCTTGGTCAGATCGTAGGGAGTCATCTCGACAGTGACCTGATCGCCGGTCAGAATGCGGATGTAGTTTTTGCGCATCTTGCCTGAGATATGTGCGGTAACTACATGGCCGGTCTTGAGTTTGACGCGAAATGTCGTATTGGGCAAAGTCTCGACGACTTCGCCTTCGAATTGAATTGCCTCTTCTTTTGACATGCGTCCT
>DATHKV010000250.1:0-4437 GCA_035488895.1 Steroidobacteraceae bacterium
AAAACGGCCGCTGGCGTAGAGTGCGTACGCTTCCGGATCGGCGGTGTAGGGAGCCCCGCGTGATGACCCGCTTCCGACCCAACCCACGGCCAAGGCTTGGGCAACCCTCCCGGCAATGATGTCCTGGACCGCAAAGATTTCCGTGAAGTCCTGATCGAAGCTCTGCGCCCAAAGTTGCCGTCCGTCTGCCACTCGCAATAGGCGTACCGACACGCGCAGGCGATTGCCCTGTCGTTGCAAAGAACCGTCGAGCACGTCGTCGACCCCTAAGGCGCGGCCTGCCGTCAGGGTGTCCTGGTCCAAGGCGGCGAATCGGCGCACCGAACTCAATGGACTGATTCCGTGCCGGCTGTGTTGACCCAGATTTGCGATCAGAGACTCCGTCATGCCCAGTTCCAAAGATTCATTGCGTTCGGCCGGCAGCAAAGGTTTGAAGGGAAGGATGGCCAGGGTGGGGCCAACATGCTCGGACCTGTGGGGCCGAACGGGGATCAGCGACCAGAAGATCACTGCGACGATGGCTACGAACACTACGGCTGCCGCCAGAATCAGCCGCATTCGTCCGCGCTTGGCGAGCCCCGGCGCAACGGACGGCGCCGTGACTCCGGCCTCCGGGGCTTCGGCCAGGACAGGCTCTTCATCCCGCCGTGTGACTTTCGCGACAAATCGATACCCTTTGCGGGCGATGGTCGCGATATAGCGATTCTCGCCCCGCGTCTCGCCCAGCACCTGGCGCAACGTCGACACGTTTTGCGTGAGGCTGTTCTCCTCGACGATGACGCCCGGCCAAATCGCGCGCAACAGCACGTCCTTGTCGAGCGTCTCGCCGGCGTGTTCCACGAAGAAGGCGAGGGTGTCGAACGCCTTGCCGGTGAGGGGGATGGCTTCCCCGGTAGTACGACGTAGCAAGCGCTGCTGGGCGAGATCCAGGGCGAAGTCGCCGAATTCGTAGCGCACGGGCGTGCCGGTCATGAGCGATAGGGCCCCAATCAGAACAAATCACAATTTTTCAGCAATCCGCCAACGATTCTTCCACAGATCTCGAGCCACAGTCACCCCGCAAAGCACGGGCGCGGATAAATAGCTGCCCGTCGAGGTTATCGACCTAATTTCAGGGGTAAACAATGAACGGGATACAAATTGTCGCGCGGATGCTCATTCTAGGTGTGTCGTTGGCGAGTCCCTGGGCGTGGGCCGACTCGCCGCATGGTAGCGAAGCTGACCATCGCTGCGATGGCGAGTCTTGCGCGGCGGTCCTGCGTGGGCTGTTCGCCTTTTTTGACCGCGACTTGCACGGATTGGATGGCAACGGGCGCTCCTGCAACGACTGCCATATGGTGACGGAACAGTTCCGGCTACCTCCCGCCGCCGTGGAGGATCGGTTTCAAAAGCTTCAGGAGCGGCGTCGCCATCATCCCAATGCCGATGACCCGCTGTTCCGGCCGATCGACGCGGATGACTTTCGCGTCAACGGCGAGCACGCAAGTGACTATAGTAATCTGCGTCAGAACGGTTTGATTCGCATTACCTTCGCACTTCCGCCCAACATGCGGCTGATCGATCCGGTCACCCAACAAGTTTCCGACGAGACGACGGTCGATGTTTGGCGCATGGTTCCCGGCGTGGCAGACGTCAAGATCACCGGCCCGGATGGACTCAATCCCTGGCCGCGCGGCCCCAATACCATGGGCGGGTATCAGCTCGACGGACGAATCGATACGCTGCAGGAGCAAGCGCTACAGGCACTGCTCAACCATGCTCAGGTTCAAAATCCGCCGAAGCAGCGGATGCTTGACGATTTAACCGCGTTTGAGCGGGTGATCTTCACCAATGAACGCGTGCGCGCGCTATCCGATGCGATCAGTAATGGGGTAGTGCCTTTGCCGGATGCCGATCCGCGCCTCAATGCGCTCGAGCAGCAAGGCAAAACCGTCTTCACTCGCGCCTGCGCCCAGTGCCATGGTGGGCCGGCACAATCTACGCCGCAAGCCCCGGTGGTCCGTTATCACGACATCGGCTCGCAATGCCCACGACAGGTGGATACGATTTCGCCGCCGCGGTTCCAGTTTGTTCCTTGTCCGCCCCGGCTCGATCGCAACGCGCGCACCTATCAAATCACCATGGCGAACGGTACGACAACAACCCGAACCAGCTCGGATCCCGGGCGCGCGCTACTGACAGGGTTTGTCGGTGGGCCACCGGGACAAGACGACTGGAACAAATTCGATATACCCGCTCTTCGCGGCTTGCGGTCCACCGCGCCCTATTTCCACAACAACAGTGCCGACACACTCGAGGATGTGGTTGCTCACTATGTGCAATTCTTTGAGCGCGTCAGGGCAAACAGCCCGCCTGGCGTGGCCCCTCCGGCGGTATCAACTGATGGGGTCCATTTTGACAGGAAGCCGCAGCCCGAGGAGTTGCCGGCACTGCTGGCTTATTTGCGAAAGCTCTAGCGAACGAAGGTCATGTGGGGTCGCGCCGTCGTGGGCCGACTCCACATCGCCGACGCGGGGCGGGCGACCAAGCGGTGCTCTCTCAGTAGCGTCTGAGCAATTGGGCCAGCTTTTGGATTGCCTGTGCCATGGTGTTCGTCCAGGGATGTCCCGTATTGAGTCGCAGATAATTTTTGAATTGCTGGCGGGCAGAAAATATGGGTCCCGGCGCGATTGAGATGCCCAGATCGAGCGCACGTCGATGCAGATCCAATGAATCAACCGAGGCGGCGCATTCGACCCACAGAAAATACCCGCCGAGGGGCGCTGCCACTCGATAGCCGGCCGGAAAGTATCGTTGCAGTGAGTCCAATGCGGCGCGTTGCGATATGGCTAAACGGCGGCGCAGCCTGGTCAGGTGGGCATCGTAGCCTCCCGTACGGAGCATCTGCGCAATCCCCTGCTGCACAGGAAGGCTGGTGGCGATCGATGCCTCCATTTTGCGCCGTGACAAGTCTTGCGCATAGCGGCCGGCTGCAACCCATCCTAGGCGATAACCGGGAGCCAGGCATTTGCTAAATGATCCGCAATGGAGGACGTAGCCGGTCCGATCAAAGGCCTTGGCAGGCGGCTGCGCTTTGGCAGCGAATTGTAGTTCAGAGTACGCATCGTCTTCGATGAGTGGAATGCCGTGGTCGGCCAGCAATCGCACCAACTCGGACTTGCGTGCCTGCGTCAAAGTGGCGCCGGTCGGATGCTGCAGAGTCGTCATGAACCAACAGGCGCGGATCGGAAACTTGGCGATGGCCGCTTTGAGCGCTTCAATATCGAGACCGCTGACCGGATGCATCGGTATTTCAACAACGCTAAGGCCCAAGCGCTGTGCGGCCTGCAGGCATCCGTAGAATGTTGGCGATTCGATCGCAATGGTGTCGCCCGGACGGGTTACGCACTGCAAAGCGAGGTTCAGTGCCTCAAGCGCCCCCGCGGTAACGATGATCTGGTCGATCCCGATCGACATTCCAAGGCCCAGGTATCGCTTCGCAATCTGTCGTCGAAGCTCGACGCTGCCGGGCGGCAGACTTTCGACGGTGGACCAAGGGTCCAGATGCCGAGCGCTGCTGCCCAGGCATCGCGCCAGTTTTGGCCAGGGAAATTGAATCGGACTTGGAAAGGCAGAGCCGAGAGGCACCACTTCCCGATTTCGTGAGGCCTCCAGCGTTTCGAAAACAAAATCGCTCACCGTCAGACGGGTGGAACTTGTCCTCGGCCGAGAGGTCCGCGGCAGCATCGGGAGTACTTGGAGTTCACGGACGTAATAACCCGAGCGCGGACGCGCCTCGACGAGGCCACTTGCCTCGAGTGCCTCATAGGCCTTCAATACGGTTGCTGGGCTGACGTTGCGCGACTTCGAGAGTGCCCGAACCGAGGGCAATTGATCCCCGGCCGTCAGCGACCCGTCGCGAATCATGCCGCCGATTTCTTGTGTTACGGTCCTATGAAGCGTCACACCCAACACGATACGGCCGAAGCAGACCCTCCGCCAGTAGCGGCGTCAACGCAGCGTATTGGGCGCAATCCACCCCAAGTGATAGCTAAGAAGCAGGGACACGAACAAAGCCACCGACAACCCAATTCGCCAGCTCAACGCCTGGACCACGCGTGCCGCGTGCTCCGGACCTGATGACATTGAAAAGAGTGCTTTTCCCAGGCTCGCGACAATGGCGAGCAGAGTCAACACGATTATGGGCTTCATACAGACCTCGATTTGGATTCGCGCTCCTCGCGCCGAATGGTTGCAATGACGGTACCGAACCCAGCCGCCACGACACCGACCATTGCCACCATCAAAAACAGCAGGCCACCGGCCAGCTTGTAGCATTCATAAAAACCCTCCAGCAAACCCAGCGGCGTCGTAATCAGGAGCAATGGTTTCGCAATTCGCATGAGCCTTCCTTCCGCTTCCAGCCGCGCACAAATTGATACGCCACCCATGCTACTA
>DATHKV010000251.1:0-15763 GCA_035488895.1 Steroidobacteraceae bacterium
GCCGCCTTGTCAGGTGCGGCGGGCGTCGCCTGTTGGCCTTTTCCGCAGGCCGTCATTACCAGGGCGAATGCTGTCACGGTGGCAATGCGGGTCCACGGTGTACTCAAAAATTGGCTCATTGGTTCCTCTAGCAGAAAAAAAGCGACTTAGGCCCTTGGTGGCCAGCGCGCCCGGGGGCGGCAGTTTAGCCTCAACAGCGCGTTCTCACCAATTTTTGGATGGATTTTGCACGGCGAGCCGGTCGTTGCCGCAGTGCAACATCATATCGCGGTGTCAAGTCTTGTCGGGCGGCAGCGCCTCGATTGCCAGCGCGTGGATGTCGCTTTTCAAAAGATCGTCGACCGCCGCGTAAATCAGTCGATGGCGAGCCACAGAGGGTATGCCGCGAAAGGCTTCGGACACGATGCGCACGCGAAAGTGACTTTGGCCGCCGGCAGCGCCGGCGTGGCCCTCATGCAGGTGGCTCTCATCCTCGACGCTGAGTTGTGCGGGCGCAAAGCGGCTCTGCAGCCGCTCGCGCAAGCGCTGCGCCCGGGTGCCCGGATTGACGGCAGCGGGACCGGCCGGCGCGGGTTGATTGACTGCTTTGCTGGCGAGCCAGAAAGCCTGCGGCAGCATGAAAAGCATGGTCGCGGCGGGAAATCCGAAGACTTTGAACTTGATCCACAGGTCAACGCTGAAATTCCTGGCAACGTATAAATTCAAGAGCGCAAAAGCGGCAAACCACGCTGCCCACAGCAGGTTGATGAGCCGCCAACTACGCGCGGAGACCGCCAAGGGTTCGCTGAACGACGCCTCGAGCACGCGACGCACCAGCGGCCGTTCACCGATGACCGTGCTGCCGAGAAAGACTGCGGAAGTCAAACCCAGCAATACCGTGAGCTTCCACTGGATGAAGCGCTGATCGTGCAGCAGCAGCGTTGCAGTCCCGAGCGCCAGCACCACGCAGGTCGTGACGATATGCATGGTCTTGAAGCTGCCGGCGCGCAGGCGATGAATCAGCAACTGCAGCACACAGGCAATCATGAGCGCCGCCGTCGCCCAGTAAATGTCGCGCACCTCGAACGTCACAAAAAAGACGATCAGGGGCGACCATTCGAGGAGTTGAGTCATCCGCGTATCATAGCCGACGCCATGAGCATCTATCTGCAACTGCATCCGGTTTCACCGCAACGCCGCTATGTTCGCCAAGCGGTCGAGGCGCTGCGCCGGGGAGCCGTGATCGTATACCCGACGGATTCCTGCTATGCGTTGGGCTGTCATATCGGCGACAAGGCCGCGCTCGAACGCATCCGCGACATTCGTCAAACTGACAAAAATCATCACTTCACGCTGGTGTGCCGCGATCTCGCGGATGTCGGCAAGTATGCGATGGTCGAGAATTGGCAGTATCGTTTGCTCCGCGCACACACCCCGGGTCCCTATACCTTTTTACTCAAAGCCTCGCGAGAAACGCCGCGGCGCTTGAAGCACGAACGGCGTGGCACGATCGGGCTGCGCGTTCCGGACCACCCGGTCACGGCCATGCTGCTGAGCGAGTTGGGGGAGCCGGTGATGAGCTCCACGCTGCTGCTGCCCGGCGAGGAACATCCGCGCACCGACGCAAAGGAGATTTACGACAAACTCGAGCACAGCGTCGATTTCGTTTTGGACGGCGGCAACTGCGGTTTGATTCCCACCTCGGTGATTGACCTGTCGACCGATCGCGCCATCGTGGTGCGCGAAGGGCGGGGCGATGTCAGCCCCTTTGCATCGACGGCCACCGTATAATGGCCGCCAATGCGGGCACTAGAGCTCGTAATTGAATCAAATAACGAGTGCAAGCATTGGATTTTAATGAGATTCTTAGGAAGATTTCGATCTTTGCCATTCCGGTGCTGGTCGCCGTCACGCTGCACGAAGTGGCGCACGGCTGGATGGCGAGGTACTTCGGTGATCGCACTGCCGAGCTGCTCGGTCGACTCAGCTTGAATCCACTGCGTCATATCGATCCGCTTGGAACCTTGTTGATCCCCGGGCTGCTCCTCGTTGTGGGGGCGCCGCTGTTCGGCTGGGCGAAACCGGTGCCGGTGGTGACAAGCGTGCTGCGCCGGCCGCGTCTCGCGCTGATCATGGTGGCGTTGGCGGGACCTGCCGCGAATTTGGTGATGGCGCTTTTGTGGTCCGGGATACTCATCCTGGTCTTGATCATCAGGTCCGGCCATACGCTGGATAGTTGGATCGTGCTCATGGCGCAGGCGGGAATCTTGGTCAACGTGTTGCTTGCCGCATTCAATCTGTTGCCCATTCCGCCGCTTGACGGCGGCCGCGTGGTCGCAGGCGCTTTGCCGCCGCGGATCGGCGCGATGTTCGAAAAAATAGCGCCATTCGGCATGTTGATCGTGCTGCTATTGGCCGTCACCGGCCGATTCAATTGGCTGTTCAGTGCAGCGTATGGCGCTACGGATCAGCTGATCAACGCGCTGTTGATCAGGCATTTGGCATGAGCGGACCCATCCAAAATCGACGCGTTCTGTCCGGCATGCGGCCCACCGGTCAGCTGCACTTGGGCAACTACCATGGTGCGCTGAAGAATTGGATCGAACTTCAATATCAGTACGAATGCTATTTCTTCGTCGCCGATTGGCACGCCCTCACGACCGGGTACGAGGACACCTCCAAGCTCGAGGAAAACACCTGGAGCATGGTCATCGATTGGCTGGCCGCGGGCTTGAATCCGGGCGTGGCCACGCTCTTCATCCAGTCGAAGGTGCCTGAGCATGCGGAATTGCATCTATTGCTGTCGATGATCACGCCATTGGGCTGGCTGGAGCGCGTGCCGTCCTACAAGGACCAACAGACCCAGCTCGCGGACCACGACCTGAGCACCTATGGCTTCCTGGGCTACCCGCTGCTGCAGAGCGCGGACATCTTGTTGTATCGCTCGCAATATGTGCCCGTGGGCGAGGATCAGGTCGCACACGTCGAGATCACCCGCGAAGTCGCACGGCGCTTCAATCACATCTACGGCCGCGAACCGGAATTTGAACAGAAGGTGGAAAAGGCCATCAAAAGCCTGGGTTCGCGCAATTCCGCCTTATATCGTTCGCTTCGCAAGGCATTTCAGGAGAAAGGCGATGAGGACGCGCTTGCGAAGGCGCAGGCGCTGGTGGAGGCGAACGCGCGGCTGACGGTGGCGGATCGCGACCGGCTGTTGGGCTTTCTCGAAGGCGCCGGGATCGCCATTTTGCCGGAACCCGAGGCATTGTTGACGGCAACGCCAAAGGTCCCGGGACTCGATGGCCGCAAAATGTCCAAGTCTTACGGCAACACGATTGGGCTGCGTGAGGATGCGGATTCGATCGTCAAGAAACTCAAGGCCATGCAAACCGATCCGGCGCGCGTGCGGCGGACCGACCCGGGCGATCCGGACAAATGTCCGGTGTGGGACCTGCATAAAATATATTCAACAGCCGAGACCCAGGAGTGGGTGCAAAAGGGTTGCCGCTCCGCTGGAATCGGCTGCCTGGAGTGCAAGGCGCCGCTCATCGAGAAGATCGTGGAAGAGGTGACCGGCATCGCGAAACGGGCGCAGGAGTTCGAGGAGAATCCGGAACTCGTACGCGGTATCATCGCTGAGGGGTGCGAGCGGGCGCGGACGGTGGCGCGCGACACACTGGACGCCGTCCGACAAGCCATGGCGATGAACTATCGATGAAACCCGAATTGACCTTGGTTCAGAACGCGGCGCCGCCGCCGGTCGCCCAGATTGCGCCGGCGCAAGGCGAAATGCCGTTTGCGGTCGTGGAGGGCCAGCCCATTATCGAGATGCCGCGAGATCTCTACATTCCGCCGCAGGCGCTCGAGGTATTCCTCGAAGCGTTTGAAGGGCCGCTCGACATGCTGCTGTATCTCATCCGGCGGCAGAATTTGGATATTCTCGACATTCCGATTGCGGAAATAACCCGTCAATACATGCGCTACATCGAGCTGATGCAGGTGCTGCAGCTCGAATTGGCCGGTGAATATCTGCTCATGGCGGCCACCCTCGCAGAGGTCAAATCACGCATGCTGCTGCCGCGCATCGGCAGCGATGATGCCGCCGATGAGGCCGATCCTCGCGCCGAGCTGGTGCGCCGCCTGCAGGAGTACGAGCGCTTCAAGCGCGCCGCCGAGAACATCGATCGGATGCCGCGACTGGAACGCGACACCTGGGTTGCGTCTGCGGAATTGGTCGACCGCAAAGTGGTGCGCATTCCGCCGCAGGTCACGCTGCAGGAGATGCTGATCGCGTTTCAGGACGTGTTGTCGCGCAGCGACATGTTCGCGCATCATCATGTGCAGCGCGAGCCGTTGTCGGTGCGCCAGCGCATGACGGATGTCCTGGCCGCCTTGCAAATGAACTCCTTCGTCGATTTCGTGCGCCTGTTTACGCCTGACGAGGGTCGCCGCGGGGTCACCGTGACCTTCGTCGCCGTGTTGGAACTACTGCGCGAAGGACTGATCGAAATAGTGCAATCGGAAGCATACGCACCGTTGCATGTGCGCCTGGGCAATCCGGCCCGGCACCTGTCGCTGGTAGCCGACGACAGCGCCGCCAACGATGACCTTGCGAGAACTCAATGAACCATCAATACGTGAAGAATGTGGTTGAAGCATCGCTGCTCGCAGCCGGCCGGCCCCTGACGGTCGAGGAGCTGATGAGCGTATTCGACGAGCGCGACGGGTCGATCGCTGAGGACGTCAAGACCGCGATTGCCGCGCTCGCCTCCGAGTATGAGACCCGCGGATTGGAGCTATTGGAAGTGTCCAGCGGCTTTCGCATTCAGATCCGGGCGGCGGTGGCGCAGCCCGTGGCGCGATTGTGGCAGGAGCGGCCTGCGAAATATTCGCGCGCACTTTTGGAGACCCTGGCGCTGATCGCCTATCGGCAACCGATCACGCGCGGTGAAATCGAGCAGATTCGCGGCGTGGCCGTGAACCCGAACATCATCAAAACGCTGCATGAACGCAATTGGATCCGCGTGGTCGGCCATCGCGACGTCCCAGGCAAGCCCGAATTGCTCGGCACGACGCGGGAATTTCTCGATTATTTCAGCTTGAAGAAGCTCGATGATCTGCCGACCCTGGCGCAGCTCAAGGAACTCGAAGACCTGCGCGTGCAGCTGACGCTGCCCGGTGCCGAAGCGCAGGTGCTGACCGACCCGGAAGCGTCGCTGGATGCCGCAGCAGACCCCGAGCCACAAGCGGACCACGAGCCGCAAGCGGACGATGACGAAGAGCCCGGCTCTGCGAGCTCCGGGCCGCACGCTCAAGGTCTGGTCGCGAGTGGTGCGCAAGACGACGGCAATTGATGCCGCCGCGCCGCCCACGGGGCTCTCCGGCTCGGAAACGCGCGTTGGGCAAAGGCCCACTTTCGGAGGAGGCGCCGGCAGGTGAGCGGGTACAGAAGCTGCTATCGGCGGCGGGCATCGGGTCGCGCCGGGAAGTGGAGCGCTGGATTCGCGAGTCCCGGCTGAAGGTCAACGGCGAGGTACCGGCGTTGGGCGCCAAGCTCACAGCCCGCGACCGAATCACCTTGGATGGCCGCCCTGTCAGACTGCACACACCTGCTGCCGGTAAAGAATCACGCATCCTGCTCTTTCATCGCTCGCCGGGCGAAAACCTGGATTTGAAGGCCGCAACCTCGCGCGCAGCCGAGCATTTGAAATTGCCTCGCTCGTCGGGCCGCTGGCTGGCAATTCAGCCGATGCCGCCGGTGGACGGCGGCCTGGAAATTCTCACCGACGACGGATCTTGGGCGCATCGCGTTTCGCGCGGCGCGCACGCACTGACCATCGACTATGTGCTGCGCATGCGCGGCCCCTTGAAGGAGGCCGTGGTGGATGAATTCCGGGCCGCCACCGATTGCGAAGGGGAAGCGATGAGTATTTTGCAGGCCGACGCAAAATACGGCGAGGGATTCAACCATTGGTTGAGCGTGACCGTGCGTGCGACGCGCTCGGCGCAGGTACGGCACTGGTTTGCCGCGCGCGGCATCATCGTCAGCCGCCTGATGCGCGTGCGCTTTGGGCCGGTGCACCTGGGGCGCGATCTGCCGCGCGGCCACTCCAGGGCCATGCTGGCGAGCGAACGAAATGCGCTGGTTAATGAGATCGAAGCGGCCGAGCCGGTGCCTGACGGGAACTCGGGCCGATCGATCTCACATGCCGGCCAAACTCGTTCTCCCGCACCGTGAAATTGTCGATGCTGCCGAATGTGATCTGTACCGCTCAAATTCGCAGTGCGAAGATCTAGTTCGCCAGTGGGTTCTTAGAGGTCTCCAGCAGTTGGGCCAGGTACTGCTGCCAGACCGCCGCCCAGGTGTGGGTGCCATGTCCATGCGTTTGATCGGACGCCGGCAGCAGCACGAAGCGGCCGTTCTTCACGCGCTTGATCTCGCGCTCCGCAATGCCGAGTTCCGGCGGATTGATGAAATCATCCCCCGAGTTGATGTGCAGCAGCGGCGCCTTGATCTTCTCCAGACCGGGCGCGGGGTCATAGTCCCGCGATGCGTTGACCTGATACAGAAAGTCGTTCGCGTCCAGGTTTTCAATCTGCCGCGGCATGTATTTTTGCAGAAACTCATCCGCCGCGTCCCGGGTCGGCAAGGTGATCTGCATTTGAATCGGCGCACTGCCGGCGATCAACAGCAGCCCGGCAACCGTGCGCAGGGCGTCGATCGGCTGAGTCGTGTAGTCGCCTTTCATCCATTGCGGATCATTGTGGATGGCATCGATGGTCAGATCGCGCCATAGTCGGTTTCGTCCCGCAATCTGCACCGGAAGGCAGGCGAGCGGCATCAATGCGTCCATGAAATCCGGATAGGCTTCTCCCCACATGAAGGTGTGCATGCAGCCCATCGACGTCCCCATGACCAGCCGCAAATGGTTCACGTCCAGACCCTTGGTGAGCAGCAGGTACTGCGCCAAGACCATGTCCTGGTAGGAATATTGGGGGAATTTCATGCGCAAGGCGTCGCTGGGCTTGCTGGATTTACCGTGCCCGATGCCGTCCGGCAGAATGATGTAGTACTTATCGGCATCCAGAAGTTGCCCCTTCTGGAACAACACCCCGGAGAAGCGTTCGTTAATGAGGCTGCGGCCCGATCCGCCCGTGCCGTGCATGATCAGCACCGCATTGGTGACGCGGCCCTGTGCATCCCTTTTTGCCTTCCCCAAAAACGTATAGTGCATCCGTAATTCCGGCAGCGTCTCTCCCGATGCGAAATGGAAGTCATGGATGACATAGTCGCCCTCGAGCGGCCGGGCTTCCGGCGCAGCCGCGTTGCCGGCCGTGCCGACACCGAGGCAGAACAAAGCCAGCAAGCCGCCAGAGCAGAGTTTGCGTAAATGCATCCGTGGGTCCCTCAAAATGTTATTGCGCGTCAATAAACCGACCATCAATACCGCGCCCGCGTTCGCTCAGCAAGTACAAAAAAGGACCGATCACGGATTCCGCGCTCGGCACCGTGTTCGGGTCCTCCGCAGGATAGGCCGCCGCCCGCATCGCGGTGCGCATCCGCCCGGGATTCACGCTGTTGAAGCGCATGTTCGCTTCGCCTTCCAACTCCTCGAACAACATGGCGCGAACCGATTCGAGGCCCGCCTTCGAAACCGCATAGGCGCCCCAAAATGGCCGCGCTTGCTTCACCACGCCGCTGCTCACGAAAATCACCGAAGCGTCCGGGGATTTTCGCAATGCCGGCAGCATCACTTGCGTCAGTATGAAGGGCGCCGTCAGATTCACGTGCAGGACCTTGCACCAGAGGGGCACGTCGTATTGCTCCAGCGGTGTGCGATCGCCGAGCAGGGCCGCGGCGTGAACCAGGCCGTCCAGCTTGCCGAATTCCGTATCGATGGTGCGGGCGAGCGCGTCGTACTCGACCGCTGTGGCAGCCGCCAGGTCCAGCGTGGCGATCGCCGGCTGCGCAGCGCCGCCCAACGACTCGATTTCGTCGTAGACCCGGTCCAACTTGGCGCTGTTGCGGCCCGAGAGGATGACGCTGGCGCCGGCGCGAGCGCATCCGATGGCGAGCGCGCGCCCCAGGCCGCTGCCGGCTCCGGTAACGAGAATCACGCGTCCCTCGAGCAGCGCCGTGTCCGCAACAAAATCCGTAGGTATCGTTTGAGACATCATTGCCTATCCATTGGCGCGCCGCGCCGTAACCCAAGCGAGCAGCATATCCTGCACGCGCGGGGACTCAAGAGTTGCGGTTCGCTGCTGCAAGTGCTTAAGACCCAGCGCGGCCGATACCAGCAGGTGACGATGCTGCGAACGGCATTCCGCGGGCAGCTCCTGCGCGGCGCTCTCATAACGTCGCGCGGCGCGTGCGCGCAGCTGCTGCAGATAGCTCGCGAGGTTTTCCGGCGGCGAATCGGCGCACAGATCGGCATTGTCCACGCCTGCCCCGAGCAGTTCGTCCACTGGAAACAAAACGCGTCCGAGGCGCGCCTCGCGCCGGTAGTCGCGAGTGGTGCGCGCCAGGTAGTCAGCGACCGCGAGTGATCGAAGGCAACTCTGCAAGCCGTCTGCGTCGGCGTCCGCCGAGGTGAGACGCGAAGCCACATGGAGGGGCAGCGCCCGCAGTGCGCTGGCGTGCGCCTCGAGTTCTGCGCCCCGTTCCAGCGGTACGCCGCTGCATTCCGCAACCGATGCTTCGACCGCAAGCGCCAGGGGGCCAAAGTCGGCCGTGCCCGCGCGCGGCAACGACGCCAAGTACACGGCGATTGGATGGACCGGGGCTCCGGTAATGAGGCGGTAAATTTCCTCCTGCCACCAAGCCAATTTCATGCGGCCGGCGCTTGCTTCGGTGCCCGGATCCGTCAGTGCCTGCCACTCGGCGAGCAGCGCAAAGATTCCGAGCAGAGGCGGACGAGCGGCGGCGGATGCGAACAGCCAGCTCCAGTAGCGCACCGATCCCAAGGGTATGGCGCGCGCACGGTAGCTGCTGTCAAGTGTCTTGGGAGTCTGGCTCATCGGATGCTGCGCGCTCCGCGGCCTCGACGCGCGGCGTGCGGGTCAGGCTTTCGACCGGTTCGATGGGCTCGATCTCGCGGGTGACGCGCAGCCCCAGCGACTCGAAGCGGCGCGCGGATGGCAGCACTTGCTGCTCCAGAGAACCTACCGCCCGGTTGAAGGAATCGACGCTGCTCCCCAAAGACTTCCCGAGTTTGCCGAGGTGTTCGCCGAACACCGCCAATCGCTTGTAGAGCTCCTCGCCGAGCTGCCTTACTTCCTTGGCGTTTTCGGCCAGTACGGTCTGCTTCCAGCCATAGGAGATCACTTTCAGCAGGGCGATGAGGCTGGTGGGCGTTGCCAGCATGATGTTTTGACGCATTGCCTCATCGACCAGTCCCGGATTCTCCTGCAGCGCTGCCGATAGAAACTGATCTCCGGGCAGGAACAGCACGACGAAATCCGGACTGCGTTCGAACTGCGACCAATACTGCTTGGAGGATAACTCCCGCACCCGTGCGCCGACGATCTGCGCGTGCCGGCGCAGCTGCGCGTTTCGTTCCTCATCGCTTTGCGCCTCGACGGCCGCAAGATAGGCATCCAAGGGCGTCTTGACGTCGACCACGATGTCGCGCTGTTCGGGCATGTGCACGATCATGTCAGGCCGAATCGCACCCGATTCGGTGACCACGTGTTGCTGCTCGCTGAAGTCGACATGCAAGGTCATGCCGGACAATTCAACCACGCGCCGCAGCGTGATCTCGCCCCATTGGCCGCGCACGCCGGGCCGCCGCAAGGCTGTCACGAGATTGCGCGTCTCGCGCGACAATGCGTTCTGGCCGGTCGCCAGCCCATCCATCTGCGTTTTCATGGTTGCAAAGGAATCGATACGGTCGCGCTCGATGGCGTGAATCTGCGCTTCGGTTTTCGCCAGGGCCTCGCGGATCGGTTGTACCAGCGATTCGATCGCCGATTCGCGCTCCTTCAATGCCTGCGAGGCGTCGAGTTGCTGCCGGGTCAGGCGTTCGCGGGCAAGCTGCAAAAACACTTCGCTGTTGCTCTGCAGGCTCTCGCGGGCCAATTCGCCGAACACGCCGCGCAATTGATCCTGCGCACGCGCCGCGGCCTGTTCGCGCTCCACGCGCAAGGTCTCTTCGGTCTGCACACGCGCGCGCAGTACTTCCATCTCGATGCGCAGGGCCTGTTCGCGGCGCGCACGCCATAGCAGCGCCGCCAAGCCACCCAGCACGATGCCGGCGAACAATGCCAGCCACACGGCGATGTCGCTCATAGGCGACCGCTGGCCTTGAGCCAATCCAACAGATCGAGCGGCCGGTTCAAGTAGCCGTCACCGCCCCACGCGGTCGAATCCTCGTCGGCGAGCAGATAGCCGTAATTGGCCACCAACGCCGGCATGGCCGCGCCATGCGCCGCCTGCACATCGCGCTCCGCATCCCCGACATAGATGCACTCGCCGGGGCTGACCTCGGCGAGGGCGGCGGCATGAAGCAGGGGCAGGGGATGGGGTTTGCGTTCCGCCACGGTATCGCCGCTGACCACGCAGGCGAAGCGCGCGCGCAGTCCCAATTCCGCCAGCAGCGGTTCGGTGAGCCAGGCGGGTTTATTGGTGACGATGCCGCTCTTGATCCGCCAGCCCGCCAGGGTCTCGAGCACGGCATCCATTCCCGGGAACAGCCGCGTCTCGCGGCTCAACGCGCCGCGGTAAATCTCCAAGAACCGCTGCTGCAACCGCAGCACTGTCTCCGGATCGGCGTCGGGAAATCCGGCCTTCACCACACGTGCGGCGCCATGGCTGACGGAACTGCGGATCGCCTCGTACGGCTGCGGCGCGAGGGAGTGTTCGTGGCGCAGCGCGTTCAGCGCTCCGACCATGTCCGGCGCGGTGTCGAGCAATGTGCCGTCCAGATCGAACAGCACGGCCCGCAGCGTGGGCGCCATGTCAGGCGCGGCGTTTGAAGTGCGCAAGGTAATTGATGTCGGTGTTCGGTGAGAGGCGAAATGCGCGCGTCAGGGGATTGTAAGTGATCCCGGTGAGATCGATTAATTCCAAGCCGCTTTCGCGCCCCCAGCGCGCGAGTTCAGAAGGGCGGATGAACTTCAGGTATTCGTGCGTGCCGCGCGGCAAAATTCGCGCGATGTATTCTGCGCCGATGATGGCCACCGCAAACGCCTGCGGCTTGCGGTTCAACGTGGAAACGATGACATCGCCGCTTAGGCGGACCAGCGCTGCCAAGGCTTTGAGCGTTGCGGCAGGGTCCGGAACGTGCTCGAGCATTTCCATGCACGTAACCAGGTCAAATGAATCCGGCTGCGCGGCCGCCAATTCCTCGGCGGCTACCGCTCTATATTCAACCTGCAGGCCGCTCTCCAACGCGTGCAATTCCGCCACATCGAGCACCGCTTGCGCCAGATCGATTCCGAGCACGCGGGCGCCGCTTCGCGCCATCGCCTCGCTCAGGATTCCCCCGCCGCAGCCCACGTCGAGAATCCGCGCATCGTGCAAGCGCGCCGCTTGCTCGATGTAGCGCAGGCGCAGCGGATTGAGTTCGTGCAGCGGCTTCGAAGGACCGGCCGGATCCCACCAGCTCTGCGCGAGTGAGGCGAACTTGGCAAGTTCAGCCGGGTCAGCATTCCGGGTCGGTGCCGTCATCGGTCAACCTCGCGCATTCGAGCCGCCCACGCAGTCGAGCGCGCGGACACGCCGGGCCAATCGAGACGCGTCAGCTCTCCGCCCGATAGCAGCTGACGCCCCGCGACCCAAACGTCACTGACGATGTCGCGGCCGCCGCCGAATACCAATTGTTCGACCGGATCGCCGACGGGCTGAGTGCCGGGCTTCGAGAGATCGGCGCAGCAAAGATCCGCCCATTTGCCGGTTTCCAGTGTGCCTATTTCGCTTTCGAGACCCAGCGCCGACGCGCCGCCCTGGGTGGCTGCGTGCAGTGCGTCCCAAGCGTTGGTGATCAGTCCCACAATTTTCATGTCGCCCCAGATGTCTTGATTCATCGTCGCCGTGCCTGCGCTGCCGATGCCGAGCCGGGTGCCGGCGGCGGATATGGCGGCAACGGGCGGCAGGCCCCCGCCCATTTTAAGAGCACCCTGCGGGCACACGGTGATTGAAATTCCGGTGCGTTGCAGGAGATTCATGTCCTTTGCATTCAGATGAACCATGTGCGCTGCGTTGAGGGCGGGGGTCAAGAGTCCTAAATTCCATAGCCGTTCAATCGGCCGCATGCCATGCGCGGCGACGCACGCATCGATTTCCTGCGTGGATTGATGCAGGTCAATCATGATGCCGGCATCCAGTTCATCCGCGAGCGTCACGAGGCGCGCGAACGTGGCGTCGCTCAAATTGTTGGCCGCGAGCGGGGCGAATGCGGTCGCTACCAGCGGATCGCCCTTGTGCGTATCGCGCAGGCGCAGTGCGTGCGTCAAAGATTGCGCCGCATCCCCGGCCCAGGGCGTCGGGCTGTCCGTAACCGGCATCCCCAGCACTGTGCGCATACCCTGTTCAATGGCCGCACCCGCGGTTTCTTCGGGGAAGAAGCTGCGATCGCAGAAGCATGTAATTCCCGACAGCAGCATTTCGGCGATGGCCGCCAAGGTGCTGTCGCGCGCGAAGTCCGGATCGACCAGCCGACCGAGGGCCGCGGCGCTGCCATTGGCGCCGCGCAGCAGCAGCGTGGCCGCGGTCGACGATGCGTTGATCATGCCCGGCATGAGCAGATGCGAATTTCTTTGCAAAACCGCCCGGGCCGAATAACGCTCCGCGGCGAGGGCACTCGGTAAAATGTCGAGAATTCTGCCGTCGCGCACCAGCAGCGAGTGATCTTCGAGGACCACATTTTGCGATGGTATGGGGACGATCCAGCGGACCTCGATGCGTAAATCGGCGGGGACAATCGGCATGAGGGAAGTATATCGGCAAAACCCGCGTGGTAGGCTTAAGACCCATCGGGATATGTGCTAGAATTTCGCCATGTTTCAGACCTGTCTTGCCCCCTTTAAACCCACTAAATAAAGTCCGATAACCCACCGGACTCGCGCAAATGGCCGAGATCGCACGCGAAATATTGCCCGTAAATCTCGAAGACGAGATGCGCAAATCGTATCTGGATTACGCGATGAGCGTGATCGTGGGCCGTGCTTTGCCGGATGTTCGCGATGGACTGAAGCCGGTGCACCGGCGCGTGCTTTTCGCCATGCGCGAGCTGTCCAATGACTGGAACCGCGCCTACAAAAAGTCGGCTCGCGTGGTGGGCGATGTCATCGGCAAGTACCATCCCCACGGCGATTCCTCGGTCTATGAAGCCATCGTGCGCATGGCGCAAGACTTTTCGATGCGCTACATGTTGGTGGACGGGCAGGGCAATTTCGGGTCGGTCGACGGCGATCCGCCCGCGGCGATGCGCTACACGGAGGTGCGCATGTCGCGCCTGGCCGGCGAGCTGCTGGCCGACATCGACAAGGAAACCGTCGACTTCAATCCCAACTACGATGAGTCGGAGCGCGAGCCGGCGGTACTGCCGGCCCGCATCCCGAACCTTTTGATCAACGGATCTTCCGGTATCGCGGTGGGCATGGCCACCAACATTCCGCCGCACAATCTCACCGAAATCATCAATGCCTGCATTGCGCTGATCGAGAAGCCTGAGCTGACATTGGCCGAGCTGCTGCAAATCGTGCCGGGCCCGGATTTTCCGACCAAGGGGTTCATCAACGGCACGCAGGAGATCGTCGCCGCCTACAAAACCGGCCGCGGCCGCGTGCACATGCGGGCGCGCACCCACTTTGAGGATGTGGGCAAGGGCGATCGCCAAGCCATCATCATCACCGAATTGCCGTACCAGGTGAACAAGGCGCGCTTGATCGAGAAGATCGCCGATCTGGTGCGCGACAAGCTCATCGATGGCATCGCATCCGACGGCTTGCGCGACGAGTCCGACAAGGACGGCATGCGCGTCGTGATCGAAATGAAGCGCGGCGAAGTGCCGGAGATTTTGCTCAACAACCTGTTCGCCCAGACCGAGATGGCGAAGGTGTTTGGCGTCAACATGGTGGCGCTGGTCGATGGCCAGCCGCGCTTGTTGAGCTTGAAGGAAATGTTGGACGCCTTCCTGCGGCATCGTCGCGAGGTGGTCACGCGCCGCACGATATTCGAGCTGCGCAAGGCGCGCGAGCGCGGTCATATCTTGGAAGGGTTGGCGATTGCGCTTGCCAACATCGATGAGATCATCGCCGCCATCAAGGCATCGCCTTCGCCCGCCGAGGCGAAGGTCGCGCTGATGTCGCGGACCTGGAAGTCGGGCGCCGTTCCCGAGATGCTGGCGCGTGCCGGCGCCATCAACACGCGGCCCGATGCGGAAATAGTCGCCTTAGGGATCGTCGAGGGAGGCTATCGCCTGACGGATATCCAGGCGCAGGCCATCCTGGAAATGCGCCTCAATCGTCTCACGGGACTCGAGCAGGACAAGATAATTGCCGAGTTCCAGGAGTTGCTCGAGCAGATACGCGATCTGTCGGATATTCTGGCCCGCCCCGAGCGGTTGCTCCAAGTGATACGCACGGAGCTGGAGTTCATCCGCGACACGTTCGGCGACAAGCGCCGTACGGAGATCCTCGTCAATCATGAGGATCTGACCACCGAAGATTTGATTTCCCCCGAGGACGTGGTCGTCACGCTCTCGCATGGCGGTTACGCCAAGGCGCAACCGATCTCCGACTATCAGGCGCAGCGCCGGGGAGGTCGCGGCAAGGCGGCCACCAGCGTCAAGGACGAGGATTTCGTCGACAAGCTGTTCGTGGCCAACACTCACGATACGCTGCTGTGCTTCTCGGACCGCGGTAAATTGTACTGGCTCAAGGTTTATCAGCTGCCGCAGGCCAGCCGCGGGTCGCGCGGCAAGCCCATCGTCAATCTGCTCCCCTTGCAGGAGGGCGAGCGCATCAGCGCGATGCTGTCGATCAAGGAGTTCGAAGAAGGGAAATTTGTCTTCATGGCCACGAGCTTTGGGACGGTCAAGAAGACCTCCCTGGCATTGTTCTCGCGGCCGCGCGCCAGCGGCATCATCGCGGTGGCGTTGGATCCGGGCGATAAGCTGGTGGGCGTCGCGATCACCGACGGCACCAAGGACATTTTACTGTTCACCACGGCCGGCAAGGCAATTCGATTCGTCGAGGAAGAGGTGCGCGCCATGGGCCGCGAGGCGGCGGGTGTGCGCGGCGTCAAACTCAGCGAGGAGCAGCGCGTGAATGCGTTGATCGTAGCCGAGGGTGGTTTCATTCTCACCGCATCGCAGAACGGTTTCGGCAAACTGACGCCGCTCCAGGATTTTCCGAAGCATGGCCGTGGAGGCCAGGGCGTCATCGCCCTGCAAATCACCGACCGCAATGGAATCATGGTCGGGGCGCTGCAGGTCAGCCTGGACGATGAGATCATGCTCATGAGCCAGAACGGCGTCTTGGTACGCACGCCGGTGAAGGATATTTCCGTGGTGGGGCGCAACACGCAAGGTGTGCGCTTGATTCGATTGGAAGAGGGTGATCAGCTCTCCGGTCTCGAGCGCATCGAGGGCCTGACGGGCGAGGGCGAAGGCGAGGAAGCAGAAGCCGAGCCCACTGCGCCGCCCCCAGGCGACCTATCGTAAATCGCCGTGCGCGCATTCAACTTCTCGCCGGGACCTGCCGTATTGCCGCTTGAGGTTCTGGAGAAAGCGCGTGACGAACTGCTCGACTGGGACGGCAGCGGCATGTCCGTGATGGAAGT
>DATHKV010000252.1:0-3534 GCA_035488895.1 Steroidobacteraceae bacterium
GAGGCGTATGGCGCCGCGTACACCCTGCAGGAAATGCTCACCGTCAAGTCGGATGACGTCAACGGGCGCACGCAGATGTACAAGGCGATTGTCGACGGCAACCATGAAATGAAAGCCGGCATGCCGGAATCGTTCAATGTCTTGGTGAAGGAGATACGTTCCTTGGCCATCAACATCGAACTAGAGAGCGAGGCCTAATCAATGAAAGACTTACTCAAATTGTTCAAGCAGCAAGTACCGGTCGAGAATTTCGATTCGATCAAGATCGGTCTTGCCTCGCCGGACATGATCCGCTCTTGGTCTTACGGCGAGGTCAAAAAGCCGGAGACCATCAACTACCGCACCTTCAAGCCGGAACGCGACGGCCTGTTCTGCGCGAAGATCTTCGGACCTGTGAAGGACTACGAGTGCCTTTGCGGCAAGTACAAGCGCCTGAAGCATCGGGGCGTGGTGTGCGAGAAGTGCGGCGTCGAAGTGACCCAGTCAAAGGTGCGCCGCGAGCGCATGGGACACATCGAGCTGGCAAGCCCCACCGCGCACATCTGGTTCCTGAAGTCGCTGCCGTCGCGCATCGGTTTGATGCTCGACATGACCCTGCGCGAAATCGAGCGCGTGCTGTATTTCGAGGCCTTCGTGGTCGTCGATCCGGGCATGACCTCGCTGCAGCGCGGCCAATTGCTGACCGATGAGATGTACCTGGAGTCCATCGAAGAGCACGGCGACGAGTTCGACGCGCGCATGGGCGCCGAAGCGGTTCATGAACTGCTCAAGTCCATGGATCTGCCCTCCGAGGTCGTGAAGGTCCGCGAGGACATGGCGAACACGAACTCCGAGACCAAGATCAAGCGCCTGTCGAAGCGCCTGAAGCTGATCGAAGCGTTCATGGAGTCGGGCAACAAGCCGGAATGGATGGTGCTCACCGTTCTGCCGGTGCTGCCGCCCGACCTGCGTCCGTTGGTGCCGCTCGACGGCGGCCGGTTTGCGACCTCCGACCTGAACGATCTGTATCGCCGCGTCATCAACCGCAATAACCGTCTGCGCCGGCTGCTCGAGCTCAATGCGCCGGATATCATCGTGCGCAACGAAAAGCGCATGTTGCAGGAAGCGGTGGATGCGCTGCTCGACAACGGCCGCCGCGGCCGTGCCATCACGGGCACCAACAAGCGACCGTTGAAGTCCTTGGCCGACATGATCAAGGGCAAGCAGGGCCGGTTCCGTCAGAACCTCTTGGGCAAGCGCGTCGATTACTCGGGCCGTTCGGTCATCGTCGTGGGTCCCACGCTGCGTCTGCATCAGTGCGGATTGCCGAAGAAAATGGCGCTGGAATTGTTCAAGCCGTTCATCTTCTCCAAGCTGCAGCTGCGCGGCGAAGCCTCGACCATCAAGGCGGCGAAGCGTCTGGTTGAGCGCGAAGGACCGGAAGTATGGGACATCCTCGAAGAGGTGATCCGCGAACATCCGGTGCTCTTGAATCGCGCACCGACCCTGCACCGCCTCGGCATTCAGGCGTTCGAGCCCGTGCTGATCGAGGGCAAGGCGATCCAGCTGCACCCGCTGGTCTGCGGCGCGTTCAACGCCGACTTCGACGGCGACCAAATGGCCGTCCACGTGCCGCTGTCCATCGAGGCACAGCTCGAAGCGCGCGCGCTCATGATGTCCTCCAACAACATCCTCTCGCCCGCGAACGGCGAACCGATCATCGTTCCGTCGCAGGACGTGGTGCTCGGCCTGTACTACATGACCCGCGAGCGCGTGGGCGCAAAGGGCGAGGGCATGGCGTTCGGCGACGTGGCTGAAGTGCATCGTGCCTACGAAAGCCGCAATATTGATCTTCAAGCGAAGGTCAAAGTGCGTCTGGTCGAGCACATCCGCGACGCCAGCGGCCAACTGGTCAAGAACGTGCGCGTGGTCGATACCACCGCGGGCCGCGCTTTGCTGTCCGAAATTCTGCCGAAGGGCCTGTCGTTCGACGCCATCAACCAGGATATGACCAAGAAGATCATTTCCGCGACGATCAACGCGTGCTATCGCACCGTGGGATTGAAGGAAACGGTCGTGTTTGCCGATCAGCTGATGTACACCGGCTTTCAGTACGCGACGCGCGCCGGCGTATCGATCGGCGTCGACGACATGGTCGTACCGCAGCAGAAGATCAAGATCCTGGCGACCGCGGAAAAAGAGGTGAAGGAGATCCAGGAGCAGTACTCCTCCGGTCTCGTCACCAACGGCGAACGCTACAACAAGGTGGTCGACATCTGGTCGCGCACCAACGACCAAGTGGCCAAGGCCATGATGGAAAAGCTGGGAACCGACGAGGTCACCGACAACAAGGGCAACAAGGTCCGTCAGAAGTCGTTCAATTCGATCTTCATGATGGCCGATTCGGGCGCTCGCGGTTCCGCCGCGCAGATTCGTCAGCTGGCCGGCATGCGCGGCCTGATGGCGAAGCCGGACGGCTCCATCATCGAAACGCCGATCACGGCGAACTTCCGCGAAGGCTTGAACGTACTGCAGTACTTCATCTCGACGCACGGCGCGCGCAAGGGCCTCGCCGACACCGCGTTGAAGACCGCGAACTCCGGATACCTGACCCGTCGTTTGGTCGACGTGGCGCAGGATCTGGTCGTCACGGAAATCGATTGCGGTACGGTGAACGGCCTGTCCATCACCCCGATCGTCGAAGGCGGCGATGTGGTTGAAGGCTTGGGCGAGCGCGTGCTGGGCCGTGTGGTCTCCGAAGATGTCGTGGTCGCGTCGAGCGGCGAAGTGCTGGTCAAGGCCGGTGTACTGATCGACGAGAAGCTGGTCAAGCTCCTGGAAAAGATGGGTGTCGATCAGGTCATGGTGCGTTCGCCCATCACCTGCGAAACGCGCTATGGCGTTTGCGCGCAGTGCTACGGCCGCGACCTGGGCCGCGGACATCGCATCAACATCGGCGAAGCGGTCGGCGTCATCGCGGCCCAATCGATCGGCGAGCCGGGCACGCAGCTGACCATGCGCACCTTCCACGTCGGCGGCGCGGCCTCGCGAGCGGCGGCGGCCAACGGCGTCGAAGTCAAGAGCAAGGGCACGATTCGCCTGCATAACATCAAGACCGTACGCCATGAGAAGGGCCATCTGGTCGCAGTGTCGCGATCCGGCGAGTTGGGCGTGGTGGATGAGTTCGGCCGCGAGCGGGAGCGTTACAAGATTCCGTACGGCGCCACCATCACCGTAAACGACGCGGACGTCGTCACGGCGGGACAGGCGGTTGCCAACTGGGATCCGCACACTCACCCCGTGGTCACCGAAGTGGCCGGTATGATCAAGTTCTCCGACTTCGTCGACGGCATCACCGTCACGTCGCAGGTGGACGACGTCACCGGCCTCACCAGCACCGTGGTGTTGGATCCGAAGCAGCGCGGTTCCGGCGGCAAGGACCTGCGCCCGGTGGTGCGATTGACCAATGCCAAGGGCAAGGAAGTCACCTTTGCCAATACCGACATTCCGGCCGTCTATGCGCTGCCCGCGGGCGCGATCGTAAGCCTGGAAGAC
>DATHKV010000253.1:0-4536 GCA_035488895.1 Steroidobacteraceae bacterium
GCAGAGCCGGCTTCCAAAAATACTGACGCATGGTGCAAATCCTCAATGATGGGTGGTGGGCGCATGCTAGGCATCGCCTGAGAGGACGCCAATTCCCGTCCTCTGCCACATCCTGTCGGTGCCAGCCTACGCAGGCTAAGAGCCTGCCTGAGTACTCAGGCAGGCTCCTGGGCAAAAGTACCCATCCAACCGGATGATGGCTTAAGCTTCGGGTGCCTTAAGGGAGAACTATTTTGCTAATCAATAAAATATTCATGTGTGCAGCCGCCGCGCTGACATCAGGCGCAAGCGTGGCCGCTACCCTGCCTGGGAACGTGGACACGGCGCGCCTGGCGGCCGCGGACGCCGAGCCGCAGAACTGGTTCACCGGCGGCCGCGACAAGGACGGCACCTATTTTTCTCCGCTGAAGACCATCAGTGCCGACAACGTCAAGCAACTGGGCTTTGCCTGGAGCTACGATCTGGGTGATCCGAAACGCGGCCAGGAAGCCACGCCGCTGGTGATCGATGGCGTGATGTACACCTCAGGGACATGGGGTTATGTCTATGCCGTGGACGCGGCCACCGGCAAGGAACTGTGGCGGTATGACCCCAAAGCGGATTTCTTCATGGGCCGCAATCCCTGCTGCGATCTCGTCAACCGTGGCGTCGCCGTCTGGAAGGGCAAAGTGTTCGTGGCTTCCGTCGATGGACGCTTGCACGCGCTCGATGCGGCATCGGGCAAGAAAGTCTGGGAAGCCGATACCATTGTCGACCGCAAGCTGCCGTATTCCAGCACCGGAGCGCCGCAAATCGCGGGCAGCGTGGTGGTCATCGGCAACAGCGGCGCCGACATGGGGCACGGCGCCGTGCGCGGCTATATATCTGCCTATGACTTGGAAACCGGCGCGCTCAAATGGCGTTTCTACACCGTCCCTCCCGCGGTCGGTCAACCCTATGAAAACCCTGAATTGGCCGCGGCGGACAAGACCTGGGATCCGCACCGCGACCCCAAGTTCAAGGGCGGGGCCACCGCGTGGGACGGGTTTGCCTACGACGCGAAGTTGAACCTGCTCTACTTCGGCACCGCCAACGCGGCGCCTTATGATCTTCGGCAGTTGGGACCCCAACAACTCGACAGTCTCTACGCCACCTGCATCATTGCCGTCGACGCCACGACCGGGCGTATGGCGTGGTACTACCAGGAAACGCCCCACGACAGTTGGGACTACGATGCCGTGCAAAAAATGGTGCTGGCCGACATTACGGTGGATGGCGCGCCGCGCTCCGTCATCATGCAGGCCTCCAAGAACGCCTTCTTTTATGTACTGGATCGCAAGACCGGGAAATTGCTGTCCGCGAAGGACTATGCGTTCATGAATTGGGCGACCCACGTCGATATGAAGACGGGCCGTCCGGTCACCACCCCGCAATCGGATTGGTACAACACCGCCAAACTGACCTATCCCTCTTGGTTCGGTTCCCATACTTGGAATCCCATGTCCTATAGCCTGCAAACGCGCCTGGCTTATATCCCCGTGATCGACGTACCGACGATCTGGGTGGATCTGCTGCATAACGGCAGCAAGCTGAAGTACGTTGAAGGGTTTTTCACCGTGCAGGGCATCATTCCCGACGACACCTATGACTCCAAGGAGGCGACGCGCCTGTTCGGGCCGGTGCCGGACGAGCAAGCGATCAAGGCGGCGCGCCATGTCAAACCGGTGCGAGAGGTGATTCGCGCCTGGGATCCCGTGGCGCAAAAGGTCGTGTGGGAACATGAAACTTCCTCGGGCATCCGCGGCTATGATGGCGGCGTCATGTCGACCGCGGGGAATCTGGTGTTTCAAGGCCGCGGCAGCGGCGAGTTGTGGGTCTATGCGGCCGACACCGGCAAGGTGCTCAAGGTCATCAAGACCGGCAGCCACATCATGGCGGCGCCGATGACTTACTCGGTCAACGGCGAGCAGTATGTCGACGTTCAAGTGGGCTATGGCGGCACCGCCATCACGGTGGCGCCCATTCCGCCGAGCAGTGCGGCGCTCAAGTATCAAAATACCAATCGCATCATCGCCTTCAAGCTCGGGGGCGGCCCCGTGCCGATGCCTCCGCTTCGCACCGAACCCGCCTTCCCGAAACCACCCGAGCAGAAGGCGACCCAGGCGCAGATCGAGGCCGGCGAGGTGACGTTCATCGAGCAATGCACGCGCTGCCATCAGCTCGGCCCGAGCACCACGCCCGATCTTCGCAAGCTCAACGAAGGACTGCACGTTGCCTTCAAGGATATTTTGTTGAGAGGCGCGTTGGCCCCGGCCGGCATGGAACGATTCAACGACATCTTGAGCGAAAAGGACGCCGACAACGTCCATGCGTACCTGATCGAGCAGAGTTGGATCGCCTACCGCGCCCAGCAGAGCGCGGCCGCGCACAAATAATGCTCCAGCCCGGACTCATGATGGACCGGCCCTTGCTGATCTCCGGCATCCTCGAGCATGCCGAGGCGCAGCACGGCCAGACGCAAATGGTTTCGCGCGAGACTCACGGACCCGTGTTTCGCTACACCATCAAAGAGTGCGCGGTGCGGGTCAAAAAGCTCGCCAATGCGCTCGCGGATCTGGGCCTGCCGGCCGGCACCGCAATAGCATCCCTCGCATGGAACAATCACCGCCATGTCGAGATCTACTACGCCGTGTCGGGCAGCGGCTTGGTCATTCATACCTGCAATCCTCGACTGCATGTCGAGCAGCTGATCTTCATCATCAATCACGCGGAAGATCGCGTCCTGTTTTTTGATTCGACTTTCGCACCGCTCATCGCCGGCATTGCCCCACGCTGCCCGAACATCATCGCGTGGATCTGCATGACGGACGCGGAAAACATGCCCGCGCTGGATGCGGTCGCCAATGTCTACTGCTACGAGACCTTCATCGCCTCGGAGAATGAGAATTTCGAGTGGCCGCAGTTCGATGAGCGCGCGAGCGCGGCCATCTGCTATACGTCCGGCACGACGGGCAATCCCAAAGGCGCTCTGTATTCGCACCGCTCCATCGTGCTGAACGCCATGACCATCTGCATGCCCGGCATGCTCGGCCTTTCTGTCCGCGAGGCGATGCTGCCGGTGGTTCCCATGTTTCACATCAACGGCTGGTGCGCGCCCTATGGGTGCCTCATAGGCGGTGCAAAGCTGGTGCTGCCGGGACCTCGCTTGGATGGCCCCGGCCTGTACGAAATGATGGAAAATGAGCAGGTGACGGTGAGCGCCGGTGTACCAACGGTGTGGCTCGCACTGCTGCAGTATGTCGAGCAGCACAACCTGAAATTTTCGAGTCTCAAGCGCGTGCTGTCGGGTGGATCGGCGGTACCCCTCACGCTGATCGCCAAATTCGACCAGCAATATGGCGTCGAAGTGCGGCAGGGCTGGGGAATGACCGAGACCACCGCGGCGGCAACCATAAGCTGCCTGACGGACGAGCAACTGCAGTCGCAGCCGGCGCAACGCCACCTCGCGGCCGCCAATTGCGGCAAGACCGTTTTCGGCATCGACATTAAAGTGGTCGCCGAGGACGGCAGCGAATTGCCCCGAGACGGCCAGTCGCAGGGCGAACTCATGGTGCGGGGCCAGTGGATCGTCAGTGCCTACTACAAGAGCGAGACCTCACCGCTTCGGGACGGGTGGTTTCCCACCGGCGATATCGCCACCATTGATCCGCATGGCACTTTGCAGATCCGCGACCGCGTCAAGGATCTGATCAAGACCGGGGGCGAGTGGATCAGCTCCATCGACCTGGAAAACACCGCGATCGCGCACCCTGCCGTGGCGCAGTGCGCGGTCATCGGCGTAAAACATCCCAAGTGGCAGGAACGCCCGCTGCTGTTCGTCGTTCGCAAGCCCGGCCATGCATTGGAGTCGGCGGACATTCTGTGTTTTCTGGCCGAGCGGGTGGCAAAGTGGTGGGTGCCCGAGGAGGTCATATTCTTGGACTCGCTGCCGGTCGGCGGGACCGGCAAGGTGCAAAAGACAGTCCTTCGGCAAAAATACGGCGACGTTTTCGGATAACCAAAGGTTACGTTTATGAAAGCCAAAGCATTCATTGCAGCCTGGGTCGGTTTGGCGCTGTCGGCGCTGTTGACCGCAAGGGCCGCCGATGATCCGCCGGCCGATACAACGCTGGCTCATGATCAAGCCAAGGCTGTGGGCGAGGCCGTCAAGCGCGACGCCAAGGTGATCGCGGATGCCGCCAAGACGGGCGCGAAGCAAGTGGCCGCAGCCGCCAAAGAGGTCGCGGCGACGGCGAAACGGGGCGCCGCCAGGGCCAAGGCTGCCGTGAACGGAGAGAAAACGTCGAGCCCGCCTGCAAAACCCGCCGAAAAACCACGTGTAAGCCCCGAGAAGGCACCTCCCAGCCGGGAAAAGCCGCCCTCCCCTTAAAGACTTAGCCTCCGTCGAGACCTTTTTGGCGAAGATGGAACGGGCACGGGCGCGGCACAATTCATCAACAGCGAATCAGCTCAGGGCGTACAAGTACTCCACGAAGGACGCGACCGCTCCGTCCAAGC
>DATHKV010000254.1:0-3290 GCA_035488895.1 Steroidobacteraceae bacterium
GCATTCAATGTCGACGGCGCTGTCGGTGTCTCGACAGCATCAGCCCCGTCGACGGGCGCAGCCCCGGCCTACACGCTGGGCGGGACGATCCAGCGGGACGGAGACACGATTCGAGTCATCACTCGCCTGGCCAGCGAGCGCTCCGGCGCAACCGTGTGGTCTGACACTTTCAACTACGACGGGAATGAAGTATCGAGGGTTCCGCGCCGCATCGCCGTGGATAAAGGCAATGTGGTCCGCTGCGGGCTGTTCGGAGCGTCGACCTATCACAGGCCGCTGCCTGACGCAGTCCTTAGGGATTACATGCAATTTTGCCAGGGACACTGGGATCCCAATATAGAGGAGGGACGGAAAGCCCTGATTCCCGCGCAACGGGTCGTCGCTGCCCTTCCAGACTTTTCCTGGGGTTGGGCGGCGGTCGCCGGCGCGTACTGGAAAGTCGCAATGAGCGCGGACAACAGCCGGATGGTCGAAGAGGCGCGCGCGAGTGGACGTCAAGCGGCCGACCGCGCGGTTGCTATCGACAGCAAGAATAGCGAGGCGCTCTATATTAAATCCATGCTGCTCGATCGGCGCGACTGGACCGGTCGGGAAGAGCTGCTTAAGCGCGCCGTCGCGGCCCGTCGGCTGGATTGCGGATGCGAGTACCATCAATACGGGTGGATGCTCGTAAATGTCGGTCGGACTGCCGAAGCAATCGAACAATTGCACCGGGCTAACGATATGCTGGCCCTCTATGTTTATACGCCGCTGACCCTGGCACAAGCGCTTGTCGTCGCGGGCAAGCCTGGCGAGGCGAAACCCTATTTCGATGCCGCGATTGACCTTGCTCCGGATGCCGTGTTTGCGAGGAATCTCAAGAGACTAAAGGCAACTGAAATCGGTGACATCGACCTCCTGCTTGACCCGACAATGCCGATTCCCGCGGAACTCCGCGCGGCCCTGCTGACAGGGTATCGCGCGCTAGCGTCGAGTGATTCCGACACCAAGCCACAAGCAGTCCAGGCCCTCCTTGCGCTGACTGAAGATAAGCAGGGGGTTGCGGTCGCAAGACTGCTCGCAGGTCTCGGCGCGAACCACGAAGCTTTTCAAATCGCGACCCGGATAGCGACGACGCGCGAATATCCGGGGCCATCGCTCTTCTGGGATCGGCGCATGCGCGGAACATTGGCCGATCCGGGCTTCTCAGCGGTGGCCACGCAACTCGGCCTTTTGAAATATTGGACAACGACCCACACCAAGCCTGACGTCTGTGACGAGAAGGCGCCGCCGCCATTCTGCGGAATGATTTGACGCAGCATCGCGGATGCCGAGCTAGTGTCTGCGATGGGCGATTGACAAGAACGTCCATAGACGTCGCAATGTCTCATCCCACTGGCTGCATGGGTGATCCAAATCGCCGTAAACTGAATGCATTCATGACGAAGCCGTACTTACCTCTCGCTCTCCTGGCGGCCACAATCCTCGCAGGGTCGGTCGCTCATGCGCAGAATTCTGCAAACTCTGCGGTTGCGGAGCTCCAGGCGGCGGGCGATCAACCCGATGATCCCGGGCCACTGGCCGCGAACCTCTCACCAAAATTGAAGCGGAGCGCCATATTGAGGGCGATGAAAACTGTGGGGGACTGGCAGCTGAGGGAGGCCGAGTCGCGCTACAACATCCAGTGGACTTTCGCGGCCCTCTACGATGGCCTTCTCGCGGCCTCCGAGGCCACCGGAGACAGCCGTTATCATGACCGCGTTCTCGAGGTTGCCATTCAGAATCAGTGGAACCTCAGTCCGCGCTTCGCGCACGCCGACGATGAAGCCATCGGGCTTACCTACCTGGCATTCTACGCCGAGCAGTCTGACCAGAAGCGGATTGCGCCCACTCGCGAGGCGATGGACAAGCTTCTGGCTCGTCCCAACGATCCGAATGAGAATCTCTGGTGGTGGTGCGACGCGCTATATATGGCACCGCCCGTGCTGACTCAACTATCTATCGCTACGCACGATCCGAAGTATCTCGACTTCATGAATCGTGAGTGGTGGCTCACCTCCGCGGCCCTTTATGATCCCGCCGAACATCTTTATTATCGCGACGATCGTTTCCTCACCATGCACGAATCCAACGGTCAGAAGGTCTTCTGGTCGCGCGGCAATGGGTGGGTTCTTGCAGGTCTGGCCATGGTGCTTGAAAAGATGCCCGGACAGTATCCTGATCGCGCCAAATTCCTCGCTCAATTTCGCGAGATGGCGGAGCGCATTGCGATGCTGCAGCTGCCCGATGGCCTGTGGCGCGCGAGCCTCCTCGATCCCGGCGCATACCAGTCTCCCGAGATCTCCGGATCCGCGTTCTTCACGTACGCCATCGCCTGGGGCATCAATCAGGGCGTGCTCGATCTTAAGAAGTATTTGCCGGTCGTCACCAGGTCATGGGCCGGCATGCTCCAACACATTTACAAAAATGGAAGACTGGGATCCATTCAGCCGATCGGTGGCGAGCCCGGCAAATTCAAACCATCCTCGAGTTATGTCTACGGAGTGGGCGCGTTTTTGCTCGCCGGATCGGAACTATCTCAACTCCTTGGCGACAAGTGATGCAGCTACTAGCACCCTGCGGCGCGAACATATTTTCTTTAATAAAATCAATGGTTGCGGTGACGGGATTAAAGTGTTGTGAGTGCCTGATAGCGGGGCATTCGTGGTAGGAGCGGCACCTAAATTGGATGCCCAGGGCGTCGGATAACTCCTACGTCCCGAAGGTTTGTATGTCGTCGTCAAACTGAATGCATTGCGCCGTACCATCGGCTCTAGAGGGGATTTACAGCCAACCCCCTGATGATCGGGAGCATGCAGGATGATCGAACACCCACCCAGCCGTGTCGCGTTCCGCGGCCTAATGATAGCGGTGTGTTTGGCACTGCTTGCCGGCTGTTTGCCACCGCGGAACAAAATTCCTGAGATTCCAGTGGCACCAACCGATCTTACGGCGACGCCAGGCGACGCTGTGGTAACCCTCGCCTGGACAGCCAGCCCGGACGCAACGGGCTATAACGTGCAGCGTGCGACCACCAACGGCGGTCCGTACACGCAGCTCGCCCAACTCGCCGCGCCCGCCGCGAGTGGCTATACAGATTCCTCGGTCACGAATGGTACGACGTACTACTACGTCGTCTCGACGCTCACCGCCGCAGGCTCGAGTGCGAATTCCGCGCAAGTCTCCGCCACGCCCGGCGCACCGGGCGGGTCTCCGGGAGCACCGGCCAATCTCACGGCGACGCCCGGCAACGCTGTGGTAACTCTCGCCTG
>DATHKV010000255.1:0-2758 GCA_035488895.1 Steroidobacteraceae bacterium
CGATACGCATCGAAACCAAAGGCGTAGAAGCGGTCGCGACGCGCCGTGCGGGCCGGCCAAGCCGCTCGCACGCCGTCGCGAATCGGCACCGTGGCCGGATCGTTGGAAATCATCCACGGCATGTCGGGAAAGAGCATGCCCTCGATATCCGAGTTCGCGCTCGGATTCGGCTCGAAACTGTCCGAGGTGGAATACACCGGCACATCGCCGGAATAGTTGTAGCGCAACTGCGGCAGGATGAGGCGCGCGGTGCCTGCCGAGCTCGAGGCCACGAAGATAAAGGCGGCGTCGCTGCGATGCGTCGGCGGCTCGGGCTTCTCGCCCTTCTCGACTCTCGTGGCCTTCAACTGCATCACCGTCTTGATGACATCGGAGAAATCCACCTGCGCGGAATCATAGCGCCCGCTGTCGAGCACGGTGCCGCCCAGACTCTTCAGTTCCTCGGCAAAAGCCGCCGCGACGCGCGTACCCCATTCGCCGGAAGGCACGATGACGACGCCGTTGGGGCGGCCGTCGGCGACCACGCGGCGCGCCACCATGCGCGCCTCGTCTTCAGGCAGCAGGGCAAATTGATAGAAATATTTTGGCGGCACCGTTCCGTCGCCGAGGAAATTCAGCGCCAGCACCGGCGTGCGGCCGGCCAGGGGCGCGACCGCGGCGACTTCGTCCTTGATCAGCGGACCCACCACGAACCCGGCGCCGTCGCTGATGGCGCGGTTGTAGGCGGCGCCCACGGGCTCCGCGGCCACGTCGTAGATCATCAGGTGCGGCCGCGTCGCCGCAGCCTGCTGCTCATATGCGGCGATGAAGCCATCGCGTACCGCGACGCCAAAGGCCTCGCTTCGCCCCGACAGCGGCAGCAGCAACGCAATCTGATTGGGATATTCCGTGGCCACCGCGATCTGCGTTTGCGCGGTGGAAAGCACGCTCAGGTTGGCGGGGTGCTGCGGAAATTGCCGCTTCCATGCGTCGAGCGCCGCGGCGGCGCGGGCCGGATTGCGCTCGACTTCCACGGCGACCGGTCCCAAGTCGAGCCAACCCGCGACGATGGGATCGGTCTTGGGAGGCGGCTTCATCGGCGCGCCGCGTTCGGCGGCGGTGCGGACCCGGCTCAACAGCTCGTCGCGGTTGGCGTGCAGCGCCGCGGGGTCGCTCAAGAAACGCTCCCGCTCGACGAGCGCACGTGTGCCCTCGATCGGATGACCGGTGAGGAATGCGCTCCTGCCGCGAATCCAATAGTAGTTCTGCGCCTGCTCAGGAGTCGTGGGCACCGGGATCTGGTCGAGTTCGCGGATCGCGCGGGTCGGATCGTTTTCTGCAAACGCAATTTCGGCGGCAACGAGCGCACGCGGCGTCGCCAGTTTGGTGCGCGCCTCGGGTGAGACCTGGGCGAGTGCCTGCTTGGCGGCGGCGACATTGCCGGCGGCGACCCATTGCTCTGCGCTCAAGAGTTCGTAGTTATCGCTTTCGGCGGGCAGTTGCAGCGCCAGATCCGCGTACAGGCGCGCGGCTTCGGCGTGTTTGCCGTCGTGACCGAGGCGCGCCGCTTGCTCCTGCTTGTCGCCGGCGGTTTCCGAGGGCTTGATGAGGCTGCACGCAGCCGCGATCAACGACAGCGCCAATATCGCATATCGCGCCAGTCGTGGACGTCGAGAGATTGCTGCCATACCCTTCCGCTCCTGAATCCTCATACAGTCGCGGATTATAGTGAAGAACGAGCACACAGGGCTTCCGGGAGCCGGGAAGCTGTACGTGGTAGCCACGCCGATCGGCAATTTGGGCGATTTGAGCACCCGCGCGCGCGAAACTTTGCAGAATTGTGCGCTGATTGCCGCAGAAGACACCCGGCACACCGGCGTTTTGCTGAAAGCTTTCGGCATCGGCACGCCGCAACTGTCGCTGCACGAACACAATGAGACGAATCGCGCCATTGAAATAGTTGCACTGCTGCGCGACGGCAAGTCGGTGGCGCTGGTAAGCGATGCCGGCACGCCGGCGATCAGCGATCCCGGGTTCGAGCTGGTGCGGGCGGTGGCGGGAGCCGGCATCGAGATCATTGCCGTACCGGGGCCCTGTGCGGCCATTGCCGCGCTGTCGATAGGCGCGCTGCCGACCGACCGATTTTGCTTCGAGGGATTTTTGCCGGCGCGCGCCGCGCAGCGCCGCGAGCGGCTCAAATCGCTGCAGGCGGAAGCTCGCACGTTGGTGTTCTATGAATCGCCGCACCGCGTGCGCGAGACCTTGGAAGATTGCGTGACGGCATTCGGCGCAGAGCGCGCCGCGTGCGTGGTGCGCGAGGCGACCAAACTGCATGAAACCACGTACCGCGGATCGCTGCTCGAGCTGTTGAACAAATCCAAAACCGACGCCGACTTCTCGCGCGGTGAAATCGCGCTGCTGATCGGCGGCGCGCCGCAGCTTCCGGCCGATGCGGAGGGAGAGGCGGGCGCGCATCTGGACAAGGTGCTCATCGCGCTGCTGGCCGAATTGCCTTTGAAGCAAGCGGCGCGCCTCGCCGCGCAGATCACCGGCTCGCGCGACAACGAAGCGTATAAGCGCGCGCTGCTCCTAAAAGCACAATCCGCCTCGCATTAACGCCCGTACCTGCGTATGGTGCACGTCGGAGTCGGCCAGACAGTCGCTGTGTGCGCAAGTACATGGAGGAAAGTCCGGGCTCCACAGGGCACGGTGCCAGGTAACGCCTGGGAGGCGCGAGCCTACGGAAAGTGCAACAGAAAGATACCGCCTAAGTGCCGCG
>DATHKV010000256.1:0-122970 GCA_035488895.1 Steroidobacteraceae bacterium
AGGGCTTAAAGAAGATTTGTCGATATTCCGAGATACCAAGAGAGCGCAACTCGTTTACATAGGAACCGCGGTCAGGAGACGTTTTGAGCGCTTCTGTCGCCTTGACGAGCCGATCGAGGACGTGGTCAGCGCTAGCTCGAGAATCGTGCTCGGCGATGTAGAGGTAGATCTCTTCCAGGTCACGCTCTGCGTCCTTTGTCAGCGAGACCTCGCAGAACATCAGGGACTGGTAGCCTTCGCGCGGAGGCGACCGGCGACCTCGCTGATCGGCGTGATCTCCCCGCGTTCAACTTGTTGGTTGCCGAGCGCAAGAATCTTTAAAAGCGCTAGCGTTTCTTGGGTTTCCTCGTAAGAGGTAACGTCTTGAATTACGGCCTTGGCTTCGCCATTTTGAGTGATGATCATAGGCTTACGCTGCTCCTCCAGCACCTGAAGGACCTCGGCCGCATTGGCTTTCAAGTAGCTAATAGGCCTTATTTGGGTCGAATATCGCACGGTAGCTCCAATTTGTTGCAAGACTGAATATAGTCTTTTTATGGTCCTGCCGCAATATCCCGTGTGGTTCTACTACCTACATTGGGAGATTCGTCATGGAACACTTAGTTGCATTAGCTCAAAGCAGCCGCGGCGAACCTTGATAGTTGGGCCTGGTCTCGCCCTACTTATTGAACAACAACTACCTAAAGGCGCAGTGGTAGAGGACGGATGTTGGGTACTAGCCACGGGAGGTGCACTTCAAGGAGACTTTGCGCCAAGTGACCCGAAGGCGGAGACACGCACCACCTATGTGTTTGAGTACAAGGAAAAGAATTGGATATTAGTTGATACTCAAACCCACGGCTTTGTAAATAATCCATACGGCATTGGAGATCGTGCCCATTAGTAAATCGAAGCGGCGGGCGCAGGCGCGCAATGCCTAACCATCCGTTCGAGCGATCGCGGGTCTGATGCCGCAAAGCCGACACTGACCACCGACGGCTCGGGGTCGAACAGAGACACAGGAGCAGGTTCGCGGACGCACCACGAGGACATGCATGTCTGACGCAAACAGACTCTCAATCCGCGATGCCGGCCCACTCGCGGGCCTGCGCCCGTTCAGCGAAAGAGAGATATTCAATGATCTTGCCCTCGCGAAACACGAAGCCATCGGCAAAGCGGCCGCCAATCCATTCTGTCGAGTCTTTCAGGCGAACCCGAGCATGGAGGTATACGACGACTTTGTCTCCGTTCACCAAGAATCTCTCGGGATCGCAAGTACCTTCCGCCCAAGTCCCTCGGCCTTTCACGATATGCGCTTGCACTTCCGCGGCACCACGATAGGTGCCGGCTGTTGGGAAGCCTTCAGGCTCAATGCGTACGATTTCCGGATCAAAATCTTTAGTGATGGCCGTCATGTCGTTGCGATTGATCGCGGCGAAGAATTGCTCGAGCGCCTCAGTTGCGGTTTTCATGGGTCACATTATAGGCTGTCTTAGAAAACCAGACATTCGTAGACGCGCTGTAGAAACAAGTTGACCTCAGTGAGGGTAGTCAATCAAGGCGCCGGTGAGCGGACACTCGCCACTGGTCCGCTTGGGTCGCTTAGCGACATCGACCAACTCGTGGAAGTGAGCTGAACGGCGCGCTATCCTGGCGGGATGATGACAGCAGCGCCGCCTTTCCAACTCCGACCGGGTCGCCCGGATGACGCGTTGCCGATCCTTGAAGCGCAACGCTCGGCGATCAGGCAAACTGCTGCCTCCGCCTACAGTCCGGCCATCATCGATGAATGGGCTCCCGCTGTTATCGTCCGCGAGCGCGTGGAGACGTTCCAGCGGTGGATCGCACACGGCGAGGAGTTGATTGTGGTTGCCATGGAACCCGCTGGGGAGATCATCGGCTTCGGCTCAATCGTTCCCGCCAATTCAGAGTTGCGCGCCGTCTACGTAGATGCAGAATATGGTGGCCAGGGGGTAGGTCGTGCGCTGCTGGCTCGGCTCGAAGAGCTGGCTCGAGACGCTGGGCTGGCCGAACTACGAATGGATGCCTCGATCAACGCCGTCCCCTTCTACGAAGCGAACGGATTTGTTTCAGTCGAACGCGGCGAGCACGTCATGTCATCTGGCGGTCGCATGGCCTGTGTGCGCATGCGGAAGGCCCTCCTTTCATGAGGAGATTTGCGTCCGCTGAGTGGGTGAGCCGAACGCCCCCATCCGACGACTAAGGATCCCACCCGGAAGGTGGCTGTCGTGCTTGTGGTGAGCAACGAAAGTTAGTCAGGCAAACAGCATTCAAAGGCGTTGCTTCATAGAGGCCGTTTATCTGCTTTGATGCATAGGTGCCATTCATCAACATGATCGGATCGACATCCGCTGGCGAGTAATGCAGGCTTCGAATTCCGTAGTTGGGCTCGTAAAGCTGCGACGTGTAGTCTGTCGCGCACGCCGAGAGCGCGAGACTGACAAGCAAGGATGAAATGAGTCTCATGGCTTGGCTCCGGCGAGCCCGCCTTCCCACTGTTCCTTTGCGGTCCGACCGGCGTCGAAGGCTGCCTTGGTTTTCCATACCGATTCACTCCAGTCGTTTCCGATTCGCGCAAACAGTTGCTGCGCCGTGGCTGCGTCGCCACCGCGCAGGGCCAGGTAAGCCATGACATTGCGTTCATGATTGGTCGACTTGTAAAGTGATTCGAGCGCCGCGAAGCCCCGCTGTACGCGCGGCCAGGATAGCGACGGGGCCTGAGTCCTATTGCAGCAGTTAATGACGGCGGCGATCTGAAAATACACCGCGTCGCCTTCGTCGCCACCGATTCGATCGGCCACTTGAGCGGCATATCGCTCGGTATCACCGGGCTTGCCGTACCACTTCGGCAATAGATAATTCGATTCCGACACTGCAAAATAGTAGTAGCCGGGCTCGTGCGCGAGGGCGCGCTCGGCGAGCGCGTCGAATGCGGCGCGGTCCCATTGTTGGTCGAGCGCGACCCCCTGCATTTCCAAATACCAGTGAGGCGAATTTTCCGCGAGCACAGCGGATTGCTCCAGAGTCGAGCGGGCTGAACCTACGCGGCTCCGAAACAGCTCCCAGGCCTCCGGTGTAACCGTGTTGGCAAATCCGTGGCCGCGGGCCTTCCAGGCAAAACGCAAATAAGTTTGCCCTAGTGCAATACGCGGAGTCGGGGAGCTAGGACTGCTCGCTGCCCATTGTTCGAGCTTGGTAATGTGCGCCTTCCAGGCGGCATCGGTCGCTGTTGGTGAACCCGGCGAGCTTAGGGTGCCGAAGAAAATGTGCAGGCGCCAGGCGCCGCCCGCAAAGCGACTGCGCTGTTGTTGCAGCTGCTGGGCAAGCGTGTCCAGGTCAGCGTAGCGGCCGGAGTTGAACAGTCCAAGCAAGCTCACACGAAAATCGCGCAAGGTAGTATCGGACAGATCCGGGTTGTCGACGTCGCCTGCGGGGGTAGTGAGTTCGGCCGCCACCAGTGGGCGAGAGGATGTTAGTAGCAATGCCGCAGCAATTACCGCACCAGTGGACCAGCAAGAATTGAACTTCATGAGGCACCTCACATCCATGCGCGATAGTTGTCACCATAGTATCGAGCGGCTCCAAAGTCACCGCCCGGCGGCATTTGCGCGAGCAAAGATTTGCAAAGCGTGACCGGCAATTCGCGGAAAGGCCTCCGAGCACTCGAAAAGGACAGTTCATTGGATTTTCAGTCGATAGCCCGCCCTCTTGGGGCCTATACCTTGCTAGATACGAATTCTCCTCCCGGCGGCTTATCTGCCCGACAGCTGATCCAATGGATTCAAGCGGCATGACCGCGACGGTCGCGGCAAGCTCGCCAAGGAATATGGCGGAATGATGCTCAAGCTTGGCTCCGTGGTTTCGGAAGTGCAAAGAAAAAGCGCGGCGACGGTTCGAGAGTCGGCGCTCGCGATGAAATCGGAGATGCCTTATCAACCTGCATTGCTGTCATTTGGTGAACGCCCGCTTTGGGTCCCGAAACGCGCCGGTGAGACTGCAACGCAGCGCCGACACAAACAAAGAAATAATCTTCAGTGACTCCGAATCGCGACAGTTCCAGAAATCAATTATTTTAAAGGCGCCGGATGCGCTACTGCGGTGCGAACTTCGTCAGCGGCCGCTCCACTCTAGTGCGCAACTTTTTTTTATTGCATTTCCGTAATGCGAGAGGCTAGGGCAGCAGTTATAGTCTCCTCGTCCGAGCCTTGAGCTCCTTTAGAGAAACGTATGCCAGAACCCACCCTCAAATTTTCGGTCACTTGCCCCGACTGCGCGCTCGAGTCTGTGTCCGAAATACCGATCGCCGTGATTGCCAACAGCTTGCTCACCGGCAAGAGTCTGCGCCTCTACAGTCACTGCCACGACCGCTACTGGACCGCGACCTTCGTCGAGCGCGAGAAATTACGGAAACACTTGGCGACGCTCAGCATTGATACACACGCCACCCCGACCAGACTGCATTCCGAGGATTTGGTTTTCGCGGATTGATTCATCGAGATTCATTTTGCCGGACAGCGGTAGGCGATTCCGCCGAGAATGGTCCCCGTATGATTTTCGGTTGTCACGAAAAGCGTGTCGCCGCCCAGGCCGACGGTTTCGTTACCTGCAGTATCGGATGAATATAGGCCTTGCGGGACGTTCCCGACCGCCGCACAGGCCGCCACATCCGCTGCATTTCTCGTTATGTTCACTTGAGCCGCACCGGGAGCCAGGTTGGTCGTAACGCAGCCGGCAGCGAGACTGGCGGCGCTAAGGGAGGCCAATATCCAGCAAATTTTCATAAGAATCCTTCCTCTTTGAGCCGGAAAGACAATATATCCGCACACACCCGCTTTGCACGGGCTTCACACTTCATGACGATGACGATATCGATGCGTATCAGCAACTAGATGATCCGCCACTTTAAGAATATTGCGACGACAGTCGGCACACTGAAAATGAGCAGAAAAATCGGCAACTCCTCGCTCGGCGAATACCCCGCCTTCGCGACGCCCACCCACATGTTCGCGCCCGCTATTCCCAGCCAAACCATGATGAATATCAGGGTTGCAGCATAAGTCGCGTTCGGATAGTTGCTCGAGAAAAGCTTCCCCAGCAGCGCAGATGCCGCCAAGAGAAGGAATCCTACGAGGAGAAATAGAGGTGTACGCATGTTCGGCTCCCTAACGAGTACCCGGCGAATCTGTCATCGTAAACTGAGCGAACCTGCCGTCCAAATCACTTGATCGCTCAACCGATTGTTCAGAGGACGCTGCGCGAATACCTCATGCGGCGGATATCGGCGGCGCGCGCGGCTTCCTTTTCGAGCGGTCCCACACCACGCCCGGAAATCCCTTGAGCGGCACCAGCCGCTCGCCCATATACGCCCATTCCACCGCCTGCTCAATGGCGATGTGATAGCGGGCTTGTCTGCCGGTGCGGTTTCGAAACAGTGCGCGCGGCACATTCACCATGTGCGGCGAGCGGGCGCGCTCATAGCTAATCGGCGTGCCGCACCGGCTGCAAAAACTCCGCGTCGTGCCTGCCGCGGGGTCCTCGTACTGAGTGATCTTCGAGGCCCCGTGAGTGATGCGGAAGCGCCGGCGCCAGCTTCCCACGTAGGTCGCATAGGCAGCGCCGTGGGCGTGCCGGCTCGAGGGCGAATGGTCGTGCCATGCCCAGCGCGCCGGAAAGTCGATCTCGATGCGCACACCGCCGCACAGACACTGTCCGGATACGGCGACCGCCGGCGCTTTTGGGGGGCTCGGTGAGGGTATTTTCTTCACGCCGACCTCGAATACTGACCTAGGTTAATGCAGCCTACTATCAAATCTTGCCAGGCTTCGGCAGGATTTCCTTTGCGGTACAAATACGCCTCGGAATGCTAAAATACAGCGTCACGGAGCGGTTCGCAGATCGTAACCATCGCCTCTGCCATACAGCATGGACACTGAATTGCCCCCAACCTCACTCCAGTTAGCCGCCGCGGGCGATTCTCCCGAGGAGATCGCGCGAGATATTTCTGCCGTCAGCCGGCTGCAAGCCGTGCCCACGCTGCTCGAGGTTCTGTGCGAAACCACCGGAATGAGGTTTGCCGCAGTCGCCCGCGTCACCGAACACACCTGGACCGCATGCGCCGTCAAAGACGACATCCAATTCGGCCTGAAGCCCGGCGGACAATTGGATCTTGAAAGCACGCTGTGCATCGAGTCAAAAAGGGCCAATGAGCCCATCGTCATCGAACAGGCGAGCACCGACGCACGGTACTGCCACCATCACACACCGAAGATTTACCAAATCGAGAGCTACGTATCGGTGCCCATCGTCCTGGCGAACGGCCGCTACTTTGGAAACCTTTGCGCAATCGATCCGGCGCCGGCCAAAGTGGCGGATCCGAAAATCATCAGTATGTTTAAGCATTTTGCGTCGCTCATTGCCCTGCAGCTCGACAGTGAGGTGGCGCGGCAGCAAGACCAAAGCGCACTGCGGGTTGCGCATGCGGACAACGAGCTGCGCGAGCAATTCATTGCCATTTTGGGCCACGATCTGCGCAATCCTCTGCAAGCGGTGTACTCCGCCGGCGTATTGCTCGAGAGGAAGGTTGCCGATCCGGTGCTCAAGGATCTGGCGTCGCGAATCAGAGTGAACGTGAAGCGCATGTCGTCCCTGATCAGCGATGTGCTGGATTTTGCGCGCTCGAGACTGGGCGAAGGCATGGGGGTGCGCATGACCGAGGTCGAGGACATCGACACCGGATTGAAAGCGGTGGTCAGAGAATTCCAAGACGGCCAGCCCGACCGTCAAATACTCTCCAACATCAGCGTGACCAGCAGAGTGCGCTGCGATTTGGGACGCGTGCAGCAGGTCGCATCGAATTTGATCGGCAATGCGCTGAAGCACGGCGCGCCCCAGAGTCCGGTCAGAGTTTCCGCCCGGGCGGAAGATTCCAATTTCGTTCTCAATGTCTGGAATGCCGGCGAACCCATACCGCCCGAGAATCTGGACAGGATATGCGAGCCCTTTTGGCGCCCGTCAACCTCCGGAAGCCGAGAAGGACTGGGCTTGGGACTCTATATTTGTTCTGAAATCGTGCGCGCTCATGGCGGCACCCTGTCCGTGACGTCCACAACGGAAAGCGGCACGAACTTTACGGCGCGCCTGCCGCTAAATTCCGATCATCTTGACCATGACGCCGGCAACGCTCGCTCCCACGAGCGGACCGATGAAGGGCACGTAGGCATAGCCGAAGTCCGATGATCCCTTGCCGGAAATGGGCAGCACGGCATGCATGATGCGCGGACCCAAATCGCGCGCCGGATTGATGGCGTAGCCCGTCGGTCCACCCAGGGACAGGCCGATTCCCCACACCAGAAAGCCGATGAGAAATGGGCCGAGGCCCGGACTCAAGCCAACGCCCGTTCCGTACTTCGAAGAGATGGCGGCGGCGACGAGCACGAGCACAAAGGTGCCGATAATCTCCGTGCCTAAGTTTGCGAGCGGTGCGCGGATGGCGGGTATGGTTGAAAAGCAGGCCAGCTTGTCGAGCGGGTTGGGCGTTTTCTGCCAGTGGGAAAAATAGGCTAGCCACACCAGTGCGGCGCCGACCATCGCGCCTAAGAATTGCGCGGGAACATAGACGCTGAGGCGGCTCCAGTCTCCGCTCGAGATGGCAACTCCCACCGTCACGGCAGGATTCAAGTGACCGTCGCTGCCGATCGCAAGCGCGGTAAACACGCCGGCCATCACCGCAAAACACCAACCGGTGGTGATGACGATCCAGCCTGATTTTTCACCCTTGGTCTGCTGCAACACTACATTCGCGACAACTCCGTTGCCAAGCAGCATCATGATCATCGTGCCCGTGAACTCGCCGAAAAATGCCGAATGCATGCTGTCCCCTTGCCGTCGTTAGTCGTTTTTTTAAGGGCAATCGCCGAAATTCTTATTATTCGATCCAATCCAGTGAGCGGCTCACGGCTCGTTGCCAGGAACCGTACAGCACGCGGCGTCGATCATCCGCCATTTGCGGCTTCCAGCGCTTGTCCACCGCCCAATTGCTCACCAAGTCATCGCGATTGCGCCAGTATCCCACGGCCAAACCCGCCGCATAAGCGGCGCCCAACGCCGTGGTCTCGGTGATTTTCGGCCGCACCACCGGTACATCGAGAATGTCGGCCTGAAACTGCATGAGCAGTTCGTTGCCAACCATGCCGCCGTCGACCCGTAACTCCGGAATGCTGATCGAGGAATCCTGCGCCATGGCGCCAAGCACTTCACGCGTTTGGTACGCAGTGGCTTCCAGCACTGCGCGGGCGATGTGCGCTCGCGTCACGTAGCGAGTCAACCCGACGATGGTGCCGCGCGCCCGCTCATTCCAGTGCGGCGCGTACAGTCCCGAGAACGCGGGCACAAAGAACACCCCGCCGTTGTCTTCGACCTCGCCGGCGAGTTTTTCCACCTCGGCGCTGGTGCTGATCATCCCCAAATTATCGCGCAGCCATTGCACCAACGCGCCGGTCACGGCGATCGAACCTTCCAGGGCGTAGCAGGCTTTTTCCTTGGCGACCTGGTAGGCGACGGTGGTGATCAGACCGGCGGTCGAGGCAATCGGTTTCTCGCCCGTATTCATGAGCAGAAAACACCCCGTACCGTAGGTATTTTTTGCCTCGCCCGGGCGAAAGCAGGCCTGCCCGACCAGCGCCGCTTGCTGATCGCCGAGAATGCCGGCGATCGAAGTTCCCAGCAGTGCAGGGGTCTTCGACTCGCCATAGACCTCGCTCGAGGCAACGATGCGCGGCATCACCTCACGAGGAATCAAAAACTCCTCGAGCAGCGCATTGTCCCAGTCCAGGGATTCGAGGTTCATCAATTGCGTGCGGCTGGCATTCGTGACATCGGTGATGTGCAATCCCCCGTCGCGGCCGCCCGTGAGGTTCCACAACAACCACGTGTCGATGTTGCCGAACAACAGCTCGCCGGATTTCGCGCGGGCGCGCGCGCCCGGCACATTGTCCAACAGCCACTGCAGCTTCAGACCGCTGAAATAGCTCGCCAGCGGCAACCCGGTTTTGCCGCGGAAGCGATTCGGGCCGCCATTGCGGGCATATTGCGCCACCAGCTGGTCCACGCGCGTGTCCTGCCAGACCAGGGCATTGTGCAGCGGCTTGCCGCTGCGCTTGTCCCACAGAATCGTGGTCTCACGCTGATTGGTGATGCCGACCGCCGCCAGGTCGCCCGGGCCGAGGCTCGCGCGCGCCAGCGCCGCGCCCGCGACTTCCTGAGTGTTCTGCCAGATTTCGATCGGGTCGTGTTCGACCCAGCCTGGCTTGGGAAATATCTGCTTATGCTCCTTCTGTGCGGAGCTGATCATGTTGCCGCCGCGGTCGAACACGATGAAGCGCGTGCTCGTCGTGCCCTGGTCGATCGCCCCTACATATCGCGCCATGGTTTCCCCCTGCCGTTAGCTTGCGTCAGCATAGGCTTTCACGAGGTCGGTCAGGAAGTCCCTGCCGACGTACACCGACCGCACGCTGCGGCGCTCGTTCAGGCCATGCGCGCCATTGCCGTCGGGATCGCCCCACCCGCCAGGCACGCCGTACACCGGAATGCCGATGGACTCGAGAAAAATACCGTCCGTGGCGCCGGTCGACATGGAGGGAATCAACGGCACGCCGGGAAAATATTTCGCGACCAGTTTTTCGGCCGGTGCGATGATCTTGGCATCGAGCGGCGGCGGTACCGCAATGGGTCGAATGGGCTGTACGGGTGTTATTTTGACGCCGGCATCGCCAATGGCGGCGGCGAGGGCAGCCTGCGTTCCCTCGACACTCTCGCCGGGGAAAATGCGGCAATTGACGTTGGCGGCAGCGCGCTGCGGCAACGCGTTGTTGGCGTGGCCGCCCTCCAGCAGCGTGGCCACGCAGGTGGTGCGCAGCGTGCTGTGATAGCTCCGGTCCTTCGAGACTATGGCCTCGGCTGCCGTGTCGCCGGGATTCTGCGACAAGGCCACCATGGCGCGCCCCAGATCATCGCCGCGCGCCGCACCCGCTTTGGCGAAAAATGCCCGCGTCGTATCCGTCATTTTTACAGGAAATTCATGATCGCGAATTTTCGCGAGCGCATCGGCCAGCTGGTAGATCGCGTTGTCGCGGATCGGGATGGAACTGTGGCCGCCCGCGTTGACCGTCTCGAGCCGGTAGTTCTGAGACGCCTTCTCGCCCACTTGAATAGATTCCACGACGAGCTTGCCGTGGCCGTCGGTGCGCCCGCCGCCGCCCTCGTTCAGCGCAAACGCCGCGGCAATGAGTTCCGGCTTATTCTTCGCCAGCCACTGGGCGCCGTTGAACGCGTAAGTCGTCTCTTCGCCGCAGGTCAGCGCCAACTTGATGGTGCGCTTCGGGTGATAGCCGCTCTTTTTGAAGCGCATCAGCATGTCGATCCAGGTCGCATCCATCGCCTTCATGTCCGCGGCACCACGGCCATAGAAATAGCCATTTTCCTCGATGAGGGTGAAGGGATCGCGGGTCCAGTCCTCGCGCTTGGCTTCGACGACATCCAGGTGCCCCAGCAACAGCATCGGCTTTGCGCCGCTCGAGCTGCCCGTCAAAATGGCAACCAGACCGCCTTCCTTCGGATGCTCGGGAACCGAGAACAGTGTTAGATCCTTGTCCGTGAAACCGGCGCTCTTTAAATGCGCCGCGATGCGCTCAGCCAGAAGCGTGCAGCTGCCGCTTGACAGCGTCGTATTGGTCTCAACCAACTCCTTGTAGAGCGCGCGGAACTCGACCTGATCGGGACGCAGCGGCGTCATCGCCGCCTCCTGTGCCAAAGCCGCGCCTTGCATGGCAACGGCAAACGACAGCGCACTCAACATCTGCTTGTACATTAAGTCTCCTGGATCCCGGCGAGCTTCGCCGATTCGTTCCACAGCCGCTTGGCGGCGTCATCGTCGCGACCACCCGCCGTCGGTGTCGCGGGTCGGCACTTATAGAAATATTCGCCGCTGATGGCGTTCACTTCGGGCGAGGAAGCCAGATACACGATAGTTTGCGCACCCTTCTCCGGCGTAATCGCAAAAAGGGTTTTCGCAACCCGCACCACGCCCGACAGCACGCCGCCGCTGGCGTCGCCGAATCGGGTGGCCACGAAGCCCGGATGCAGGCAGTTGGCGGTGATGCCTCCTCCCGTCCAGCGGCGCGCGAGCTCGCGCGTGAACAAAATGTTGCAGAGCTTGGACCGGCCGTAGGCCCTGATTGCCGAATAACCCTTGGTCGCCTGCAAGTCAGCGAAATCCAGGGTGTAGCCCTTGTGCGCATCCGAGGCAGTACTGACCACCCGCGACGGCGCGGCAGCGAGCAGGCTCGCCCGCAAGCCGAGAGTCAGCACGAAGTAGGCCATATGGTTGGTCGCGAAAGTCTCTTCCAGATTGTCGGCCGTGAGACGGTGCGTGCCGAAGAGCGCGCCGGCATTGTTGATGAGCACATCAATGCGCGGCTCGGCCGCCGCGATCTCCGCGGCGACGCGCTTCGCTTCGGAAATGCGCGACAGGTCCCCGTAATAAATGGAATGGGTCGCACTGCTGCCGAGACTGGGCAATCGGGTCAGCGTCTTTTGACCTCGCGCCGCATCGCGCGCGACCAACACGATGCGGGCACCCATTGCCGCCAGGCGGTGCGCCGCGATCTCGCCGATGCCGGATGTCGCACCGGTAATGACTACGACCTTGCCCTTCATACAATTCCCCCATGTAAGGCCAAGCGCACTCTAGCAGGCAGCGCCGCTTCCCGGAATCATCGCTTGAGCTAAGGGTGCACGGGCAGGTCCAGATGGCTGCCGGCGAACCACGTAATTTGCAACGGCTCCTTGGCGTCGGCAATCGACTCGCCGAAGACCTCGTTGCCAGTGCCGTAGTTGATTTCCCTGCCCTTGGGCACTGCCAATAACCACAGATAAATCAATGCTGTTGCGTGGCGCATGCGCGCTCCCTTTAGATACGCCGTTTTTCTTTCGATGCCTGGATGAGATCTTGCAAACGGCGCTCTCGCGTCTCAACACGCTTGGCACTGATGATCTTCCAGATGACCAGTCGCCGATAGCCGGCCGGCTGCTCTTCGAAGAACTTCCACGCGGTCTTGGCTTTGCGGAAACGCGCCTCGGCAGCGGCGTCCAGGGCGGCAATTTTCCGTTGTTCGTAGGAATAGATTTTCGACTTGTGTTCATGGCGATGCGCAAAGGCCTTCAGTCCCGCCTCCCGCATTCTGCCTTCGCGCGACAGAACGCGAGCTCGTTCAATGTTGATGCGGCTCCAAATTGAAGTCGGCTTTCTGGGCGTAAAGCGGATCTGATAGGCATGCTCGTCGATGCGTTTGCGCACACCGTCGATCCAGCCATAGCAGAGCGCCTCATCAACCGATTCAGCCCAGGTCATGCTCGCGCGCCGCGACCCCAGCTTGTAGTAGCCGACAACGAGTTCGGCCTTGGTCCCACCGTGCTTTTCCAGCCAGGCGGCAAACCGGTCGGCCGTCTCAAAAAAAGTTGCCATCCCCCTCCCCGGCGATCTGCCGCTCATTGTAACGGTCAACGGCTCGCCATTGCGCCAGGGCATCAATTTGACGAGGATGCGGATATGAAAACTTCAACCCATTTGCTGCTCTGTGTATTCGGCGTGTTGTCCCTAGCGGCAGCAGCCGCCCACGGGGCCCCATTGCCGCCCGATCTCGCCAAGGCCGTGGCGGATTACGACGCCGCCCAAATCAAGGGCGACGGCGGCGAGCTCAAGCGCTTGCTGGCCGAAGATTACACTCTCATCAACAGCAGCGGCACTATCGAGAATAAGGCGCAGCTCATCGCTGACTACACGGCTCCCGGTTACAAGCTCGATCCTTTTGCCGTTCGGGAACCGATTGAAAAAGTATGGGCCGACGGCGCCGTCATGGGTGGCATTGCAACATTGAGCGGCACGGACGGCGGCAAGCGCTTCGAAGTGACATTACGATTTGCGGACATTTGGGCCAAGCGCCATGGAGCGTGGCAGGTGATTTACACGCATGTATCGAAGCCAAGATAGTTTGTGCTCCCGCAGCAAACCAAGAATTCGAGCGTAACCTTGTTGCTGTACGATCGTTCAGTCGAACGCCGTCGGTAAGTACCGAAAAGTGCCGCAAGCGGTTGTCAGAGCAGCATTTGCGGCATAAAGTATTGTGAAGACTCGCGCGGAAAATTCCTCATAACCAAGACAAAGAACAGGGAGAGTCAACATGTCTGAACTCGACACGCTAACTGAACAATTCGACCGTCTTCTTGAAGGCGTTCGCAGCCAATATACTTTGGAAGAATGGCGATACGCGTACCGGAAAGTCCTGTATTCCGGCGCAATGAAAATATTGAAAGACTTTCCGGTAGTTATAGTTGGAGAACAGCCATCCGCCCAACTGCAAGAGGATCCTGTTGTCGCCGGCGACCCAGTGATGATCGGACAGGGGCAGTCAATAATGGGACAGCGACCGCCGCCTCACCCCAGCACCATCTGCCAGATCGTGTGTATTAGTTTAGGTTGTCAACAACCAAACCAATAAAACGTGGATAGAACTAATAGTCGGTGGTAATGGTTTTCGTCAGCCGATCGTTGGATCGGCTGACTTGAGCCAGGAGCGCCTGAAAATCGCTGCTGGACCGCAATGACGCAAAATACGGTTCGTTCGCCGCCCACCAGGCCCGACGCCATCCAAGACTGACGGCTTTGCCAAGGTCGCGCAGCGCGTCGTCTCCACGGCCTTGAAGCGCATACACTTTGGCGCGCAATTCGTAAGTTCCATAGCGCTCGACGCCGGACGCAATCATGTTGTTGAGCATTACCAGCACCGCATCCAGATCTTGCTTGGCTGCAGCGTGTTCTCCCAGCATGATTTCTGCGACGGCAAGATCAATCCGGTACGAATTTCCTTCTGGGCCGGCACCCCTCGCATACCAAGGTGCTTCAGCATAGCCAGGCGGCCGGTCAGGGGCGATCAAAGCTCGGGCGATAAGGCTTCTAGTGCCGGCAGGGTCATTTAACAACAAACGCGAGTAGGCAACCTCGAACAGGGCAACAGCGTGGGGCGATCGGTCGAGTTGCGCAGAGTCGAGATATTTCCGCAAAGCGTCGGCGCCCCCTTCGCGGTACGAAACTCGCAGTAACCCGACGTTCGCGTCGTCTTCGTCCTTCGTTGCGCTGCGGCCCGCTTCCACCGCCTTGTGCGCGGCATCTGCAAGCCCAACAGCAAGCAGTAAGGTCGCTCGAGTCTGATATAGATTAAAATCCTCATGCGGCTGGGCCTTTAGTGCCGCCGAGTTCCAATGTAAGGCTGCCTCGATGTCTCCCTGCGATTCAGCGAGCCAAGTCGACGTGTCAGCACCCCAAGCCGTGCCCGGCTGCAAGGTCCTCGCACGCGCGCACGCAGCTGCGGCCGCCTCGTACTGCGCCATGTCTTGAAGCACTGCGCATCGCGCACCCTGCAAAGTGGAACTCAGCGGATCCAGCGCTGCAGCGCGATCGTAACCTTTCAGCGCTTCGCGCGGCTCTCCATTAAAGAGTCGGATGCGCCCAATTTCCGCAAATGCCCCCATATCGCTCGGGTTCAACGAAATCGCGTGCTGTAAATCATCGAGCGCCTCTTTGGTTCTCGATTGAGCAGCCCGCAATACCCCGCGAACCGCGTAGGCCGCCGACATTCGATCATCGAGGCGCAACGCTGTTGTAATCAGCGGCTCCACTTGCGCAGCCACTTCGGCAACCGGCGTGTCGTGAAACAGTCCGTGATTCACGAGGGCGTAAGCCAATTCGGTATAGGCCGGCGTAAAGTTCGGATCCGCGATGAGCACCTGACGGTAGAGTTCGATTGCGCGCGCAGTTGATTCTGGCAGTGACTGTGCATAGTGGCGTCCGAGCAGGTACAGCTGATAAGCCTGAGGGTCGGTTGTACGTCTCGCCGCAAGCTGTCGCTCAGATTCCGCGGTGAGTCGCACCTGTAACGTGCCTGCCACGGACCGCGAGATGTCTTCTTGAACTTTGATGGTATCGTCGACCGACCGATCAAAATCCTCCGACCATAGATGATATCCGGTGCGCGCATCGATCAGCTGCACCGTGATCCGCATCCGATCGCCCGAGCGGCGTATCGATCCTTCCAGTATGTGACTCGTATCGAGTGCCTTGCCGATTTTTCGTACATCTCCCCCTCCGCGAAATGCAAAGGCGGACGTACGTGCCACAACACGCAGTGCTGGAATCTGAGCCAGCCAGCTGGACAGCTCTTCCGTGAGGCCATCGCAAAACGATTGGTCAGATTGGTTTGCGGTCATGTCGATGAAAGGCAGGACCACGATTGAGTTGGCGGCGGCTGAAAGCAATCTCGCCGTCGAAGACTTCTTCCAAATCATCGTGCCGGCGATCGCGAGCGTTATGAGCACAATTCCGGCCGCCACAAAGGCCATCGCGCTGCGCCTGGGTCGTTGCGTCGGTGCCGACGAATCTGATGATTCCTGTGCAGGTGCGGCCTCGATTGGCCCCGGCGGGTCAATCCGCTTGACCTGCGCAATCAGCCGATACCCTTTTCGAGGCACGGTCGCGATATACGTCGGTACCGGGTCGACATCGCCGAGCAGCTTGCGCAACTGGGATATGGATTGATAGACCGACGCGGATCCCACCACCACGCCGGTCCATACCTCGTTGAGCAGACGGTCGACGCTGACAACCTCGTCGGCGGATCCGGCCAGACACAGGAGCAGGCGCATGGTGCGGGGCTCGAGCTTTTGGATTTCGCTGCCCTTCGATATGGTATCGAGCGAGGGATTGACGATCCACTCGCCGATTTGCAGCGCGCCTTCCGTATCCCCGCCCGGCATATGCAGAGCCTCCCTCTGTTTAGTATAAGGCTTGCAAACCGCAGCCGCCGAGCCCGGTCTGCACATTTTTTGAGCATTCACTCATCTGCTATGCTCGGGATCAGTTTTAGGGAGCCCCTATGAAAGCAATAAATCTCCTGTCTACCGCCCTGCTCGTCTCATTGTTCGCCGGCACTTCGCTCGCGAAGGACAGTGAACCGAAGGACATCTGGGATCGGGTCGAGCATCACAATGCCGATTCGAACGGCGTCAAGATTCACTATGTCGCCATCGGCAAGGGACCGCTGATCGTCATGATCCACGGGTTTCCGGACTTTTGGTACACCTGGCGCAAGCAGATGGACGCCTTGAGCGGGCGCTATCGCGTGGTCGCGGTCGATCAACGTGGCTATGACTTGTCGGACCGCCCGACCGGCGTTGAACAGTATGCGATGCCCTTGTTGGTAAACGACATCGGCGCCGTCATCCGGGCCGAGGGCCGCAGCAATGCCGTGATCGTCGGTCATGACTGGGGCGGCGCGGTGGCCTGGACCCTCGCCATGACGCATCCGGATTGGATTCAGGCGCTGGTCATCTTGAATCTTCCGCATCCGAGCGGCATTCAACGTGAAATCAAGAACAATCCGCAGCAACGCAAGAACAGCGAGTACGCATTCAATTTCCAAAAGCCCGGTGCCGAGAAGACGCTGAGCTCAGAGAAGCTGGCCGGTTGGGTCAAGGATGATGCTGCGCGGGTGCACTACATCGAGGCGTTCAAGCGGTCGGATTTCGAAGCGATGCTCAACTACTACCGGGCCAACTATCCGCGGCCTGATCAGCCCAGCACAACCCCGGAGCCTGAGCCTGTGCCCCTGCCCAAGGTCACGGTTCCGGTACTCGAGTTTCATGGGCTCGGCGATCAGGCGCTACTGCCAGGGGCACTGAGCGGCACCTGGGACCTGGTCGACAAGGACTTCACGCTGGTCACGATTCCCGGCGCCGGACACTTCGTGCAACAGGATGCGCCCGACCTGGTGTCCACCACGATGAGCGACTGGCTCGGGCGGCGCATTCACTGACTGGGCCGGGTGCCCAAGCATCGAAGATAGGGCTTGAGGGCCGCCGAGGTGAACTCGCGCGCTTCCCGTTCATAGCGGTTGGCCCAGTAGCCGCGTCGCGCAGACTCCGTGAGGTAGCGCCATCGGGTCAGGTACCCCGTACGCCATTGGCGCACCACGTGGAAGTACTCGTGGAGCAGCAGCTCCGGATCGGCAACAAATTGCGCCCCGCTGCAGGCAAGCAAGACGCGATTGGGCCGCGTGGTGGCGCGCATGCCGAGGTGCGCGCGCGCATACAGAGAGCTCTCGATCACGACGATCCCGTCGACAGGCTCAGCGAACACGTGCTCGAGCGCTGCATTCACCTCGCGCGGCAGGAAATAGCGACGGCCGATCACGGCCGTGGCGGTGCGGATTCCGGTGTGGGGCCGAGCTGCTCTCGTAGGAAAGCGAGCGTTCGGTCCAATGCCTCTCGCGTGGGCTGTCCGGCCTCGTCGATGAGATGATTCGTCAGCACGCTATGAGCCGGCTTGGGGAAACGGGGGCTGGCATATTTCTCGTCGATCTCGATCGCTTCAAACGCTGCGCCGAATTCCGCGCGCAATCGTGCAAACCGCTCGCCTGGGCACATTGGGTCCTGGATAAATCGCAGCGCGAGTATGCGAGCCCCCTGATTGTCGATTTTTTCATGCGCCGCCTGTAATTCAGCGGCGGATGCGTGCAGCCCGCCGCGCCGTGACTGGGTGATGGCGAAAGGCAGGGACGGTTGCGACAAAACGGGGGCCAGCACCGGCGCGTCCAGCATCATCGCCAACGCAAAGTTGCCCGTAAAACACATGCCGATCGCGCCGACGCCGCGGCCCCCGCACTGGCCATGGGCGTCGCGGGCCAGGGCGCGCAGCCAGTCGACGATCGGGCTCGATTGATTTGCCGCGAGCACCCGAAATTCCTTGCTGATGCACGATTTCGCGATGACTCGCAGCGCATAGCCTCGCGTGGGAGGCCGCATGGGCTCGCCAAACAAGAGCGGCATGAACACGGTGTAGCCCGCCTGCACCACCCGCCGTGCAAAGGCGGCAACCTGGGGCGTTATTCCCGGAATCTCCGACATGACAATGACCGCCGGACCGTTGCCGGCACGATAGACGCAGCGCGCCGCGCCTTCAAATTCGAGGGTGCTCGCTTCGAATCCCGGTACTGTTTTTGTGGCTGCTCTCATTCAATCGGCTTAGCATGTCACGAATCTGCGCGGTTTGGGGGCATCACCACCGACTGCGGACTTCCGATCGCGCGCGGGCGGCCGTCCAGCGTGGCGGCGAGCGCCGATTCCAGCGGGGTATGCGCTTCGGCGCCGATGAGAGTACGCAATTTCGAGTTGTCCAGCCGCAGGGGAACCTGCCACAGATAGCGCATTTCCAGCATTTCGTGGAAGGCATTGACGAAGGGTGAGCCTAGTTTAACGGCCCACCAAGGAAACGGCTTGATCCGATGTTCGCTGAGGCTGAGCGCGCGGCAAGCCCCCTCGGCCATCTCCACACCGCGCTCGAACCAGTGCCCGCGAAAGTGGAACACCTCGTAGACAGACATCGGGCTTCCGCAATCAATCAAACGCACCATGGTCTCCGCGAGATCCGGAAGATACGCCCAGGAATGACCCACTTCGCGCGGTCCCGGATAGTAAACCGAACGCGCTTGGGTTGGGGACGTGACCATGCCGCGCGTCAGCCAGCTGTTGCCGGCACCCGGGCCGAAGAAATCGCCCGCGCGCACGACGATGGATCGAACGCCGTCAAGACCGGCCTTTTGCAGCCTCAGCTCCATCTCGACGCGCACTTGCCCCTTGCGAGAGGTGGGAATCTGCGGCGAGTCTTCCGTGACGACTGTCGGGGCATTGACGCCAAAGTTATAAATCGTCGCCGGCAGCAAGATGCGCGCATTGCAGGTCCGCGCGGCGGCAATGGTGTTGTCGAGCATGGGCAGCGCCAGCCCGCGCCAATTGCGATAGTTCGGCGGGTTGGCAGCGTGCACGATGAGTTCGGTTCCACGCGCGGCCTCCACGACTTCGCTCGATTGCATGGCATCGCCCTTGAGCCATTGAACGGAATTTGGAAGCTTGCTCGATGTTGCCGCCACGGAAGGATCGCGATGCAGAGCCCGCACCTGCCAGCCGTGGCGCAGCAGCGCGCCTGCAACCTCTCGTCCGAGACTTCCAGTGATACCGATGACCAAGGCTGTTCGTGTCGCGCTGTGCATGTCTGTTCTCCCGTTGATTCGACGAGCCATGGTCGCAGGCCGGCCTGATAAATAAAATTGTCTATTCCAGTAGATCTGCTATACATAAATGCATGGGCAACGCCGAGCCTGGCTGGGATTTGTATCGCTCCTTTCTAGCGGTGTTGCGGCTGGGAAGCCTGTCAGCCGCGGGGCGCACTCTGGGATTGACCCAGCCAACCGTCGGCAGACACATTGCGATGTTGCAGACGAGCCTGGGCGGACGGGTGCTGTTTACCCGGTCGCAGACCGGCCTGATGCCGACGGCCGCCGCTCATGAGCTGCGCCCCCACGCCGAAGACATGGCGGCTGCCGCAGCCGCGTTTGTGAGAATGGGATCGGGCAATTTGGAAGAGACTGCGGGCGTCGTGCGCCTCGCCGCCGCCGATGTCGTGGGGGTCGAGATTCTGCCGCCGATCTTGAGCGAATTTCGATACCGATATCCGAACACCGTGATCGAGCTGTCGCTGTCCAATCAGATGGCGGACCTGCTGCGCCGCGACGCCGACATTGCCGTGCGCATGGTGCGCCCCAAACAAAAGGCGCTATTGGCAAAGCGCGTGGGCACGATTGCGCTCGGATTTCATGCGCATCGAGGCTACCTCGAGCGCTACGGTTATCCGGAGCGGTTGGAAGACTTGGCCCACCACACGATGATCGGGTTCGATCGCACCCCGCCCTTCGCCGGTCTGCTCGATGCCGTGCCGCTGGCCGTGACGCGAGAGCTTTTCGCATTCCGCTGCGACAATGACCTGGCGCAATTGGCCGCGCTGCGATCCGGATTTGGAATTGGGATTTGCCAGATCGGCATCGCGCGTCGCGATCCGGACCTCTTGCCGCTTCTCGGTAAGCACTTCAAGGTCGAGATGGAAATCTGGATCGTCATGCACAATGAATTGAAACGTATCTCGCGGATGCGTTTGATGTTCGATCATCTGGCCCTGAATCTCGCTCAGTACGCCGCGGCCCCCTGAGGTCGGGCAAAGTAGGCGCCGATGAGCCCGAGCATCGCGGCTGCGGACAACCAGAGGCCCGGAACCGCCGGATTGTGCGTGGCATGGATCAGGTAGGTGCTGATGGCCGGCGTGAAACCGCCGAATATGGCCGTCGCCAGGCTGTAAGCCAGGGCAAATCCCGACGTGCGCACGTCAGTCGGCATGATCTCGGTCAGGAAGACGACCATGGCGCCGTTGTAGCTGCCGTAGATGAACGACAGCCACAGTTCGACGGCCAGCAAGCGGGAAAACGAAGCATCGTGCACCAACCACAACATGGCTGGATAGGCGCTCACCATCATCAACGCCGTGCAACCAAAGAGTAACGGTCGGCGACCGATTCTATCGGAGAAGGCGCCCATGATCGGCAGCCAGAACAGATTCGATGCCCCGACGCAGAGCGTGACCAGCAAACTGTCCATCGGAGCGAGATGCAACTCGCCGCCAAAGGTGGGGGTGTAGGCCGTGATCATGTAGAAAGACACGGTGGTCATCGTGACCATCAGGGTTCCGATGAGCACGATGCGCCAATTGACCCGCAGCGAGCGAAAAATTTGCGACGTACTCGGCCGCGATGTACGTGCCCGGAATTCATCGGTTTCTTGCAAAGAGCGCCGCAGCCGAAACAGAAAGGGAATGATGGCGCAACCGATGAGCAGCGGCACGCGCCAGCCCCACGCCGCCATCTGCTCCTCCTGCAACGCCCTGCCCAGGAGAACGCCGACCAGGGCTGCGAACATCACCGCGACCTGTTGGCTGCCCGACTGCCAGCTGACATAGAAGCCCTTGTGACCCGGCGTGGCGATTTCCGACAGGTAGACCGAGACGCCGCCCAGCTCCATCCCCGCCGAGAAGCCCTGCAGCAGTCTCCCGCAGAGCACCACCAACGGCGCGATCAAACCAATGCTGGCGTACCCCGGCGTGCAGGCGATCGACACGATGCCGATGGACATGAGGCTGAGCGTCAGCAGCAGGCCGGCGCGCCTTCCATGCCGATCGGCATAGGCGCCGAGCACGATGGCGCCCAGCGGCCGCATGAGAAAGCCGGCTCCGAAAGTCATCAGCGACAGCATCAAGGACAGGAATGCGCTGCCGGTCGGAAAGAAAGCCTTGCCGATCGCCGTGGCGTAGTAGCCGAAGACCATGAAGTCATACATCTCCAGGAAATTTCCGCTGGAAACACGAATTACCGCCCAGATCGCCGACTTACGGCTGACGATGCTCACGCACCGATACTGACTGCTGCTGTGCACAGAGTCGAGAAACCTGTGAGAATTCGCACCCCCACTTGGGCGCGTTCGCCTACAGACGCCTCCTCGGCAATTCAACAGTATGGCCGAACCACTCAACAATGAGGTTCGCCATGAATGAGAATCTAAGCCCGCAAGCTCAAGAATTGCGTTCCCGGGTCTCCGACACGATCCAATCCACGAAAAGCTCGTTCGAAAAAGCGAATACTGCGGCGTTGGACGCATTGAAGAACGCGGCCAGTTCGGCCGACGATTACGTGCGCGAAAATCCGTGGATGGCCATCGGCGTGATTGCCGGCGTCTCCGCGGCGCTGGGGTTTCTTGCCGGATATCTGGTCGCTCCGCAGCAGCGTTCTTTCATGGGCATGCTGCGACGCTAGGAATGAGTTCTCTTCACCAATAACAAATCGAGGATCAATCCATGGATATGGTGTTGCTGCTGATTATTTTGCTGGTGCTGTTCGGCGGGGGCGGCGGTTTGTACTGGGGCATGGGCGCCGGATGGGGTATCGGTCCCATCGGGCTCATCATCGCCGTCCTGGTCGTGGCGTTCTTATTGAACGGCCGCCGCCGGCGACTCTAAAGCGTCACGATAGCGAGGCGAGACCGAATACTCCGAAGGACTGTCGCGGATCGGTCCACATTTCCTCGATGTACCATCCGGCGATTTCGACCAGCGCCGAAAGGGTACGCACGTCGTACTTGCGCGACGTTTCCGTGTGAATGGTCTCGCCCGCTTCGAAATCGAAGCTCTGTCCGTCGACCCTGGCGGTTTGCGCCTCGGTGCTCACCAGGTGCATCTCCACCGCCGAATTCACACTGTTCCAGCGCGCCTCGTGCGCAAATCGTTCCAGCCTGAAGTCGCCGTCGAGCTCGCGATTGATTCGCGCCAGCAGATTGGCGTTGAATGCCGCCGTAACGCCTTCGCGGTCGTTGTAGGCGGCACGCAGCACGCGCACGTCCTTGGTCAAGTCCGCGCCGATCACCGCGGTGCCCTTCGCACCCACATGCCGATGCATGCGCCGCAAAAAGGACACTGTCTCGCCATGGTCCAGGTTGCCGATCGTTGAGCCGGGAAAGAACGCGGAACGCCCCTTCAACGGAATGCCGCCGGGAATTTCGAAGTCGCCGGTGAAGTCGGCCACGATGGGCCAAATTCCGATGTTCGGAAAGCGGTGCCGCAGCGAAATGACCGCCTGGTCGAGAAAATCGCCGGAGATGTCGACCGGCACATAGAGCCGGGGCGCCTGCAGGGCCTCAATCAGGATTTCGGTCTTGATGCCCGCTCCCGCGCCGTATTCGATCAGGGTCGCGCCTTTGCCGATGAAGCCCGCCATCTCGGCGGCATTCGCCCGCAGAATGCCGGTCTCGACTCGGGTCGGATAGTATTCCTCGAGCTGCGTGATCTGCTCGAACAATTCCGAGCCGCGCTCGTCATACAGCCAACGGGACGGCAAGGATTTGCGTTGCTTCGAGAGCCCCGCAATGACGTCCTGGCGAAATAATTGAGGCTGCGAGAGCCGATAGTCTGCTGTTGCAAGCATTACGCGTCCTCCGCCAATCGCAATCCAGAGAATTGCCATCGGGCATGCGGTGCAAAGAAATTTCGATAGGTCGCCCGCACGTGATCTTCCGGAGTGACACAGGAACCGCCGCGCAACACGAACTGACCGGACATGAACTTACCGTTGTATTCGCCCAGCGCGCCTTCCATTGGACGAAAGCGCGGATAGGGCATGAAGGCACTGCGAGTCCATTCCCACACATCTCCAAACATCTGCCGCAACTCGCCTTGCGGCGCCGGAGCGGGTCTTGGCCGCAGGCGTTCGGAATCGACGAAGTTGCCGCTCACCGGCAGCGCACGCGCGGCGACTTCCCATTCAGCTTCTGTCGGCAGGCGCCGGCCCGCCCAGCTCGCAAACGCATCTGCCTCAAAATAGCTGACGTGCGTGACCGGCGCATCCAGGTCTAGGGGCTGAGAACCACGCAACGTCATGGACCAAAACTCCCCATCGCGCGCCTCCCAATAAAGCGGCGCAGTCCAGCCCTCGGCAGCGACCCTGGACCAACCGTCTGACAACCACAGCAAGGGATGGCGATATCCGCCGTCCGCGATGAACTCGGCCCACTCGCGATTCGTGACCAAGCGATCGGCGAGACGATAGGGTTCAATCTGCACGGCATGGCGGGGACCCTCGCAGTCGAATGCGAATTCCGATCCCTCATACCCCATCTGGAAAAGGCCGCCGGGGAAATCTCGGTAGGTCAGCTTCCGGTCCAGCGGCTCGACCGGCAGCGGCACGGATTCCCGGTACGCGGGCCGCAATGGATTCTGCGCAAACAGATGCAAAATGTCCGTCAACAACAGTTCCTGGTGCTGCTGCTCGTGATGGCAACCCAGGTCAATGATCTTGAGCACGCTCTCCCCCGGCGCGCGTTGAAATAAGGCCGTCATCGCCGCATCGACGTGGCCGCGATAGGCCCGCACTTCCTCGAGCGTCGGCCGCGTGAGCAGTCCGCGCAACGGCCGCGGGTGCCGCTCGCCGACCGATTCATAGTAGGAATTGAAAAGAAAGTTGAAGCGTTCGTCGAAAGCTTTGTAGTTCGAAGAATGCGGTGTCAGAACCATTGACTCGAAGAACCACGTGGTATGCGCCAGATGCCATTTCGCGGGGCTGGCATCCGGCATCGACTGTACCGTCGCGTCGGCGTCTGACAGCGGAGCCGCGAGCGCCAGGCTGGCGGCGCGCACGGATTTGTATCGGCGCCGGAGCGTCGATAGTTCTTCACCCGCCTTCGCGGTGGGAGCGGTTTGTCTATTGAACATTGCTGGAACTGCCCGGGACTAATGACGCAACGAACGCCCATCGTAATGGTTGAAAATGCATTGTGGGGGACTATGCGAGAATACGACGTTTCGCGTCTCACCGATTTCCATGTAGGCAATCTCCGACGAGAAAGCCTAACTATCGAAAATATTTAGGAAAGTTTGCCCAGAGGTCTGTAATGCAATTGTCAGGTATTCCCTTCGGCACCACGGACTGGACGCGCCTGGAAGTCACCGAGCATAAGGGAGTGACGGGCTCAGCCTATTGGCGAACTCAGATGTTCGGGGACATCCGGGTGCGGATGGTCGAATATTCGCGCGACTACTTGGCCGATCATTGGTGCAACAAAGGGCACATTTTGCTGTGCCTCGAGGGCGAGCTCGACACGGAACTTGCTGATGGCCGCAATTTCACGCTCAAGCCCGGAATGAGCTACCAAGTCGCGGACGATGACGCGCCCCACCGCTCTTCGACGGCCGTGGGCGCCAAATTATTTATTGTCGACTGAGCGCTTTATTTGCTTTGAAGCCAGGTCCTGTGCGGTAGTCAGAGCATCGGCCGCGGGCACTTTCACATCCGGTTCGACACCGACGCCTTCCCAATTGGTCTTGGTCGTGGGATTGATGGCACGCGCAAACGGAACACCGATCATGAATCGATCATCGATGCGGTGGCCGGTCACAGGGTGCGCGCCGCCGCCGGTCACTTCACCGACTATTGTCGCGCGCTTCAGCACTTTGAGATTGTTGGAAAACTCCTCGCCTCCCGAGAACGTCGCATGCGAGGTCAGGACGAACACGGGTACGGTGGGCAAATGCTTGCCAGGAACGTAAGGCAGCGTCCAGTACTGGTGTGTTTCCCCACTCTTGCGCTCCCACAGGTCATTGAGATGGGTCGGCGTCGCAAAGAGATAGGTGGAAATCAGGGCGACCATCTTCGGATCGCCGCCACCGTTTTGCCGCAGATCGAAGATGAGGGCATCGACGTCGGCGAGAAAGTTCATGGCTGCGATGGCAGTGCCGCCGCAGATCTCCGGATCGGCGAAGAAATCGAACTTCAGATATCCAACGTTGTTGCTCAAGTGTTCGAGCTTCTCAAAACCGCAATTGGCCTCGTGCATCGCGGCGCGAAACCGCGCAATGGCGTCCGGGCTCGGTGAGGACGATTCTTCAGGCAACGGTGTGGGACTGAAAGTGACGGACAGATGCTTGTCGTGGCTGACCTCTCGAAAATGCTCAGTCAACAGGTTGGCGAACGCATTGCCGTCGGTCACCGCATCGTATTCGCCGCGCTTGGCGCGGCCCTGCACCGCCAACCCCATCTTCTTCGCAACGTCGGGGAAAACGTAGAACTCATTGATCTTAGCAATGGCGGCGTCGATGACGCGCGCTCGGGTTGCTGCATCGATGCTGCCTGCGGGAGTGTCGGGAACCGTCGTTTGCGAGGACGCCGCATTCAGGCCGAGAAGCAATGCGCCGGTCATGCAAAGCAGCGTCATCGCAATGCGCACACTGAGCCGCCCGAGCCGATGGGTGATCCTTTTCACTGGCAGCATGCTGTTCTCCGACTCATTCTCTGCGACCGGTCACTATTTGGACTTCTGTGCCATCGGCGTGAATGACAGGTCTTGATAGTCGTAGCTGAAATCGGCGAGCGGCGATACAGCCTTCAAGGTGACGTGCTCGACCTTGCCGTCCGCGTTCAAACCGAACGTGACGTAGGCCGGCTCAATGGTCTTGTCCTCGAATTTCGTCACGAAGCTGTCGTACTGCCAGTGCTCCAGAGCACCGCCCATGCGCGGCGTTGACTTGAAATCGATGGTGAGTGCGCCGTTGGCCCGTCCGATTTCAATATTGCCGTACCAGGGATCGGCATAGGTGCCGACGTAGCGCTCCAGCGGCAGCGAAGGCCCGATTTTTGCCGGTTGTGCGGTGCTCGACTGGAATGCCTTCAACGCCTCCTGCACTCGCTTCTGCCGTTCGGCGACGACTTTCTCCGGCCACGTGTCCTTGGGCAGGCCGAGATAGTGATCGAGCAGCTCGTACATCAGCCCGATGATGATCGCGCCATCCTCGCTGTTGATCTCGATCGAGAATCCAACATGCTTCTCCGGAATCAACACCACCGCTGTTAAAAATCCGAATACCGCGCCGCCGTGCCAGACGATCTTGGCGCCGCGATAGTCCCTCACGTCCCAGCCGAGCGCATAGGTGTTGAACATGGCCTGCGTCGGCGCCATTACACCCATTCGCGGGCCGACCGGCTGCAGGACCAGCGGCGTCCACATTTGGTCGTGCGCCGCCTGGCTGAACAGCCTGCCGGCATTGTTCGGCAGCGCCCCGGAATTCAGTTGAATCATCAGCCATCGCGCGAAGTCGTTGGCACTGATCGCGAGGCCGCCGGCGGGAGATGCGTTGGCGCCGAGATTGTCGCGCTCATTGAGAACCGATTGATCGCCGACTCCGCGCAGGCCGCCGTTCATGCGCGCGTGCGGTTGAGCGCGATCCGGATTGGCGAAATGTGTGTCGTCATCCGTGGTGGAATGCAGCATCCCGGCCGTCTTGAGCACATGGTTCGCGGTGAACTTCTCCCAGGTTTCGCCGGTGACTTCCTCGATCAACTGACCCGCGACCATGTACAAGATGTTGTCGTAGGCATAGGCGCTGCGAAAACTGGTGGCCGGTTTGATGTAGCGCAACCGCCGCACCGATTCTGCGCGGCTCAAATTCGTGCGGGGCACGAACAGCAAGTCGCCCGCGCCCAGCCCCAAACCGCTGCGGTGGACGAGCAGATCGCGGATGGTCATTTCACGCGTCACCCAGGGGTCATACATTTGAAAGCCGCGCAGATGATCGATGACCTTGTCGTCCCAGCTGATCTTGCCCTCATCCACGAGAATGCCCAGCGCGGCCACGGTGAACGCCTTGCCGGTGGAACCGGTCGGAAAAATCGTGTCGGAACCCACCGGATCGGGTGCACCGAGACGCTTGACGCCGAACCCTCTCGCCATCGTGACCTTGTCGTTCTCGACAATGGCGATGGCCATACCGGGAACACCGATCTGTTTGCGCAGGGCTTCGACGCGGCTCTCGAACCCCGAAGGCGGCGCGGCGAATGCGGCTACCGTGCTCAGAAACATCCCCAAGCCTAAGGCTGTAGTTTTCATCTTAATCTCCGCGAGAAACGCTGGCCTTCAGGCCGGCGAGGGATAACGCCACGCGTAGCCTTGCGTGCCTCCCACGACTCGCATTTCTTGATGTTTGCCAAGGTGTTATGCCCTGGCTTTTTGGTATACTGTATGGATGTCCAGTTCTCGATGTAGCGCTGTTCGGGTCCTGCGCCTGCGGGTGAAGGACAAGCACGCTGTGTGGCTTTGCGGCTTGGCGCGCGAGGTCAACACGGTCTTTAATTACTGCAACGAACTGTCGGTCAAAGTGTTCGAGCGCGAGCGGCGATTCTTGTCGGGATTTGATTACTGGCCCTTCCTCAAAGGCGCCACGCGCGGTGAGTGTGCCTTGCATCTTCCGGTTCAAGCGGTGCAGGAGATCGCGGAACAATACGCGCGGTGTCGCCGACAACATCAAAAAGTCCGACTCGCCTGGCGCAAGAGCGGCGGTGCCCGCCGATCCTTGGGCTGGATTCCCTTTAAGGTCAGAACGATTCGCTATCGCGGGGGACAGGTCTACTTCGCAGGACGTTGGTTGTCGCTGTGGGACAGCTATGGGTTGGGCAACTTCGAACTGCGTGCGGGTAATTTCAGTGAAGACAGCCGCGGACGCTGGTATCTGAATGTCTGTGTGCCGAGTGCGCAGCGAGTCGGGGATGAGAGAAATAAACCGACCACCCAATCGATTCTCGATCGCTTGGTCCCGAGTCTGGGCATCGATCTGGGGTTGAGGACCTTTGCTGCTTTCACTGATGAGGCGATTCCGCCGATCGAGGCCGAGCGCTTTTATCGTGACTTGGAACCCGCCCTGGCCCGCGCCCAGCGGGCCCGCCTTCGAAACCGAACCCGAGCGATTCACGCCAAGATCGCGAATCGGCGCAAAGATTTCTTGCATAAATTGAGCACCCGTTTGGTGAAGGCCAACGGTGCGATCGTCGTCGGCAACGTAAATGCCTCTGCTCTCGCAAAGACCCGAATGGCCAAGTCGGTGCTCGATGCGGGCTGGAGCGCATTTCGAACCATGCTGCAGTATAAATGCGCTGACGCAGGCGTGTGGTTTGATGAAGTCAATGAAGCGTTTTCCACCCAGACCTGCAGCGTGTGTGACAGCCGCGCCGGCCCCAAAGGCCGGAAAGATCTCGGAATAAGGGGATGGCAGTGCACTGTGTGCGGAGCGATCCATGATCGTAACGTCAATGCAGCTCACAATATCCTCGCGGCGGGACATCGCCGTCTTGCAGAAGGAATCCTCGGCCCTTGAGGGAGAGGATGATGTCAAGCAAGAAGCTCCGGTTGAATTGCGTTCAAAGAGATGATCTCGGCAGCCCGCTCTGCCTCGATTCGCCGGGCGGCACGATCGAGCGCGAACAGCATGGCGGCGGCGAATACTGAGATGACGGTCAAAATGGCAAAAAACTGGGCGTGGCTGCGGCCCGCCCACAGGGTGCCGACGGCGCCCGCCGAAAAGCTCCCGGTGGCTAGCGCGCAATACCACGCGGCCACCGTGGTGGCGCCGTAGCCTGCCGGCGCCAGGCGCGCAAACAATCCAAGGCCCGTGGGCAAGATATACAGTTCGCCCAAGGTAAAGACGGCGAAGAATAGCGCCAGCCACAACCAGCTCGCGCGGCCTTCGCCCGCCGAGAGTGATACCACGGCGAGCAGCAGATACGCGGCTGCAACGAACAGCGCGCCCAGCGCCATCTTGCGCATCGAGGATCCGGTCGATCCCGCTCGAGCGCGCCGGCCCCAATGCGCCAACAGCATGGGCGTCATGACGATGACCAGCAACGGATTCAACGATTGGAACCAGGTCATCGGAATGGTCATGGCCCCGGCGGCGCGGTCGATACCGACGTCGGCCCACAGCGCCACAGTGTTTCCGACCTGCTCATAGGCGCCGCGAAACACGGTCACCGAAATGATCACCGCAAATAGGAGAAGGAATGTCGCGCGGTAACTCCTTGCGGGCGCGGCAGCGGTCGCGACCGTGTTTTTTTTTGCGCGCGCCTGGTCCGGAAGATACCTGCCGCCCAGCACATATATAAGGAGTCCGGCCAGCATCCCGACTCCGGCGGCGCCGAATCCCCAGTGCCAGCCGTAGAGCTCGCCGAGCGTGCCGCAGATCAAAGGAGCCAGGAATCCGCCGAGATTGATGCCGACGTAATACACGTTGTAGGCCCAGCTGCGGCGCGGATCGTCGGGCCGATACAGGCCGTCGATTTGGCTGGGCAAGCTCGGAAAGAACAGTCCATTGCCCAAGGCGATGGTCGCGAGTGCGAAATAGAACAGCGGTTCGAAAGCCATCATGAAATGACCCGCGGCCATGATGCTGGCGCCGATGATCACCGCGCGCCGCTTGCCGAGCCAGCGATCCGCGATAACTCCCCCAAAAATCGGTGTGATGTAGGCCACGCCCACATAGGCGCCATAGATGATCGACGCCTTTTCCTGGCCGATCAGCAATTGCTTGGTCATGTAATAGACCAGCAAGGCGCGCATGCCGTAGTAGGAGAAAATCTCCCACATCTGGGTCAGAAAAAGTATGGTGAGACCGCGCGGCTGACCGAACCAAGTCTGCGGGCGCGTGTTCATGCGGTTTTTAAGCGCGCGTGCCGCCCCACACTTGCTCGCCGCTCCACGCGTGGCCGTCCGTGTAAGTCATGCTCGGCGTGCGATCCTTGGCCAGGAAGATCGGACCGTCCAGGTCCACCACATCGCAGAGCTGTCCGAGCACGAACGCCGGCGCCATGGCCAGACTCGTGCCCACCATGTTGCCCACCATGACACCCAATCCAAGGCGCCGGGCTTCGCGCGCCATCGCCAGCCCTTCGGTCAAGCCGCCGCACTTGTCCAGCTTGATATTCACGACATTGAATCGCCCGACCAAACCGGCGACGTCCTTCAAGCTGAGCACGCTCTCGTCGGCGGCAATCGGAATCGGCGATTTGAAACCGGCCAGGTCTGCCTCACGTCCGCGCTTCAAGGGTTGCTCGAGCAGCGAGACGTTGGCGCGAATCAGCACGCCCAGCAGCGAATCGAGCGCATCGACGCCGTAGCCCTGGTTGGCGTCAACTCCCATCCACACCTCGGGGCGGGCCGCTCGCACGGCCTGCACACGCTCGATGTCTACAGCCAAGTCGCCGGTCAATTTCAACTTCAGGGACCGCGCCTGGGCGTATTTGCGCGCACCGGCCGCCATGACCGCCGGATCGTCCGCGCCCAGCGTGAATGTCGTGATCAGCGGCTTCGGCGTCGGCAGACCGGCCAGTTTCCAGACGGGCTCACCGCGGCGCTGCGCGTCGAGTTCCCACAAGGCACAATCCACGGCGTTGCGAGCGCCGCCGGGCGGCAGCAACTCTTGCAGCGCCGCCCGATCGACGCCTCGCTCAATGGCAGCGCGTGCCGCCTCGATCTCGGCCACCATGGTCGGCGCCGTATCTCCCAAGTAGTAGACGCCCGAGGCTTCCCCACGGCCACGATGGTTGCCGTCCTCGAGAGTTGCGACCACGACGTCCTGCTCTTCGAAAACAAATCCGGAAATGCGAAACGGCGCCGACAGGGGCAGCTTCTCGACCGCAACATGCAGCTTCAAACCAGGCATCAGTAGTACACTCCAAAGCCAATCAGATTGAATGTAAAGGCGACCCAGAGCACGACGAAGGCCGACAGCGCCAGCACGATGCTCCACACCTTGGCCGGCCAGCGGCGCGCGCCGGTCCACACGGTCCAAAGATTCCAGGCGATCAGGGCGGAGCCCAGAACGAACGCCAGAATGCCGAACACCTGCGCAAAGCGGATGTTGCCGTTGAAGCTGTTGGTCAGGTTGTTGAAGTCGCTGAACATGCGGATCACGGTCAACGCCCACAGTCCCAGTCCCGCAGCCAGCAAGATGGCTCCGATCTTGCTGAAACGATAGGCGCGCAGCGCCTCCGGAGTCAGCGCCAAGGTCGCGCCAAAGCGGCGGCGCACGATGGCGGTGATCGGCCAGAACACGGCCGTCAGCAGCAGGGCTCCCATGGCGCAATAAAACGCCGGCAGCAGCCACGCGCCGCTCTCGGACCCGGGCACGCGGTCGAACACCATGAACGGCGAAATGCCGTCGATGCTGAATCGCACGGCTTTCCCGTCCACCACCTTGGCGGCCAAACGTTCGTGACCATCCGGATCCCGCCACACGAAGGGAGCCGTTTCCACCCAGTGCAGCGGCTTGCCGTTCAATCCTTTGAACGGCGTGACGAGCTCGCCCTTGGCATTGACGCCGAGCTTGGTTTGTCCAAACAGGCCGACCGACGCCAAGAAGCTCGACTGCGACCCGCGCGAATTCGCCCAATGGCCCTTGAGGAGCGCCGCATGGCCGGCGGCGGTTTTTTCGTCAAACTTGGCGGCGTTGGTTTCCGCGGCGGGGAAATATCGATCCGCGAAGTCCTCGAACAACGCGCCGCGCAGGCCGCCCGCGGCACCTTCTTTACCCAGGCTGTTGAACGAGACGTAGAAACCCACGCCTTCCTTCAAGAACAGGTGCAACGAGGTGTGAAAGTTCTGGGTGTCTCCCAAGTGCGCGATCACTTCGCGGCCGTTGATGTTGGTTTCAAAGAAGCCCAGCTCCATCCGGTTCAGCGGCGGCAGGATGGTGAGCGGACTGTTGTGCATCATTTCCGCGGTCTCGGCCTTCAAAATGCGATTGCCGTGATACTCGCCGTTTTGCAGGTGCGCGATCATGAAGTGCGCCATGTCCTCGCCTGGAGAGGCCAGCGAGCCTGCCGGCGCCGGCCCGATGATCTCGAACGGCTTCGCCGGTTCGGAGGCTTGCGGGTAACCCTGGGACATCAGCGGCGCCAGATCGGCCGGCAAGGGCTGACGGAAGGTCGAATGCTTCATGTCGAGCGGCGCGAAAATATGTTTGTCGACGTAATCGTCAAAGGTCTCGCCGGAAACGCGCGCCACGATATAACCGGCGAGAGATGCGCCGTAGTTTGAATAGGCGGGCGTGCTGCCGGGTGCAAACACCCGCTCCGGAACCCATTGCTTGAGGAGCGCCTCATAGCCGGGCGCCTTCGGATTATCGGACATGATGCCCTTCGCCTGCTCCTCGAAGCCGGCGACATGCTGCATGAGTTCGCGCATGGTGACCGGCTTGCCATCGCGGGCCGGGATTTTGAAATCGATGTATTGATTTACATCGGCATCGAGATTGATCTTGCCCTGCTCGACCTGCTGCATGACCGCCGTCCAGGTGAAGAGCTTGGAGACCGATCCCGGCCTGAACAAAGTCAGCTTCGGATCCACCGGCGTGCGCTTCTCGACATCGGAATAGCCGAACCCGCGTTCAATCAGTATCTGGCCATCCTTGACCACGGCGACCACGGCGCCGGCGAGGTCGCCGGTGCGCAGCGCGTAGGGCATGTAGCCATCCAGCCATGCGTTCACATCGTCCGCGGTCAGCGGCATGGCCGCGGGCGTCGTTGCGGTTGGCGATTCAGCAGGCGCCTGCGCCGTTGCTGTTGGGGCAGTGGCTGCCGCGGCGGGGGGTGCCGCAGTCGCGGGAGGATTTTTCTTCTGAGCCGTGGCGGTCAGTGTCGCCAGAGTCAGGACCGCCGTGGCGAGCAGGGTGAACGTACGCATGGTTTCTCTTCTTGCGACCGGGTCGCTGTTATCTAACGAACTTTTACATCGCGCAAACGATCATTACGCGAGACATTTATCCACGAGCTTGTCGAAGGCCGCGCCGGCGCGCATGGGATCGGCAACCGGCACGCCCAGACGCGCGCTCTCGGCGACGAGCAATTTGTCGGCGTCGCCGGCGCTGAGCCCGGAGGTATTCAAACTGACGCCCGCGCACCGGATTGCCGGGTTGGTGCGGCGGCCCAGCCGCAAATTCAAATCGATGGTGTCGAACACGTCCGGCAGCGCATAACCCGGATGTCCGAGCATTTCCTGGCGATCGATGTCGTGACAGACGACGATCACGTCCGGTTGGCTGCCGTGCAGCAGGCCGAGCGACACGCCCGCATAGGACGGATGGAACAAGGAGCCCTGCCCTTCTATGACGTCCCAATGCTGCGCCGGCGCATCCGGACTCAAGATCTCAGCCGCGCCGGCCTCGAAATCCGCGATCACCGCGTCGATCGGCATACCGCCGCCCGCGATCAAGATGCCGGTCTGTCCCGTCGCGCGAAAGTCCGCATCGACTCCGCGTTGCACGAGCGCGCGCGCGAGGGCCAGCGCCGTATATTTCTTGCCCACGGCGCAATCCGTGCCGACGGTGAGCAGCCGCTTGCCGGTCCGTTTGGCGCCGGATGCAATTGGAATATTCTTCGGCGGCGTGCGCACATCGATGAGGCGGCGGCCATGACGTTCCGCGGCGGCCTTCAGCTGCGGCACGTTGCCGAGTTTCGCGTGCATGCCGCTGATGATGTCGAGTCCCGACTCGAGCGCCTCGACCAGCGAGGGGATCCAACTCTCAGCGATGACTCCGCCGGTATTGGCCACACCGATCACCAAGGCGCGAGCGCCGCGCGCACGCGCCTCCTTCGGCGTCAATCGCGGCAGATCGGTCGTGACGGTTGCACCGGCGCACGACCACTCACCGACGCAGCGATCAGGTGCCCAGTCGCGCAGTCCGAACGCCGTCTTGGCGTAACCCTTTTCCGTGGTATCGCCGAGAAAGAGCAGATACGGGTGAGGTAAATCCAGCACCTGCGCCATTCTGGTCTCCGCCGCGTGCAATTCGCGTTTTGTATTCATTTTTCTAAGTCCAAGTAGTACCCAGCAGCCGGCGAAAATTGCCGCCAAGCACTGCTTGAATGTTCGAATCGCTGTAACCGCGGCGGATCAAGGCCGCCGTGAGGTCGTACACCTTGCGGGGGTGATCAAAGCCGTCGGTGTCGATCTTGTCGCGGAACGCATATGAGGCCTTGTAGCCCGCCTTCAGCTGCTTGTATTGGTCGGGCGGCATGTGATCGTATCCCATCAGGTCGGCGTCCGAGCCGATGCCGACGTGCTCGATGCCGACCAGCTTCACGACGTGGTCGATGTGATCGACGATGTCTTCGACCGTGGTCGGTTCCTTGTCCTTGACGAACATGCGCACGCCGGTGATGCCCATGACGCCGCCCTTCGACGCCAGCTTGCGAATCGCTTCGTCGGTTTTGAGGCGCGGATGATTATTGAGCGCGCGGCAATTCGAGTGCGTAAAGGCGATGGGCTTGGGAGACAATTCGACGGCATCCAAGGTGGTCTTATCGCCGCTGTGCGAAACATCGACCAGCATTCCCACTTCGTTCATCGCCTTGATGATCTCGATGCCGTAGTCGCTGATCCCGCCGTCGACCCGTTCCGTGGAACCGCTGCCGATCAGATTCTGCGTATTATAAGTCAGCTGCGCGCAGCGCAGACCTAATTCGTAGAACGCTTTCACGTCCTTCGGCTCTCGAAATTCGTCGGCGTTCTGCAAACCCATGATGACGGCAATCTTCTGCTTGGCCTTCGCGGTGTCCAGGTCGGCAGCTTTGCCCACCAAAGAGAATACGTGGGTATTGCGCCCGACAAATCCGCTCCACGCGGCGATGAATTGCAGCGCATCGTCATAGGCGCTCGCGCCGCCGACGCCCACGGAATTGTGAAATCCGGTGATGCCACACGTCCGAAACATCGCGGCCTCAGAATCGGTCAACGGGAGCGCATAGGCCTCGGGGCGAAAATCCAGTTTGAGCGGCGCGAGCATGTCGATCACCAGCGAACGCTGCACCAGGTCCAAAACCTTGGATGGATACTTGTTCTTTACATCCGAAGCGGCGGCGGCTTGGGCCAGGTCCACATTGGGTAGCGCGAGAGCAGCCCATGCGCCGGCCATTGCTTGCAATGTGCGGCGGCGGGTTAGGCGAAGGGAAGAGTCGGACATCGTTTGCTTATCCTGATATCATGTCGCAACTAAGCCAGAATAATCCTGTATAGACAATTGTCAATGAAATTCTCTATACAGGTCTGTTTGCGCGATTTCTAAAATTTGTATGTTTGGCGGGCGGGAAGCGGTTGACCTATCACATGCGGTAGGTATGCTGCGAGCGGCCCACGGAAACGTCATTTTCAAGGCGGCTTGGATGGATATGAATACGCGTCACCCCACGCTGGGAAGCTTGCTGCGCTCTTTGAGGGCGCGTAACGGCTGGACCTTGAGCCAGATGAGCGAGCGCACCAGTATTCCTGTGTCCACCCTTTCCAAGGTGGAACATGACCGACTCACCTTGAGCTACGACAAGTTGGTGCAATTGAGCCAACGGCTGGAAATCCGCGTCTCCGAGTTATTCGCAGACCCGACCGAAACGGAACCGGCGGTGACCGCGCGCCGCAGCATCGGACTCACCGACGATGCGGTGCGGGTGAATACAAAAAACTACGATTATTATTACCTGTGTCCTGAGCTGCGCCGGAAGCGAATGATCCCAATCTTGACGCGCATCCGCGCCAAGAGCGCAGAGGAGTTCGGCGACTTGGTACGCCACTCGGGCGAAGAATATATCTACGTCCTGAAAGGCGCGATCAAGGTCCTCACCGAGTTTTACGATCCAGTGGTCTTGAACAGCGGCGAGTCGATCTATCTGGACAGCAACATGGGGCACGCTTATGTCACCGCGGAAGGCTGCGACGAGGCGGTGGTGCTCGGCGTGTGCTCGAGCACCGACGAAGGGTTGATCCACTCCCTGATGTCGCTGCACGGCGAGACCGAGGCGGCCGCGCCTGCGCCTTCTGCCGAGCCTGCGCGCGCTCCCGTCAAGGCGCTCAAGAAGGCCAGGGGCCGTTAGGGTTCGAGCGCGAATTCCAGTGCGCGGCTGATCCGGGAGTGATCGGCTTGTACACAAATATTCGATAGGTCCTGGCGCTGATTTTCGAGGCCAGATCGAATTGGGTTGCGCCGAACAGAGGGACGGGAGACTGCAGCCGTGCTTCGGCCGGCGCCGTTGCGTGCTCGGGTCCCGCAGCGGCGTCAGCAGCTTTGGCCGCCTCTAACTCGAAGCGGCCAAAGCCCAAGAGCAGGACGAGCGCCAGTGCCGGTGTTCGCCGCATGATCGGTTGCGAAAACATCTTCGCCGTTAGAATTTAACCCCTAGCTCGATGCCGATGGTGCGCGGCTGAATGAAGGACGCCGTACCGGTTTGATTGGCGCCACCTTCGCTGGAGTAATCCTGAATACCGCGCGAGTTCGTAATGTTGTTGCCGTACAGCTGCGCGCTGTAGCGGTCGCTGTCCAGGCCGACACGCAGCTGCAAGGTGTTGTAAACCGGCAGCTTGACGTGCGGAACGACCACATCCGAGGACGGCGAGAACGAGGTAAAGCGGGCTCCGGTGTAGGTCTCCGAGGCTCCCACATAGGCTGAGTAGTTGCCAAATGCCGGCCAGCGGTAATCGACGTTGAGCGTCGTACTGACATTCGGCACGAACGGCAGCTTGTCGCCCGAGTTCGCGCCAAGTCCCGGCGCGTCGGCGGTCAGGTGCGCGTCGGTATACGCCCCCAACAAGCCGATCGTGAGACCGTCGAGCGGCCGCCACCCAAAGTTCCACTCGACACCCTTGCTCTTCGCGCTGCCGGAATTGCCGTTGATGCCAACAGGGCCGGCCGGTGTGTTCACGATGCTCAGGATTTGGATGTCCTTCCAATCGATATAAAACACCGCCATATCGACGGAAAATCTTTTGTCGAACAGGTCGGTGCGAAATCCGATCTCGTAATTCTTGGTCGAGTCCGATTTGAACGTCGGCGGATTCGGCAACGTGGGCGTCGGAAGATTCGGGCCGCCGGGACGAAAGCCGGTTGCGACCCGCACGTACGCCAACGTGTCCTCATTGATGTGCCAACGCGGCGCAACTGACCAGGTCGTGCTGGTTTGCTTGGAGAACAGCGCGGGGAAGGGTGTATCGACCGGGCCGTACAGAACGCAGCACTGGGTGGTGACCTGCGAGTGCTGCTTCACGTCCGTGCCGCGTCCGCCAAGTTCCAAGTCAAACGCGGTATTGAAATGATAAGTGATGTCGGCAAAATACGAGGTTTCCTTATAGTCGCCCGGTACGATGGCGCCGCCGACCGGGGGCGCCAGCGCGGCTCCCGAAGGATCGCTTGCCGCGAACACCTGGAAGGGTTGGGTGAGGGTGGTAATTTCGCGCGTGTAAAAGCCGCCGATCTGCCAGTCAAATCCGTGGCCGAACAGGGTGTTGCCCGGATCCGAGCTGAGCCGCATCTCTTGATTCAACTTGTGCACGTACTCGACTTGATCGCCGACGAACAGCACGGGCTGGCCATATATCCCGGCCAGTAGATCTGCATACGTGAAACCGGGCGCCAAATTCGAATTGCTCAGATTCTGAATGAAGTGCAGATTGAAGCGGCCGTAGCTGGTGGCCGACATCAATGTCGCCCAGTGAAAGTCGTAGCTCATGTTCAACGCGGCGTATTTGAGCGAATTGTCTTCTTGGCCCAGAACGCCGGCGTTGTTGACGAATCCGTCAACGCGGTCGAACTGGTTCGGCGGCCCCACCGGAGGCGTGGCCGCAGCACCCACGACCTGCACAGAATTGCTGCCGTGGGTCTTGAGATGCTGCTCGAAAACGCTGAGGCGCGCCGAGAAATCAGTGGTCGGCTGGACCAGCAATGAAGCGCGCAAGCTGTAGCTGTCGCCCTTGTTGATGTCGGTCTCGCCAATTTGGGGATTGTCGATCCAGCCCGAGAGACGCTGCTGGACGGCGCTGACCCGCAGCGCGGCCTTGTTGTCCCAGAACGGCACATTGACGAAGCCTTTGATGCTTCCCCCAAGCGAACCGCCGTCGACGGTCTCGCCGTTCACAGTGACCCCACCTTCGAACTTGTTGAGATTGGGCGGATTGGTCACGTACTTGATGATGCCGCCTTCGGCCGCGGCGCCGTACAACGTGCCCTGCGGACCGCGCAGCACTTCGATGCGTTGCAAATCATAGGTGTCTACATTGGCGCTGAAAAATGCGCCGTCGGCCTGTGCCCCCGACATGAAGAACGGAATGTCGTCCACCGTCGTGGCGATCGTAGCGCCGACGCTGCCGACATTTTGTCCGCGCAGGATGAGTCTCGAAAAAGCCGGGTCGCTGGTCTGCAAGGACAAGCCTGGAACTTGAGCGGCCCACTCCTGAAATCCGGTTAGCTGACGCAGCGCCAATTGGTCTCCGCCGAGCGCCGTGACGCTCATCGCGACATCTTTCAATTTTTCGTCGCGCTTGCTCGCCGTTACGATGATCTCGTCCAACTGCCCTTGTGCGGTATCCGCCCAAACGGCAGCGCTGGAGACGAGTAATCCCGCACCCGCGACCTTAACCACGAAATGTCGAATAGCCATTGTATTCCCCGTTTTTAGTTCGACCGATGGCGGGCAGTAGAGCCGCACAACCAAGGTGCCAGGCTCGCCCAGGCTCTGGAGCCCAATATATTTTCTATTATCCTGATTGGCAACTAGTTTCTGATTGCGCCAAGTTTTGCCTAAATTTCGATGGTGATATATCGAATTCCAGTACGGATTCAGCCCACTTAGGTGTGCTGGACGACCGCGCTGCGGCCGAGGCAAGCCTTTCATTCCGCCGTACTCGGGCCTCGCAGAAGGGTTTTAGGCCGTCCAGGGCAGAGTTTGGGTCGAGTACCGCGTTACTGGCCGAATTCGCCCCGGAATGCTCGGTGAGGAGTCGAGCCGCAATTTTTCATTGTAGAAAATTTCTCTTAATGTAAACATCGCGCTCAGCCAGCGTAGCTTCAAGGGGATAACATAATGTCTCGTCAGTGCCCACTTCTCTTCTCGGCTTCAATCATTTCCTGCTTATTGAGTCTCGCTGTCGTAGCTCGTGCCGCTGCTTCAGAGCCGGCCGCTGCGCCAAATTCGAATCCTCCGCCGGCCCATTCCCTCGAGCGCGCCGATCTTGAGCCCTGGCTCGACGGCTTCATGCCCTACGCCCTTGAGCGCGGCGATGTTGCGGGCGCGGTGGTTGCCGTCGTCAAGAACGGCGAGGTGATCTTCGCGAAGGGCTATGGACTTGCCGACGTGGAAAAGCACAAGCCGGTCGACGCGGAACGCACGATGTTTCGGCCCGGCTCGATTTCCAAGCTGTTCACCTGGACTGCGGTGATGCAGATGGTGGAGCAGGGCAAGCTCGACCTCGACAAAGACGTCAACGAGTATCTGGACTTCAAGATACCGCCTCGCTCGGACGGTCCCATCACGCTGCGCAACATCATGACGCACACGCCGGGCTTCGAGGAGCAAATAAAATCGCTGATCGTCTCGGACCCGAAGCTGCTGGCGCCTCTCAAGGTCTATGCTGAACAAAAAACACCCGCGCGCATATTCAAGGCCGGATCGACGCCGGCGTACTCCAATTATGCGACCGCACTCGCCGGCTACCTCGTTGAACGCGCTTCAGGGCAGCCTTTCGATGACTACCTCGATGCCCATCTGTTCAAACCGCTGGAAATGTCGCATGCCACATTTCGACAGCCGTTGCCCGCGGCGTTCGAGGCGGACATGTCCCAAGGCTACGCGCTCGGATCGCAGCCCCCAAAGCCCTACGAGATCGTAACAGCGGCGCCCGCCGGGAGCCTCGCGGCCAGCGGCGTCGACATGGCGCATTTCATGATTGCGCATCTGGAAGGCGGCGAATACCACGGCGCACGCATCCTGAGCGCGGAAACGCTGAAAAAGATGCATGAAACGCCCACCGACATGATCCCGCCGCTGAACCGAATGATGCTTGGGTTTTACGAGCAAAACTACAACGGCCATCGGGTGATCAGCCACGGCGGGGACACGGTGTACATGCACAGTTACCTGCATTTATTGTCGGATGATCACGTCGGTCTGTTCGTGTCGGTCAACAGTCAGGGCCGCGAAGGCGCCGCCGGCGCGATTCGTGGCGCCCTGTTCGATGAGTTTTTCGGGCGCTATTTTCCCGCAGCGCTGGATGCGGGCAGCGTCGATAAGAAAACCGCCGCGGAGCATGCCAAGCTGATGACGGGCTATTATGAAAGCTCGCGGCGCCCGGAAACGTCGTTCTTGAGCGTCCTCAGTTTTGCCAGTCCCTTCAAGGTCAGCGTCGACAAGGATGGCTTCCTGACTGCGCCCTCCTTCAAGGGCCGCAACGGCGCGGTGCGTCGCTACCGCGAGGTCGCGCCTTTCGTTTGGCGTGATGTCGACAGCAACTGGCGGCTGGCCGCGAAGGTGGTGGACGGACACGTGCAGCGCCTCAGCATCGATGAAATTTCGCCCTTTACGGTGTACGAGCCAAGCCGGTGGTGGCGCTCCGCGGCTTGGCTCGTACCGGCCGTGGAATTCTCCTTCGCTGCGCTTCTGTTGACGACGCTGCTGTGGCCGGTGGCCGTGATCGTGCGCCGCAGAAATAATCTGAAGCTGGACCTGGTCGGGCGTGACGAACGCGGCCGCCTGGTGTCGCGCGTCGCGGCTGTGGTGGTGACCGTGGTTTCGCTTGCATGGCTGGGGTTGTTTACGGTACTCAGCACGAGAACCGCGATGCTCGGACCCAGCCTCGATCCGTGGCTGTTTCTGCTGCACTTGGTCACGATCTTAGGCTTCGTCGGCGGGGCGATCGCGCTGCTCTGGGCCGCAGTGGTAGCCTGGACCGGCAACCGACGCTGGCCCGGCAAACTTTGGACATCAGTGCTCGCCGCCTCTGCGGTGGTGATGCTGTGGATGGGGTGGGTGTATCACTTGACCTCGTTCACTTCGAGGTACTGAGGTGAAAAGGCGCGGCGCTTGAACGAAGGCAACTACGGCCGAGTTGCCTTGCCGCGCGCGTACAGCTGCCAGAGGCCTACGGTCATGACGGGCAGCACGAACACGGCCAGGAACATGTACGCGAGGCCCCGGTAACCGCGCGCGATCAGGGTCACCAGGCCAAAGCGCGCGGCCAAAAAGATCGATCCCAGCAGCAGCGCGCCGGTGATCCACAACCGGGCGGACTTTGACAGGCTGCCGCCCTTTCGGGCCAGGTAGGCTTCGGCAATGCGCTCGTTGAACGCGTGCACGCAGCCCGTGCCGCTTTCCAGCAAGGCGAGAAAGATCATCAGCTGAAACAGGTAGTGGAACGCGGGGAAATTCAGGCGCTGCAGCAGGAAATCCGAGGGCAGCGCTTCGCCGCCGATCTGCGGATAGTAGGCGATCATGCAGACGAAAAAGAGCAGCGCAGGCAGCATCGCGAATGGACCGGCCAGGGCTCCGGCGATGACGGCATTCTTGTGGCTGCGCAAATGCCGCAGCACCGGCAGGATGATCACGGCGCCGACCACGTTGTAGCCGGCATAGGTGAATCCGCCGAGCACCCAGCCCTCATGCGGCGTCGGTATGGACAAGTTCTGGATGATTCGATCGCCGAATGCGAAGAACGACAGCACCACAAAAATTGCGTACACGGCGTATAGAAATATCGAAACCCACTTGAACAACTGCTCGACCGAGCCCGTGCCGTAAGCGGTCACGACACTGATGCAGACGATGAGACAAAGCGTTCCAACGAGCGGCGGCCAGCCCATCAGCGCCGTGCCGATGGCTCCCGCTGCGGCACCGAAGACGGCGAGGATCAAGATGATGAACAGCAGATAGCAGATTTCGAAAACCACCCAGCCCGGCCCCAGCAGGTTTTTGAAAAACGCGCGATAGTTCCAGCTCGAGGTGGCATAGGCCAATGCAAAGGTGACCGCGCAAACTGCGCTCCAGATCAGCATCGCCAGCACGATGGCCATCAAGCCGCCGCGCGGACCGCTCGGCAGGAAGAACTCGGCGAGCTCGCGGCCCGTGGCATAGCCGCCCCCGATGACCACTGCCTTGAAGGCGAAACCCGGCAGCAGGTAGCGCTGAAACCAGGAAGACTCGCTCGGGGTCGCCGCAGGGATTGTGCTCACGGCGGCGCGTGCCCTGCGGACGGTGCGGGCCCGGCGGACGCCTCGTAGCCCGCACCCCTCAAGACATTCCCCGGCTTCGCGCCCGTGTGACGGCCCTTATCAACGACCAGTTGCCCGTTCACGAGAACGTAATCGATACCGGTCGGATAGGTGGTCGGATTTTCATAGTTCGCGACATCGTCCAGGCGCTCTTCATTGAAGATGGTCACGTCCGCCTTCAGGCCTTCGCGGATGACGCCGCGGTCGTACAGCCGCATCCGCGCGGCGGGCCACGAAGTCATCTTGCGAACCGCGTCCTCGAGGGTGAGTACGTGGCGCTTCTTCACGTACTCGGCGATGACGCGCGGAAAATTGGCATAGGCGCGCGGATGCGGCAGCCCGATCGCATCGATCTTGCCGGGCGCTTCGTTGGCGCCGGCATCGCTGCCGATGCTCATCCAGGGCCAACGCAAGGCCGTGGCGATGTCCGGCTCGCTCATCATGAAATACAAGCCCATGGCGCGGTTCGGCTGCGCGCCGAGCACGATGTCCCATGACACATCCGCCGGATCCTGGCCCAATTGCTTGGCGATATGGTCGATGCTCTTGAATCGATAGCGGTCATATTTCGGATTGAAGGCATTGGCGAGCACGACGTGATCCCAGCCGCCGCTGGCCTCGATCAGGTTGGACCAGCCCGGCATCGATCCGCCGGCGATTTCCTTCTTGAGCCGCGCACGCACCTTGGGATCCTTGAGGCGTTCCAAACCTTTTTTCGCGCCCTGCTCCCACACCCAATTCGGCACGGTGATATCAAGACCCGTGCCCCCGGCGGTGTACACATACATATCCGCCGCGATGTTCACGCCGCGGGCGCGCGCCGCGTCGATGAGCTGGCCCGCTTCCGGCACGAGCTTGCCCCAGCCGGGCGCATAGGCCCCTTTGAAATGGAAGATCTCCACTTGAATTCCGGTCTTCTCGCCGATTTCGATGGATTCGCCGATCGCCTGCAGCAGCTTCGCACTTTCGTCGCGCATGTGGCTGGCATAGATGCCGCCACGCCGGGCCGCCACCCGCGCGAGTTCGATGAGATCATCGGTGCTCTGAAAGCTGTCCGGCGGATAGATCAGCGCGGTCGCAATCCCCATGGCGCCGGCACGCATGGCGTCATCGACGTGCGCCCTCATCGCCTCCATCTGCTGCGCGCTGGGGTGGCCCGCGACGTCGCCCATCACTTCGACGCGCGCTTGGCCGCTGCTGTAGTACGTGCCGAAATTGAGCGAGATCCCCTGGGTTTCGAGCTTTTTGAAATAGTCGGCAATTTGCGCGGCCGGCACCGGCGTGCCGCTTTCACCCGCGATTGCGGAAGTCACGCCCTCGCGCAGTTTGTTCTCCGCCAACCCATTCTTGAGCAGCACCTCGCCCGACTGGTCCATCATGTCGATCCAGCCCGGGGAAACATAGTCTCCTTGCGCATCGATTTCGCGCGTGCCGCGGCCTTCGACACGGCCAATCTTCACAAAGCGTCCATCCTTGATCGCCACATCTCCGGTGACCCAGGGATTGCCGCCGCCGTCGAGCACGCGGCCGTTGCGGATCACGATGTCGTACATCGCGGCCGGTTGCGCGAGCGCGGTTACGGCGCAGGCCGAGAAGATCAGACCCAGGAGCGGCGCGGCCATTCGCAATGTCATCTCTTAAAACTCCAGCGATTGTGTAGGGACGCTTTAGCGGGCGCCGGCAACGCTAGCACAATCGAGGCCTGTTGGTTTTCTGTTTAGGAGTGCGCGCGCCTAGCTCAGCGCTTTTTCTACTAAGGTCAATAGCACAACGCCGTCGTCCTGTTTGACCAGCGTGGCATTCCAGGAGCCGGGAAATAATGTGATCCGGGTGCAAGCGTGATCCCCTTTTGGCTCTTGAAAGGCGATTCCCAACCTTTGGATTGCAAGGCCTTTGACGCCGCGTCGGCATCCAATTTGAGTCGGCGGCCTCGATGGCCGGATTCAAATCGAGGCGCAGCACCTGCCCCACTGCCACCAATGATCGTAAAAGACCGCGACTGATTCCACCGCATCGGGCAGGTGGTTAAAGGGATTGATCAAGAGGTGCACCGCGCGGCCCTGCCAGTTGAAGGCGAGCACGGGGTGCAGCGTTCCGCGCACGCGCTGCGGCGCTTCGAAATGCAAGTCCGGCGCGTTCGATGCCGCGAGCAGCAGCTCTATTTCTTCCCTGGTGCGCGCGTATGCGGTGATAAAGGGCTCTTGACGGTAAGACTGTTCCGCCAACAATGTGTGCTGAGCGCCTTCCAGTCGCAGACTCTTGACGGCTTCGAGACGCTCGCGCCCGCCCATCGCAAAAAGCGCGAGTGCCACACAGTCGGGGCCGTCGACGCGCGCCGCGGCGCAGCGGTGGTCTCGACGGCATCGGGATGCTGAGCGGCAACGGCGCGCCCCGCGGCTTGACAGAAAACCAGGCCGGCGATGATTGCGATGAACATGCGTCCGGCAAAAAAAATCTGCGGCATTAATCCTCTCTTCCGTGAAGGCCCCTGTAACAATGCGCGTGAAAGAATACAACAGGGCACGCCGTACGCGACTCTGCGCATTCTCTCGCGATCGCGCGGTGAACTAAAAAGCTGTTTGCGAATCTGTAGGATTAGGCTGACCCGGTTTGCCAAGGGTGCGTCCTATCACCAACACGCTACGCGCTCTAACTTGCCGGGTAATGTGTGAACACCTTCAGAGGAGTGCCTCGATGCATCCTGAAAATAGATCAATTGGTGAACTGGCTTACCGGCTTTGGCAGGCTCGAGGCTGTCCGGACGGAACGGCCGAGGAGGATTGGTTGGAGGCGGAAAAGCAACTTCAGGCCTCGCGTCCGGCTCGTCCCCGCTCATCGGAAGCGGTCGACGACTCGCTCAAGAGCACTTTTCCCGCCAGCGACCCGCCGGCGAGTCACCTGCCTGATGTGCCGCCGGCGAATGCCGCTGCCAAATGGAAAGCTGCGGAGGCCTCGCGCGTGGAACCCTCGCGCACCGAACCGACGCGCGCCGAACCCTCGAAGGCAGGGCCCGCGCGCAAGAATCCGCCGCGTCGCCGTTCACCGGCCAAGTCGGACAAATCCTTGCCCGGCGAAGCCAAGCCCACCAGCCTTTCCAAGCCCCGGAACGATACGGCGAGCTGACGGCTAAGTGACTTCCACGCGGGATGAATCGTGGGGTTGAACCTGTGCCGGCTGTCGGGCTGCGTCCTGGTCCTGCTCAGTCTATTTAGCGGCGCGCGCAACGCGAGCGCCCAGACGCCCTCGCCGCTGCAGGAATGGCAATATTCCGGCGGCGTGATTCTCAGCAGGCTGTTCGAGCCGAACTTGCCCGATTGGCGGGTGGTGCTCGGGGCGGCCGCCGACTCGCAGCCGGTTTATGCCGGCGCCGCAGCGTTTCGTGTGCGAGGCGGGCCTGTCATCAACATACAATACAGCGACATCGCATTTTTGAGCACGGGCGATGGGCTCGGCGTCAATTTTCTTCGCGGCGATCATTATCGTATCGGCGCCGCCATCGCGTATGACTTGGGAAGGCGCGAGCGAGACGACTACAACACGCTGCGCGGCATGGGCGACATCGAGGCCGCGCCGGTGGCCAAGCTCTTCGCGTCCTATGTCCTCTCGAAGAAGTTTCCGTTGATTCTGCGCGTGGATGTGCGGCAAATATTGGGCGGCGCCAATGGCACCGTCGGCGATGTCGGGGTGTACATGCCCCTGCCCGGCAGTTCAAAGAAGTTTGTGATGTTCGCAGGTCCCTCGATCACGTTCGCCACGCATCGCTACCTGCAAAGTGAATTCGGCGTGACACCCCAACAATCGCTGGCGTCGGGCCATCCGGTGTTCGATACCCATGCCGGCATGGTTGGGGTCGGAGTGGGATTCAGCGCGACGCGATTCATTACGGACCACTGGCTGGTGAACATCGACGCGGCGATCGGCAAACTGAAAGGCAGCCCGGATATCAGCCCCTTGACGGAACGCAGCACGCAACGGGAACTGGCATTTTCGGTCAACTACCAATGGTAGCCGGCGGGATCGCTTGAGATAACGGCCGGGTCCGCTCTTGGGGTAATGGCAGATCAACTATACTGCGGCTCCGCTTCAGTCACCGATGGACGCCCCACTCAATGCCTGATCAAGCCCGCGACTGGGTGTCGATTACGTCCGGTGAACTGACTGCTGAAATCGACCCCCGCGGGGCGCAGCTCTCGTCTTTAAGGGATCGCGGCGCTCTCGATCTTTTGTGGAACGGCGATCCTGCGGTGTGGGCCGGGCGCGCGCCGCTGCTCTTTCCCATTATTGGCGTGCTCGCGGGCGGCGTCTACCGCCTGGGCTCGAAGGCGTACGCGCTCTCGCGGCATGGGTTCGCGCGCGACAAACACTTCTCGGTCGAGAGCCACGACTCGTCCGCGGCGTCGTTTACGTTGAACGCCGACGATGCCACCCGCCAGGTATACCCCTTTTCCTTTGAATTGAATGTGCGCTATGAACTCCACGGCGCGACGTTGTCGGTCGTCACGCAGGTGCGCAACCGCGGCAACGTCGATATGCCCGCGAGCTTCGGTTATCACCCGGGCTTTCGGTGGCCGCTGCCCTTCGGCCAACGTCGCGAGTCGCACTTCATTGAATTCGAATACGACGAGCCCGCCGCCGTTAGGAGAATCGACGCCGCGGGACTGCTGACGCCCGTGCGCCACGCGACACCCGTTGCCGAGCGCCGGCTGGTATTGACCGACGCGCTGTTCCAGGAAGACGTCCTGATTTTCGATCAGCTCAAAAGCCGGTCGGTGACTTATGGAACCAGCGGCGGCCCTCGAATCCGAATCGGCTTTCCGGACGCCAAGTACTTGGGTCTCTGGACCAAGCCCGGGGCGCCGTTCATTTGCGTCGAGCCCTGGCATGGCATCACCGACCCCATCGGCTTTTCGGGTGACTTTTTGCAAAAACCCGGCGTATTCGTGCTGCCGCCCGGCGAGGCGCTGGGGGCGCGAATGGACATAACGCTGCTCGACTCCTGAGGAGGCTCCGGGGGGCTCCACCGTTCGCGGCCCAAGAAGCACCGTCCACGCCGCGGAACCGCCGATTTGGCGCAATTCCCTCGTTCACGCCGCGCCTTGCTTAGAGTGCCTCCACGGTGCAATTTTCAAGGAGATAAGTCATGAAGGCTCTCAATGGTTTCGCGGCCCTGTCCCTTTCCCTCATCCTGGGCCTGGTGCCTTTCGCGCTCATCGCCGTGGACGATTTCGTGGTCGCCAAAACCGAAGTTTCCACCACGGCCGCCTCTCATTCGGAACATGCGTTAGGGATGGAAGGGCGATAGACTCAGCTCATGAAGTCTTCCCTGCAGGCTGAAGCGGAGCCGTTTTCACCCTTCGACGGCACCCAAGACACGGTGATCGATTTCTTGCGGCGTCGCTTGCCCGTGACGCTGGCGATCAACACGGTCATCGCCCTGCTCATCGCCCTGCTGCTGCATTCATGGGACGAGGTCATCCCGAATCTCGTCATCGCCTACTGCATCGGCCTCAGCATTCTCGCCTTGGTGGCGATGGTTCGTTGCACGGTCATGCAGCGTTTCCGCGGCCGCATCCACATGCGCTTCGCGATCTACTTCGTGCTGGTGGTGGTCGGCGCCATCGGCGGCGAACTGCTGTCGAAAATTTTTCTGCCGCGTCAATCGCCCACCTACTCCATGCACGAGGGCTACATCTGGCTGGTCGCCGTCGTGTTCTCGCTGGTGGCGGGCAGCATCGCGCTGTTCATCAACTTCAGCTGGGTCAGGCTGGCGCAAAGCCGACGCGACGTGGAACGCGCGGAACGCGCCGCCATCGAGGCTCAGCTTCGTGCGCTGCAGGCGCAGATCGAACCGCATTTCCTCTTCAACACGCTGGCGAACCTCGATGCTTTGATCGCGACGGATGCCGGCAATGCGCGTTGCCTGCTCGGCAATCTGATCCGCTACCTGCGGGCTGCCCTGACGCATGCGCGCAGCGAAACCGCGACGCTGCAGACGGAAGTCGAGCTGCTGAAGTCCTATCTGGCAATCATGGCGCTGCGCTTGCCGAATCGCCTGACCACCGAATTCGACTGCGACCCTGAGTGCTTGCGCCTTAAGTTTCCGGCCATGCTGCTGCAGCCGCTGGTGGAAAATGCAATCACCCACGGCATCGAGCCGGCCTGCGACGGCGGCAACATCCGCGTCAGCGTGCGTTGTTCGGGCGACAAGCTCATGGTGGCGGTGGATGACACCGGCGTCGGTCTGGGGAACGCCAACACCGCCGGCACCGGTGCCGGCATTCAAAATGTGCGCGCCCGGCTGCAGTCGCTGTTCGGCAGCGCCGCGCGCTTGGTGCTGGAGCCCGGCGCACCGCGGGGCACGCACGCCGCCATCGAGGTACCGCTGAATTTGCTGTCCCGCCCGGCTGCATGAGCCCGACGTACAGCTACATCATCGCCGAAGACGAACCGCTGCTCGCCCGGGTGCTTGCGCAACAATTGGGCGAGCATTGGCCGTCGGCCCGCTGTTTGGGCCTGGCGGCAAACGGCGCTGAAGCATTAAAGCTCGCCGACGAATTCTCTCCCGATGTGGCGTTTCTCGATGTGCGCATGCCGCATATCGATGGTCTCGAAGCGGCGCGGCAGATGTGCTTGAAGGAACGCCCGCCGCTCATCGTATTCGTCACGGCGTATGACGCCTATGCGCTCGACGCGTTCGAGGCTGCGGCAATCGACTACCTGCTGAAGCCGGTCGAGATCCCGCGCTTAACCAAGTGCATCGAACGCTTGACGGGTCAGCTGGGCCGCGGCAGCGACGACGTCAGCGCGGGCGAGATGGCAACGCGCATCGCGGAGCTCTTGGGCAGCGCCCCGCGCAAAGACAAACTGCGCTTCGTGCGGGCGGGCGCAGGCACCACCGTGAAGTTGATTCCGGTCAATGATGTGCTGTGGTTCGAGGCCGAGGACAAGTACATCACCGTGGCGACCCGCGAGGGTGACAGCATCATTCGCTGCCCGCTGCGGGAACTGCTCGAACAGCTGGATGAGGAGATTTTTTGGCAGATTCACCGCGGTACGGTGGTCAACTCGGCGCACATCGCGCACGCCAAGCGCGATGAATTGGGGCATTTGAGCCTGGCGATGAAAGGCCGCAAGGATGAGATTGCCGTCAGCCGCCAGTTCGCCCATCTGTTCAAGCAAATGTAGTGGAGTCCACCGTATGTTGTCGAAGCGGGCCGTTGTCTTGTGCGTGGGTGCTTTGTGCTGCGGCGTGCGCGTTTTCGCTGCCGCACCGGACTCCGCCGATTCGGTAAAGCTGAATCAAATCCAGGTGATCGGCACGCACAACAGCTATCACGCCGGCCTCGCACCCAGCGAGGCCAAGCTCCTCGAGCAGAAAAATCCTAAGCTGTACCAGGCGCTCGAATATCGGCATCGGCCGCTGGATGCCCAGTTCAACTCAGGCGTGCGCCAGATCGAACTCGATATCTATGCCGACAGCGGCGGCGGGCGTTATGCGCATCCCAAAGGTATCGATGCGGTGGCGGCGGCCGGCCTGCCGAAAGATCCGGACTTTGATCCCCAGGGCCTGATGAACAAGCCCGGGTTCAAGGTGCTGCATGTGCAGGACTTCGACTACCGCAGCACCTGCCAGCAGCTCATCGCGTGTCTCAAGATTGTGCGCGCCTGGTCTCAGGCGCATCAGGATCATGTGCCCATTTTCATTCTCTTGGAGACCAAGCAGGAAGACTTGCCGCCGCAATACCAGGCAAGAAGTCCCGAGAAATTCGGCCGAGCGACCTTTGATGCCCTGGATGCCGAAATCCGCTCGGTGTTCAAGCCCGGCGAGATGATTACGCCCGACCAGGTGCGGGGCAAGCGTGCGACTCTCGAAGAAGCTGTGCTGCGCAATGAATGGCCGGGCTTGGCGGCTGCGCGCGGCAAGGTGGTGTTCCTGATGGATCAGCGCGCGGTGGGACCGGTTTATCTCGAAGGGCATCCGGCACTTCGCGGCCGCATCATTTTCACCAATGCCGAACCCGGTCAGGCCGACGGCGCGTTCACGGAACAAAACGAGGGTGACCAAGCGACGATCGCTGCACTGGTTCGCAAGGGGTACCTGGTCCGCACGCGCACCGACGCGGACACCCATCAGGGGCGCACCAACGACACGGCGCGCCGCGCGATTGCCTTGGCGAGCGGCGCGCAGCTGTTGAGCACCGACTATCCGGCGTCCGAGCCCTCGCAATGGACGCCGTATTCGGTCAGCCTCCCCGGCGGCGCCGTTGCCCGGTGCAATCCGGTCAACGGGCCGCCGTCCTGTACGGACCAGGTCTTTACAACCCATCATCGGGCGACGCCGAACAACGGGCCGTAAGCGAAGCTACATTTTCATCGCCATCTTTGCATCCGGCGCGATTCTCGCGTGCGTGCCCTTGCTCCCGGTTGCACGATCGGGGATTTTCGCCACCAAGCTCGCGACATCGTTGTCGTCGAATTCGATGTGCACCCGGTAGGTTCCCTTGGCATTCCTGCCGCGGTAGTCCCAGCTTTCATCTGCCTGTCCGGGCATGGACATGCCGCAATCATTGAACTGCAAAATTCGCCAGGGCGCGCCCAGCAAGGCCTGAACCTCGTTCTTGGTTGAGCTTCCGGGCTTCACCTGCGCCAACTTGGCGGCACTGATGGTGTCGGTGCGCGGCGGCGGAACCGCGATCGACCAGCCATCCGCGCTACGCGCGGCGGAGCTGCCCAACAAACACAGCGCCAGACCCGCGCAAGACGCTAACAATTGAGTTCGCATTGTCGTCTCCTTGCAGGTCTATTGTTCGGACTGCGGCAAAATGGCCTTGCGCGCTTCCCCGGTGAGCGACAGAATCGTGATGCCCGAGCCGGCGCGGTCCACCGCGTAGATGAAACCGCGATCGTCGTATTCCACGTAATCATTCATCGTCGTGTTGAAGCAATTCGTCGCGCCGTTGATCGTGGAGCACGAGGCGGCCGTGTTCGCATTCGGCGCTTGAATGAAATAGGCGATCGGTTTCGGATTCTTCGGATCGCGGATGTCCCAAACTCGCACGCCGGCGTTGAACCACGAGACGCTGATGATCTTTCCGTAGTACGGCGGATAGATCTGCTCGGTCACGGCATGCGCGCCGAATCGCGCACCCTTGCCGCAGAAATTGCCGGGGAATTGCGGCACGCTCAAGGTTGCCATCGGCCAGGGAGTCTGCTCATTGGCGATGTCGAGTATCCAGCTGTCGTGCGGCGCCTGGCCGAAGCAGTTGTTGGCGGTTCCTTCCGAGGAGACGAACAACAAACTCTTGCTCTGCGGCGTGCCATCCACAAAGTTCGATTGCTCTTCGGGAATTGGTACGTTGAACACCGGCATGGTGCTGTGGCCGCCGTTCTCCGGATTCATCGTCACCCAGCTGACCTGCGGCCAGAGCAGATCCGCCTGGGTCGGGCTGTTCTGGCAGTTGGCCGATGCGTTGGGATTGGCGCCGCTGCCGCTCGTCTTGCAGCCGTTGACCAGCTTCAGGCGATCGACGATTTGTATCACGCCGCTGGCACCGACGCCGTAAGGCATGTACACGCGATTGACCACCGTGCCCATCGAGACCGGCCCGTGCACACCGCCCGGCGGATTGGTTGTGCCCTCAAAGCAAGTGTCGCTCGGCGCGTTGAGGCAGGGCTGCTGCGTCGCCACCGATGCGGTCGGTTGCTGACCCGGCAGTCCAAACTGGCGGATGAACGTCGGCTTGGCGGGATTACTCAGGTCATAAATGTAGACGTGCTGCTTCGATCCGCTCTGCTGCCAGCCGTCGCTCACGGCGCCTGCCACCAGATAGGCGATGCCGGTGTCGCACTCCCACCAGCTTTTGTGCGTGTTGCTCAATCCGCTCAAGATCGTGGTGAGGAATTTCGGCGCCGACGGCTCCGTCACATCCCAGATTTGATGCGATTCATTCGCGCCCGCGTTGCCGAAGGCGCGCAGCAAAAAGAATTTTCCGACGATGCCGTTGGCCGCGGCGTTGGGCATGGTGCTGCCCGGACAGACGCGCACCATTTGCGCGCCGGCCGCCGCGAACGAGCCGTTGATGGGATCGGGTCCGGGAATGTGAAACAGAAATTTCGGACGCTTGACGTTGGTGACGTCGATGATCGAGGTGCCGTTGGATTCGGAAACGCCGGTCTGCGGATTCATCGCAGTGCCCGACAAGTCGCCGTTGTACATGATCTCCCGGCCGTTTTGATTGACGATCAAGGGTTGGTAGATGGGCCGGGCTTGATTGTCATTGAACCCTTCGACTTTCATGTTCCAAATGGATTCTTCGTTCGGCCCATTGGGGGCCGGCATCTTCTGCGTGTCTTCTCCCACCGCGCCGGAACGATGCTCGGTGTTGGTGATGATGGGGATTGCGGATCCATAGGGTGGATAGGCAACCGCCGGTCCTTGAGCAAGCGCTTGAGATGCGATTCCAAGCGCGATCAAAATTGAACAGCCAAATCCTTTGGCCAGCCGAGGCACTTTGATGTGAGACATGGACAATTCCCCCGATGACGAAATTTAAAATTAGAGTTGGGCCGTGCTTTGCATCTCGCTGTAGTTCTGACTTCCATATCGAGTGCGCATTGATATACGAAATATCAATTGGCAGAGTCCGGGGAATTGCGGAACGAAACGTGGGATTCGGCTGACACACCGACAGGTGATGTCCTAATCGAATGTCAAGAAATGTGAACTAGTTTTTCGGCGGCGTGCCTTTGGCTTCGGCTGTGCGCTCAGGAATTTTGGCGACGAGCACGACGCTGCCCTGCTTGTCGAACTCGATGTGCACGCGGAATGGGCCCTGTGCATCCTTGCCTCGATACTCCCAGAATTCGTTTTCGATATCGTCCAGATCGTTGTACTGCACGGTGCGCCACGGTTCGCCCAGCAAGGATTTGACCTTGCTCTTGCTCATACCCTTCGTGAGAGTCGTCAGGGCCTGCGGATCGATTGACTGCGCCGCGCTGCGCTCGTGTTTGGCTGCATCGCCCGCAGCCGCTGCGGCGGACAATGAAAATCCCAGCACGGCCAGTGCCGCCAGAAACGTCTTTGCGTGCATGGCGTATATAATACGCAGATCGCGCGACGCAGCGCCTTTCGCATTTGTAGGAGTTCACATGTCTGCACCAACCGAACGCGCCATTCTTGCAGGTGGCTGCTTCTGGGGCGTCCAGGACTTATTGCGGCGCTACCCCGGCGTCATCTCGACACGGGTGGGCTACTCGGGCGGCGATGTACGCAATGCGACCTACCGCAATCACGGCACGCACGCTGAGGCGATTGAGGTCATCTTCAATCCGAAATTGATCAGCTACCGTCAGTTGCTCGAATTCTTCTTCCAGATTCACGACCCCACGACATTGAATCGGCAGGGAAATGACCGCGGCTTGAGCTATCGTTCCGCGATTTTCTATATCGGCGATGAGCAAAAGCACGTTGCGGAAGACACCATCGCGGACGTCGAGGCGTCGGGACTTTGGCCGGGGAAGGTGGTCACCGAGGTGGTGCCGGCGGGGGATTTCTGGGAGGCGGAACCTGAGCATCAGGACTATCTGGAACGAATTCCGAATGGCTACACCTGCCATTTCATCCGCCCGGAATGGAAGCTGCCCGTGAGGGCGGCCGCGCGCCAGGCATAGATCTAAGCGTCTGTATTTAAAGAGCTTTTAATCCGGTGGTGTGGTGGCGGGCTTGCCTGAGCGGGAGGCGGCGGCCTCCCGCGTCTTCTTAAGTACCTACATGAATTTGCGGCAAATTCACTTGAAACGCCCTTGCATTGTTCCTAGGCTAGAGCGCATAAATCGTAGACAATCGAAGGTCTTGCGCGCGTTTATTCAATAAAATCAGAAAGAATCGCATTCCTAAGCTTTGAGGGATAACGACAATGGCTACCCAGGCTCGATCAATCGCTTCGCTGACAATCTCGTTCGGGCTTGTCGCCATTCCGGTGAAACTGTATTCCGCAACGGTTTCCTCCGAACGCATCTCCTTCAATTTGCTGCGTCAAAAAGACGGCTCGCGCGTCAAGCAGCAATACATCGCGGTGAACGACGGCAAAGTCGTCGAGCGCTCCGAAATGGTCAAGGGCTATGAATTCGCGAAGGACCAATACGTCATGTTCAGCGCCGAGGAATTGAAGGCGCTCGAGGATACGACCAGCCACGCCATCGACATCGGTCAGTTCGTACCGCTCGAATCGGTGGATCCGCTGTACTTCGACGGCACGTACTATCTCGCGCCCGACAAGGGCGGCGCGAAGCCGTATACCCTGCTCGCGACGGCGCTGCGCAAGTCGCGTCAATGCGCGGTCGGCCGCTGGATTTCGCGCGGCAAGGAACACATCGTGGTGATCCGTCCAATCGAAGACGGCCTGGCGCTGCATCAGCTGCATTTCAAGGCCGAGGTGCGCGATCTGAAGGATTTGGGGATCGAGGCCGCGCCGGTGTCGGAACCGGAGCTGAAACTGGCGCAGCAACTCATCGAGCATCTGGCGGCGAAACGCTTCGACGCCAACGAGTTTGCCGATGAGCATCGCGCCCGCGTGCAGGCGGCGATTCAGAAAAAAGTCGAGGGCAAGGAAGTGTCGCTGGCGGAAGGGCCGGTGGCGGCCAAGGGCGGCAATGTCATCGACCTGATGGAGGCCTTGCGCGCGAGCATCGATGCGCGCGGCTCGAAGGCGACGGATTTGAAGGAACGCAAGGCGCCCAAGCGCGCGGCTGCGGCTGGGTCAGCGCGCAAGTCCGCCCGCAGATGAGATGCATGCCTACGACACGAAAGACCTGGAGCGGCTGTTCGGATTACCGGCTTCGGCTGTTCGTGCCTTAGCGCGCGCGGGAAACATTCAGCCGGTCAGGCGTTCGGGCAGGCTGCACTACTCCTTTCACGATCTCGTGGTGCTGCGCACCGCCAGCGCGCTGCGCGCGGCGAAAATTTCCTCGCAAAGAATCAACAAGACGCTGCAGGAGTTGCGTTCCGCCCTGCCGGAAGGCTCGGCACTCAATAAAATCTCGCTCACCGCGCTCGGCAATCGCATCGCGATTCGCGAGGGGCGGACGCTGCGCGAGTCCGAGTCGGGCCAGTACGCTCTGGCCTTGGAAATCGTTGAGGAGAAGGGCCACCTGCACGTGATTTCGCGTCAGGAAACGCCGGGCGCACCTGCGGCTTTGTCTGACAGCGCCGCCGGCGCTGCCAATGCAAAATCCGCCGATGATCACTACGCTCGCGCGATCAGCCTGGAAGACAGCAACCCTGCAGCCGCGCAAAAAGCCTATGAGCTGTGCCTCAAGGCCGATCCCAATCACATGGACGCGCGGATCAATTTGGGCAGGCTTCTGCACCTGGCCGGGCGGCTCGCCGACGCGGAACACGTCTATCGCGTGGGCGCGAAGGCGGATCCTTTCATCGCATTCAATCTCGCCGTGGTGCTGGAAGATCTGGAGCGTGAGCCGGATGCCATTGCGGCCTATCGCGAGGCGATCGCGCTCGATCCGCAGTTCGCCGACGCGCACTTCAACCTGGCACGGCTTTACGAACGCGCCCAGGATCCCAAAGCCTCGCTGCGTCACTTGCTCGCCTACCGTCGCATGATGGATAAGGAGCCTGTCTGAGCATTCAACGTGGCCGCGACCGCGGCAGATTTCGTTTCAGGCGAGGCGGAGCCGACGCGGTTGGGTTTGATCCCAATGAGGAGGCGACAACAAAGCATGAAACGAAATCTGCCCGGTCCCGGAGGGTTGGCAGCGAGAGCGGCGTCTGCGGTGTTGCGCGGCTTGTCCGTGGACCCCACCACGGCCTGCGCCGCGCGCCTTGCATCCGCTGCTCCCTCTCGCTGCCAACGCGGCTCACGTTGAATGCTCAGACAGGCTCCTAGGGCACATGACATGGCGAAGCCGGCGCTCTCCGTCTATCGCACCAAGCGCGACTTTACAAAAACCGACGAACCTTCGGGCGAGCAGCGGGTAGCGGCTTCTTCGCGCTTGCGGTTCGTGGTGCAGAAGCACGCCGCGCGGCAGCTGCACTATGATTTGCGGCTGGAATGGGACGGCGTATTCAAGTCCTGGGCTGTGGCGCGGGGACCTTCGCTCAATCCCGCCGACAAGCGTCTCGCCGTCGAGGTCGAGGACCATCCGCTCGACTACGGCGATTTCGAAGGCACGATACCGAAGGGCGAGTACGGCGGCGGCACGGTCATGCTGTGGGACCGCGGCTTTTGGAGTCCGGAAGGAACCAAGACCACGGAAGATGCCTTTGCGGCCGGCGACCTGAAATTCACGCTGGACGGCGACAAGCTGAAGGGCAGTTGGGTGCTGGTGCGCATGCGCGGTGATCGCTTTGGCGGCAAGCGCACCAATTGGCTTTTGATCAAGCATCGCGATGCCGAATCGAATGCCGATGGCGGCGACGCCGTTCTCGATGAGGATCGCTCCGTGGCGTCCGGCCGCACGATGCAGCAGATCGGCAACGGCAAGGGCAAGCGGCCCAAACCCTTCATGCTGGCCACAACGACACCCGCCAAGGCTGACGCCGTGTGGCACAGCAAGGGCAGCGATGAAACCAAAAACACGCGCGCCGAGAAAGCGGTCGCCGTGAAGACCTCCGCCAAGAAGGTCCGCGTGAAGCCGATCATGGTGAAATCGCTGCCCACATTCATCGAGCCGCAGTTGGCGAAGCTGGTGGACCGGCCTCCGGATTACGCGGGCTGGGGCCACGAGGTCAAATTCGACGGCTATCGCGCGCAGCTGCGTGTGGAAAAGGGCGATGCGGTGATTCGCACGCGCACGGGGCTCGACTGGACCGAACGATTCAAGGCCATTGCACAGGATGCCGCCGAATTTTCCGATTGCATCATCGACGGCGAAATCGTCGCGCTCGACGAGCGTCAGCTGCCGAATTTTGGCGCATTGCAAGCCGCGCTGTCGGCGGAGCAGTCCGACGAGCTGGTGTTCTATGTCTTCGACCTGTTGTTCGAGGGACGCGAGGACTTGCGCACCCTGCCCTTGAGCGATCGCAAAGCCCGGCTCGAAAAATTCCTGACCGCGCAGAAGGCAGCGGCCCAAATCCGTTACGTATCGCATCTTCAGTCCAATGCCGAGGCGGTGCTGGCTTCGGCTTGTAAGATCGGGCTCGAAGGCATCATTTCGAAGAAACTCGACGCCGCGTATTTCTCCGGCCGCAGCGATCGCTGGGTGAAGGCCAAATGCCGAGGAGGGCAGGAAGTCGTGTTGGGTGGTTGGACCACCGAGGCCGGAACGTTGCGATCCCTGCTCGCGGGCGTCTATCGGGACGGCGAATTGGTTTATGTCGGACGCATCGGCACCGGCTACGGCCGCGAGATCGTGAAAACACTGCTGCCCAAACTGCAAAAGCTCACACGCGAGAAGAGTCCGTTCGAAGGCGCCAACGCGCCGCCGAAGGAAAGCAACGTGCGATGGCTGAAGCCCGATCTCGTCGCCGAAATCGAATTCGAAGGCTGGACCAGTTCGGGAAATATTCGCCAGGCTGCGTTCAAGGGCCTGCGCGAGGACAAGAATCCACACGACGTAGTTGCGGAGACGCCGGCCATGCAAAAATCCGTGGAAAGCAAAGCACCCTCTGAGGGTGCGCGCTCGCGGCCCGCGCGAGCCGCTGCGTCGCGCAAGTCAAAGACCGCCGCGCCGGCTGCAGGACCATCGACCGTGATGGGCGTGACGCTGTCGAAGCCGGACAAGGCGCTGTGGCCCCACGCGGGCGACGGCAAGCCGGTGACCAAGCTCGATCTTGGCCGCTACTATGAACAGGTGGGAGACTGGCTGCTGCCCCATCTCGCCGGACGGCCCTGCTCCCTGGTGCGCGCGCCCGACGGCATCACCGGCCAACAATTTTTTCAGCGCCACGCGATGGCGGGCATCTCCGAGCTGTTTGACCTCGTCAAAGTACGCGGCGACAAAGCTGCCTATGTGCAGATCGACCGGGTCGAGGCGCTGGCGGCCGTGGCGCAAATCGGCGCTCTGGAACTGCATCCCTGGAATTGCGCGCGCAACGATCCGGAAAGCGCGGGCCGGCTGGTGTTCGATTTGGATCCCGCACCGGATGTGAAATTCGATGCCGTCATTGCGGCGGCGCTCGACATCCGCGAACGGCTGGAAAAGGTCGGCTTGGTCTGTTTCTGCAAGACCACGGGCGGCAAGGGTCTGCATGTGGTGACGCCCTTGATCGAGGGCAAGAAGGCGGTCGCGTGGCCCGTTGCCAAAAATTTCGCACACCTGGTGTGCGCACAGATGGCGCAGGACAGCCCGACGCGCTATCTCGACAACATGTCCAAGGCGAAGCGCTCCGGTCGAATTTTCCTGGACTATTTGCGCAATGACCGCATGGCCACCGCAGTGGCGGTGCTGTCGCCGCGAGCCCGGGAAGGCGCACCGGTGTCGATGCCGGTCGTTTGGCGGGATGTGAAGAAGGGCCTCGATCCGAAATTGTTTACCGTGCGCAGCGCACCGGCCTTGCTCGGGAAGAGCAAGCCCTGGAAGGACTATACTGCCGGTGCGCGCTCGCTGTCCGATGCCATCAAGCACATAACGCGCTCAAAGACCTGAACTTCCACCGATCCGAGCTGCCGAAAACTCAAGCGTGAATAGCCCCGAATCCAAGCCGGTGCACATCGACGTCGACGCAGCGACGCGGGTGTCCGGACTGCTGACAGCACCTGAAGGCTCCAAGGCGTGTTTCGTGGTGGCGCACAGTGCGGGTGCCGGTATGCAGCATGCCTTCATGGTGAATTTGGCCAATGACCTGGCCGCTCGCGGCATCGCCACGCTGCGCTACCAATTCCCGTACATGGAAAAACTCAGCCGGCGGCCCGACCCGCCCTCGCTGTGCCACGCCACGGTGCGAGCCGCAGTGGATACCGCCCGCGGCTTGCTGCCGTCGTTGCCGCTGTTCGCGGGCGGCAAGTCTTTCGGCGGGCGCATGACCTCGCAGGCACAGGCGGCGAATCCGCTTCCGGAGGTTCGCGGCCTGGCGTTTCTAGGATTCCCGTTGCATCCACCCAAGCAGCCCTCCGATTCGCGCGCTGCGCACCTGCTCAAGGTGAAAATTCCGCTGCTATTTTTGCAAGGCGCGCGGGATGTGTATGCCGAGCCCGAATTGCTCAACCCGCTGATCACGCTCTTGGGCGATCGGGCGACGCTCCTCTTGCTGCCGGACGCGGACCATTCCTTCCATGTGCCGGCGCGCAGCCGATTCACCGATGCTCAAATCAACGATGACATGATCAACGCCTTGGCGGGCTGGATTGGCGCGGTAGCGCGTAAGTGACCTTGCTGGCGGAACTCGTACGAGCCTCTGAGCGGGTGGGCGCGACAGCGGCTCGCCGCGTCAAAGTGCTGGAATTGGCCGCGTTGCTCAGATCACTGGCGCCCGAGGAAATCGGCATCGGTGTGCACTTTCTGTCGGGCGAAATGACGCAGGGAAAGATTGGCGTGGGCTACGCGGCCGTGCGGGCCGCCGCCGCCACACCGGCTGCGCCATCCGAGACGCTGTCGCTTGCCGAGGTCGATCGACGCCTTGCGGATCTTGCGGAGATTCGCGGCAGCGGATCCGCGGCGCGGCGCGCACACGCCCTGCAGGAGCTGTTTTCGCAATCGACCCGGTCCGAACAGCAGTTTCTGTTGCGTCTTCTGATCGGAGAATTGCGGCAAGGGGCGTTGGCCGGCGTCATGCTGGACGCCATTGCCGCCGCGGCCGATCTACCGGCGGCCGCCGTGCGCCGCGCGGCGATGTACGGCAAGAGCCTTGGCGTCGTGGCGTTCGCAGCCTTTGGCAGCGGCATCGATGCGCTCGAAAAATTTCAGCTCGAGGTCTTCTCGCCGGTCTCGCCCATGCTGGCGCAAACGGCTGTGGATGTGGCCGAAGCCTTGCAGATCATTCACGGCGCGGCGGCGCTCGAATGGAAAATGGATGGGGCGCGCATTCAGGTGCACAAGCTGGGCGAGGAGGTGCGCATTTACACGCGCAGCTTGAACGAGATCGGCGCGGCCATCCCGGAGATCGCCGAGCGTGTGCGCACGTTTTCGGAGCGCACCCTGGTGCTCGACGGCGAGGCGATTGCGTTCGATGCGTCGCGGCGTCCGCATCCCTTTCAGGTCACGATGCGCCGATTCGGCCGCAAGCTCAATGTCGAAGCGTCGCGCGGTACATTGCCCATCGAAGCCTTCTTTTTCGACTGCCTGCGAATCGGTGAGGAGAACCTTGCCGGCCGGGCGACGGAGGAACGCTTTGCGGCCCTGGCCAAGGCGGTCCCTGCATCCATGCTGGTCCCACGTTTGGTGACCGATTCGGAACCTGCCGCGCGCGCATTCTATGAAGCGGCCCTCGCCGCCGGCCATGAAGGCGTCATGGCCAAGGCCCTGGATGCTCCCTATGAGGCCGGCAATCGCGGCGCCAGCTGGCTCAAGATCAAGCGCGTTCATACGCTCGATCTGGTCGTGCTCGGCGCCGAGTGGGGTTATGGCCGGCGCACCGGCAAACTTTCCAATCTGCACCTGGGCGCGCTCGATCCGGCCACCGGCGAGTACGTCATGCTGGGCAAAACCTTCAAGGGACTCACCGACGCCATGCTCACGTGGCAAACCAAGGAATTTTTGGCGCGCGAGACGCGCCGCGACACCGGCACCGTGTACATCCGGCCCGAGCTGGTGGTGGAGATTGCGTTCAGCGATCTGCAGACCAGCACGCGCTATCCCGGTGGTATGGCGCTGCGCCTCGCGCGGGTCAAGCGCTACCGCGATGACAAACGGGCCGAGGATGCCGACACCATGGATGCGGTTCGCAAGATCTTCGCCGCACAGGGATAGCCGGTTATCGCTCCCATTCCGGCCGAACTCCGGGCGGCATCACCGGGGTAATGGGCTCAATGACCCGGGGCCGGCCGGCGAAGTCGAACAACTCGTCGATGCCGCGCATGGCGGCAATCTCCTTCAAGATCACGCGCGTCGGATACATCAAGAGCAATTGCTTGTTGGCGTGTTCCGACAAGGCTTCGGCGGCGGTGCGCCAAACCAATTCCGACATTTCGTTGCCGACTAGACTCGCCGTCTGACCGGGCGGCGCTGAGCACAGGAAAAATCGGGTGTCGAAGCGCAGCCTGCCGGGCGGCGTAATCCAATGACTAAAGAACGCCAGTTTGTCGACCGCGAGGCGCCAGCCCTGCGTCAGGCAGAGTTCCGCAAAGCTCACCTCGCCGGCGGAAAGCCGCAGCCGCATCTCACGCAATTGCGATTCGCCCCAGAGGCTCAAGTTCACCACGTCGCCGCGCGAGTCGTAGGCGAAGAGCAATCCGCATTCCTCGAACGCTTCGCGCACTGCGGCCACGAAGAAGCGCAGCCCGTTCGACGGCACCTTCAGTTGCTCGCTTGCGCGTCCGTCATCCAAGCCCCTGCATAAGCGGTATACATCGGCGCTTTCGTCATTGAGATCGAGCGCGCCGCCGGCAAAAACGTAGGCATTGGGCATGAAGCGCGCATGCTCGCCGCGCTTCAACAAAAGTATTTCAGGCTGACTTCCGCGGGGGCGCACCAGAATCGTGGTGGCGGCAAGCCGCGGCGTGACTTCGGGCTCAGCATTCATCGAGCCATATTACCGAACTGAACGCGTTCCGGCCTGTCTAGTCAGCTTGGGGGTTTTCAATGAAAGCCTATTCAGGGTACGGGCGCCAGGAGCACGAAAACTGGCGCCTGACGGTTTTCTTTGCCGTGCTTTTGCTGCATGTTTCCGGCGGCATCATGCTGGCGAGGTCATCGCGCTGGCTGATCGCCGCGCACCTGGTCCCTGAACCCTTCTTCATCAATTTCCTGCGGCGTTCCGACCAGCCCCAGCCTGCGGCAGTGCCCATCAAACCCAATGCAAATCAGATTCCGCGCGAAAAGCGGCCCGCTCCGCAGAGCGACAGTCCCAAGAGTGAAAGCCCCGAGAGCGCGGTCCAACCGGACAGCAGCCCGGACACGCAGAACGCGATCACATTGGCTCCGCCCATCGATTGGACGCAGGAGGCAGAGTGGGCGGTTCGCAGCCAGCTGGAAGCCGCGGAGCGGGAAAAGCTCTACCGTAATCTGTCTGGAATGTCGGCTGCGCAATTGGAATGGATTCGCAAGAATCACATGGAGCCTGCCGATACCAATCCGCCGTGGGCCGAGAACCGTCCGCGGAACAACGCGGACGGCGTTCTTTGGCTGAGCGAGAATTGCGCACTCGTGAACGGGCTGCCGTTCTGCCGAATTAGACTCGGCCGCAAACCCGCACGCGGCGATTTGTTCAAGAATATGCGCCAGTATCTGGACGAGCGCGAAACGGCTCCCCTGCCCTAACCTTTGAGCGCCTCGCCGAACAACGAGAACAAACGCTCCCAGTGGCGCTCCGCCGCCGGCTTGTCATACACGGTGCGCGAGGCGAACGCGAATCCGTGCGCAGTGCCGGGATAGACCTCCACTTCCGCATTCCCGCCTTTGGCCGCGATTTCCATGCGCAGCCGCTCGATCACTTCCATGGGCGCGTATTGATCGTTCTCTGCGCAACCGAAGTACAGGCGTGCACCCGTGCGCTGCGGAGCGAGATGCGGACTGTCGGGCTTGTCCGTAACCAGCGCAACGCCATACATTGACGCCGCCGCTCGGATCATATCCTTGTGGCGTACGGCGGCATTCATGGCGTACTGGCCGCTCATGCAGTAGCCGAGGCACCCCATCGGCTTCGTTGAAGCTGCCTTGTCCTTGCCGGCAAAGGCCAGCAGCGCATCGACATCCTGCATCACCATCGGGATGTTGATCGTGGTCATGAGCTGCAGTGCCTTCTGGCGTTTGGCCACATTGGCCTCGCCCACGACCGAGCCCAGCTCCTCGACGTTCGAGCGGTAGTACAAATTCGGCAGCATCACGTAGTAGCCGACCGTTCCCAGACGGCGCGCCATGTCGCGCAATTCCTCGCGAATACCCGGCGCGTCCATGAAAAAAATAATGGCCGGATGCGGCCCGAGCCGTTCGGGATGGCAGATGAAGGTGTTCATCCGTCCATCCGCGGTGGAAATTTCGATCTGGCGCTCAATCATGCGCGTCTCCGTTTATTCTTGGGTTCCGGCACCGACCGCGACCCAAGCCAGGTCCGCGCTCGACACCGATTCCACCTTGAAATTCTTGGCCGCCGCGGCCATGCGCGTCAGAGCTTGAGCCAGGGGCATCGGTGGTTTTGTATCGCCCTTTTTTGCCTTGTGAAAACGCACCGGATTGATGCGCGCCACGACATAGTTGCGCAGATACGGCGATTTGAAGCCGCGTGCCTGCAGCGTCTCGATGATCTTTTTGGCGCGCGCATCGATTTCCAGCAGGCGCGCGGCGTGGCCTTCGCGTTCGCGCAGGCTGGCGGGCAGCGTGCGATCGCTGAAGCGGTCGACTTTTTTGAGAAAGGAACTGTAGGCGCCGCCGGCAAAGCGCGACGACTTCTCATAAACAATGCCCAAGGTCAGGAGTTCGGCGGCTTCGAATTCCGCGGTGTACTGCGACTCCTTCGACGTGCTGTGACGTTTGGCGAGACTGCGCGCCATGCGGATCACTTCCAGGCTGCGGTCGCGCAAGTTGTGCGCTTTTTCGGTGTTGAGGGCCAGAATGCGATACGCCAGCGTCTCGTCGGGCGAGATCAACACGGTAATTTGCTTGAGGCCCAGAACTTTGCCGGCGGCCAGACGATGCCGGCCGTTCGGCGTCCAGAAACGCCCCTCCTCGCCGCGCACGACGATCAAGGGGTCCAAGAACGCGGCGGTTTCGTCGATCTTCACCGCCAGCCGCTTCGCATGCGTGGGCGACAGGTCGCGCTGAAACGGGGTCGGCTGCAGCGCATTGAGCGGCAACGAGGCCAGCACCAAAGCGCGGCCGCCCAGCGGGTCTCGATAGGCGCCGATCGGTGCACCCCCGACGCTGCGCACCAAGGCAACCACCTCGGCGATGTCCGGGCTGTCCAAGGCGATGGCCACTTGGCCGGCATCCAGGCCGCGCGCGTTGGCGCCGGGCGCCAACTTGCCCCGAGTGCGCTTGGTCGCCGCGGCTTTTTTCTTGCGCGGGGTCTTGGATTTTGCGTTTGCGGTAGCCATAGGGCGGTAAGGTTCGCCTTTTATCGGCCCTGCGTAAAGAGCCGCTGCGGGCGCTATTGCTTGGGTGGATTGTGATCGACCTGCGTGATGAGGCAGGCGCTGCGGTTGCCGGTTAGGTAAATCCATAACCAGCTCAGCGCGACGGCGAGCCGATTACGCAGGCCGATCAGAAAATAAATATGCGCCAATCCCCAGACCCACCACGCGATCCAGCCCTTGAGCTTGCACCAGCCGAAGTCGATCACCGCTGAGCGCTTGCCGATGGTGGCCAGATCGCCCGCGTGGCGATAGCGAAACGGCCTAGGTTGCGAATCGCCGGCCAAGCGTCGCTTGATGGTGCGGGCCACATGGATGCCCTGTTGCTTGGCGGCCGGCGCGATGCCGGGCGCCGGCTTTCCGTTCCACACATTCACAGTCGCCGTGTCGCCGATGACGAAGATTTCCGGATGGCCCGGCGCAGTGAGATCGGGCTCGACTCTAACGCGGCCGGCGTTGTCGGCCGGCGCACCCAGCCACGCGGCGGCGGGCGATGCACGCACACCGGCGGCCCATAGGATTACCTCCGCGGCCACCGTCTCCTCGCCCATCCTGATGCCATTCGAGTTGCAGTCGGTCACGGCCGACCCCAGCCTCACCTCAACACCCAAGCGCTGCAGCGACCGAAGCGCATAGGCCGAAAGATCCGGCGCGAAAGCCGGCAGCAGCCGCGGTCCCGCCTCGATCAGCAGCACACGCGCCTTCCGGGTGTCGATGTGGCGAAATTCACCCACGAGATTCTGGTACACCAACTCCACGATCGCGCCGGCCAATTCCACACCGGTCGGACCTCCGCCGACGATGGCGAAGGTCAGCAGTGCGGCACGCCGTGCAGGGTCCGTTTCGCGTTCGGCATGTTCGAGCGACAGCAGCACTCGGCGGCGAATTGAAGTGGCGTCCTCCAACGTCTTGAGTCCCGGCGCAAACGGCTCCCATTCGTCATGCCCAAAATAGGCATGGCGGGCGCCCGTCGCGAGAATCAACGTATCAAACTCGACGTTGGCGCCGTCCTGCAGGTTGACGCGGCGATTGTGCGTGTCGATGCCGCAGACCGTGCCCAGCAGCGTCGTCACGTCCTCGCGCTTGCGCAACAAAAAACGTATGGGCCACGCGATTTCCGAGGTGGCGAGCGCGGCGGTGCCAACTTGATAGAGCAGCGGCTGGAACAAGTGATGATTGCGCTGATCGATGATGGTGATCCGAACCCCGGCGCCGGCCAGCTCCTGAGCGGCGGACAGTCCGCCGAACCCGGCGCCCACGATCACCACATGGTGCGGGGCGGGCGCCATCAGAGCTTGGATAAAACGTCTTGCGCCAGGGTCATTTCGAAGGCTTTGATCTGCTCCGGCGAAAATCCGAACACCTTCACCTGAAACGCGGAACTGCCTTTCTTGACGTTGAGACCCAAGCCAAAGCCGGGCGTGTCGATGAAATAGGCATCATCGCCGACGCCCCTGACCGGTGTCTTCGGGATGCCCTGAATCGGAGTCTTGCCGTTTTCGAAGCGTTCGACGGGACTTATCTTGCCCACCGCGCGATACAGCGTGAGCAGCACATGCTTTCCGCTGTGATTGGGGTCATTGGGTTCTCCCCACCCGCAGAGCGCGCCACCGGGACCGATGTGCTGTCCGGCGTCGATTGCGACGCCGAGGACGGTGCTGATTTGGAGGCCGGTCAAGTATGTGCAGGCATCGCCGCCCGCCGCCCTGGCGTTGCCGTGGAGCATGAAGGCCAACCCACAAACCACGGCCATGCCCGGTTGACTGCGCATCGACGACTCCTCACTACGGTGGTGCGAGCTTAGCGCATGCTATGTTCTCGATCCATTTTACGAGGTGCCACATGTCAGTGTCTGTCACGACGATTGATCGAGTCGCGGTAATCCGCATGCTGCGTCCGGAACGGCGCAACGCCGTGGATGCGGCAACAGCTCAATCGCTTTCTGCGGCATTTCGCGCTTTCGATGCGGATGGCGGACTCGACGTCGCGGTGTTCACCGGCGGCGACGATGTTTTCTGCGCCGGGGCCGATTTGAAAGCCCTTGCTTCGGGAGATCGCGTTACCCTCTCTGCGAGCGGCGACTCTCCCATGGGACCGCCGCGGCTGCGATTGTCCAAGCCCGTCATCGCCGCCATCGAGGGTCCCGCCGTGGCCGGCGGTCTGGAATTGGTTCTGTGGTGCGACCTTCGGATCGCGGGCGCCGGTGCGATCTTCGGCGTCTTCAACCGCCGCTTCGGCATTCCGCTGGTGGATTTGGGCACCATTCGTCTGCCGCGCATCATCGGTCACGGCCGAGCAATGGATCTCATCTTGAGCGGTCGGTCTATCGATGCCACGGAGGCACTGAGCATGGGCTTGATCAATCGCTGCGTCCCGGACGGCCAGGCGTTGCCCGCCGCCATTGCCCTGGCGCAGCAGCTGTCGAGTTTTCCGCAGACGGCGATGCGCCACGATCGGCTGTCCGCGATCGAACAATGGGGCCTGAGCGAGGAGAACGCGATCGCCAATGAAATCGCGCATGGCCAGGTTACGCTTGCCTCGGGCGAGACCGCCGCGGGAGCCATGACCTTCAGCGGCGGCGCCGGCCGGCATGGCAAACCGCTGAGTTAGCTCTCGGGAAGCTCGCGGCGCGTAAGTGAGGCTTCCGCGGCATAGACGTATGACCAGAAGTTATAGCTTTGCACCATCCTTTGATTGACACCTCGCAAGAAGGCTCTATTCTTGCCAACGGGCCATCCGCTCCCAACGGCGGACGCTCATCTGTAAGGATGGGAGTAAGAATTGACGACACACATACCGCCGCCGGACGTCCGCCCGGCTGATGCACGATTTTCATCTGGCCCAACCAAGAAACGCCCGGGGTGGAACCTGCAAGCCCTTGAAGGCGCAGTGTTGGGCCGCTCGCATCGCTCCAAAGCCGGAAAGGCGAAGCTCAAAGAGGTGATCGACCGAACGCGCTCGGTGCTGGGCGTGCCCTCTGATTTCAAGATCGCCATCGTGCCGGCATCTGACACCGGTGCCGTCGAAATGGCCATGTGGTCCATGCTGGGTCCACGTCCGGTCGATGTGTTCGCCTGGGAGAGTTTCGGCGAGGAGTGGGTCACCGATGCGGTCGAACAGCTAAGGCTAGAGGATTGCCGCATTCATCTCGGCCGGCCATATGGTGTGCTGCCGGATCTGTCTCTCGCACGTGAGACGGCAGATATCATCTTCGCGCAGAACGGCACGACCGCGGGCGTCAAGATCCCCAATTTTTCCTGGATCCCTGCGAATCGCCAAGGCGTCACGTTCAACGATGCGACCAGCGCTGTCTTTGCGCAACCAATCGACTGGTCCAAGTGCGATGTGGTGACCTTCTCCTGGCAGAAAGTGTTGGGGGGCGAGGCGGCCCACGGCATGTTGGTGTTGTCGCCTCGTGCGGTTGCGCGATTGGAAAGCTACGTACCGCCGCGGCCGCTGCCCAAGATTTTCCGTATGACTAAAAAAGGGAAATTGGATCACGAGTTGTTCGAAGGTGCGACCATCAACACGCCATCGTTGCTCGCTACCGAGGACTATCTCGATGCCCTCAAATGGGCGGAGCGCATCGGCGGTCTTGCCGCGCTTCAAGCGCGCGCGGACAGTAACGCGCAGGTGCTCAATGAATGGGTCGCCCGGACAGCGTGGGTGGATTTCCTGGTGTCGGATCCCCTGATTCGCAGCAATACCAGTGTCTGCCTAAAAGTAGTCCATGAAAACGTGACTTCACTTCCGAAGGAAACCCAGGCTGAGTTTGCCAAGAACCTTGCCGCGCTCCTTGAAAAGGAGGGCGTCGCGCTCGATGCGGCCTCGTATCGATCCGCACCCCCGGGCCTGCGCCTGTGGTGCGGCGCCACGATCGAGCAGACGGATCTACAGTTGCTGACTCCGTGGCTCGACTGGGCATTTCACACCTGCCTTGAAAGACTCGACAAACGCCAATAAAGGAAGATCCGTGCCCAAGGTTCTCATCGCCGATGAATTAAGTCCGAGAGCTCTCGACGTTTTTCGCAGCCGCGGCATCGATGTGGACGTGCGCATCGGGCTGAAGAAATCTGAGCTGGTGAGCATCATCGGCGGTTACGATGGTTTGGCAGTGCGATCTGCGACGAAGGCGGATAAGGACGTCATCGCAGCGGCCGGCGGACTCAAAGTCATCGGCCGTGCCGGCATTGGGGTCGACAACATTGACCTTGCGTCGGCGACTGCTCGCGGCATCGTGGTCATGAACACCCCGTTTGGCAACTCCATCACCACTGCCGAGCATGCGATTGCGCTGCTCTTTGCCGCCGCGCGCCAGATTGCGGCGGCGGACCAGTCCACGCAGGCAGGGAAATGGGAAAAAAACCGCTTCATGGGGATTGAGCTCTACGCCAAGACATTTGGCGTGATCGGCTGCGGCAACATCGGTTCGTTGGTCGCCGAGCGCGCACTGGCGCTCAAGATGAAGGTGATCGCGTACGATCCCTTCCTGTCGCCGGAGCGCGCGATCAAGCTCGGCGTGGAGAAGGTCGAGCTCGAGGATTTGTTGTCGCGCGCGGACCTGATTTCGCTGCACACCCCGCTGACCGACAAGACGAGAAATATCCTGTCGGCGGAGGCGCTTGCCAAGACCAAGAGAGGCGTCATCATTGTGAATGCCGCGCGCGGCGGGCTCGTCGATGAGGCGGCTTTGCGCGCGGCGCTTGACAGCGGGCAGGTCGCCGCCGCGGGTTTCGATGTATTCGTGACCGAGCCGGCTAAAGACAGCGTACTTTTCGGCGCGGCCAATTTCGTCGCCACGCCTCATGTCGGCGCAAGCACGAACGAAGCACAAGAGAATGTCGCCATACAGGTTGCAGAGCAGATGTCGGACTACTTGCTCACCGGCGCGGTCACCAACGCAATCAACATGGCCTCCATCAGCGCCGAGGAAGCACCTCGATTAAAACCGTTTATCGGGCTGATCGACAAGCTCGGCTCTTTTGCGGGTCAGATTGCAGATGAGGGCATTGAAGCACTCGAGATCGAGTACGAGGGCGATGTCGCACACCTCAACACTCAGCCTCTGACCGCCGTCGCGTTGGCGGCCGTGATGCGACCTCTGATGCCTGACATCAACATGGTGTCCGCCCCGGCCGTGCTGAAGGAGAAGGGAACTTCTCTGACTGAATCCAAACGCGCCACCTCGCCGATCTATGGATCATTGATCCGAATCAAAGTCCTCACCGGCGGCCGCTGGCGCACCCTCGCCGGAGTGGTGAATGCGGGGAGCGCAAAGATAGTGGAGGTCAAGGGCATGTCGCTGGAGGCGGATTTTCACCCGGTGATGCTGTTGATCAACAATCTAGACAAGCCCGGATTTGTTGGCGCCCTGGGCACCATGTTGGGTGAGGCAAATATCAATATCGCGACCTTCCACCTGGGCCGCCAGGCCGCAGAGGAAGACGCGATAGCCATCGTGGGTGTCGATCAGGTGGTGCCGGAAGCAATTCAGCAGAAGCTGCGCGCATTGCCGCACGTGCGGTACGTGAAGGTACTCAAGTTCTAGACAATGCCCCCCGCAGGCGCGCGGCTGCATTGGCGGCGGCAGATGCACTGATATCGCTCAAGAAAAAGCGGAGACATCGAGCGGCGGCCGCCGTGTCCCAGCGCGCGACGATCAGCGAGATCAGCAACGCGGTTTCGTCAGCGGTCATCGTGCGACTTCCAGTTCGCGCCGCAACGCTGATATCGCGCTGGCGCTCGAAGAAAATGATCGTGAGAAATTCTTCGAGTGCTGTCCACGCCACCAACGCGTCGACCTCGATCCAGCGCAACTCGATCCGGGCTAGGACATTGATTGAGTGACTTGAGGCGATCCAGGTTCGGATCGACTCGAGAATTAACTGATTGATCGCGCAATTCATGGCGTGGGTACTGTCTCGCTCTCCTCAGTTACCCTTAACGCTAACACGAATCATTCGTATTTGCATCTCGACTGTTGTAGAATACGGCTCATCACTATGAATTACCGAGTTCCGTGCGCCCTCGCTTTCCTGTTGCTGCGTCCCCAGATCGCATCTGCCGATGAGCCGAGCAGCAGCGCAATACAACGCTACACGTTCTCCTGGCCTTTGACAGAATCGGCGCCGGCACCCCGGGGCGGAACGACGCGCGGCGCGGCGGTCACACTCGACCCGTTGCCCTCACCGGCCTGGCGCTCGCTCCAAGCGACAGGTGTCTCACCCTTCGAACGCGATCGCCGCGCCATCTTGGCGCTTGCCGGCGACTTTCGAGTGACGTTTGATTTTCTGGAGGTTGCGGCATTCAACGGCGCCGCGCGTGACCGTCCCTATCAATCCTGGGGCACGGAGCGCGTTTACGTCGATCAAGACCAAAGGACCAAGTTGAGCCTGGTGCACATCCTTGAGATGCATATCGTTCAGAACGATGGCTCAATCAGCGAACCACTGGTCACCAAGCACTGGCGGGAAGACTGGCAGTACGAGCCGAAGCAAATCACCGATTTCAAGGGACGGGGAACATGGCGGGCGCGCGCCCTTCAGCGCGGCGAACGGTCCGGGGCATGGTCGCAGACGGTCGCGCAGGTAGATGAATCGCCGCGCTATTCGAGCATCGGCCGCTGGGAACATAACGCGGCATTTTCAACCTGGATCAGCGCCACTACCTGGCGGCCCTTGCCGCGTCGCGAATTAAGCGTGCACAAGGATTACCAAGTGCTCGCCGGCACAAATCGGGTCAGCGTGACGGCCACCGGATCTCTGCAGGAAGAGAACAATCTCAAGATGGTACTCAAGCAAGGCGTTCCTGATCCAGCCAAGCCTTTCCTCGCGCGAGAATACGGCGTCGCTCGCTATGAACGGATGCGCGATGCAGATTTCGCTGCAGCAGACCAATACTATGAACGCACCCGGCAATTCTGGGACGAGGTGCATGGCGCCTGGTCGGCGCTTTATCAGCGCAACGTGCAGATCGAAATAGATGAATCGAGCGATAAAAACCTTGCGGCGAAGCTCTCGGACTACGCCGAAGAGTTAGCCGCCGGCCGACCACCCGAACTTCCCCAAGCGCAGATTATTCAAGAGACTCTGCAAGGCATGCTGTTACCAGCCGCGGCGAAGAGGCCGTCGCGCTAGCTCTCGGGGAGCCAGGAAACCGGGCGAACCGCACCGGCAGGCAGCGATGCCTGAAACGCACTTCGAGCGCGCAATCGCTTAAGATACCGCGACACGCCGGGAAATTTCGCCAGCTCAATGAAGCGGTCGGCGAGATGCAGGCTGAAACCCACGCCGATATCGGCGGCGCTGAATCCCGTGCTCAACAGAAAATCCCGCCGGCTCAAGGGTGCGTCCAGTACCTGCACCGCCTTCTCCAACCTGCGTCCCTCCAATTTGGCGATCACCGGCGAGCGATCCGCCGGCGCAATGAAAACACGTTGCTGCACGAGCGCTGCGGCATGGACCGCGATGGTTTCACCGTAGTGAATCCACTGCAGCCACTCATACCGCTCGGGGTCCCGCTCGAGCCTGCCCAAGCCGCTTTGCGGATGGCGCTCACACAAGTACTCGGTGATGGCGCCCGATTCGAACAGGCGAAAGTCGCCGTCCACCAAGCACGGCACGCGGCCGAGCGGATGCACCGACAAATAGTCGGCAGCTCTTAACACCGAGAGATCGAAGGGCATGTCGATGAGCTCGAACGGAATTTGCATCTCGTTCAGCAGCCATAGCGAGCGCATGGATCGCGATTCGGCGCAGTGATAAAGCTTGAGCATGGTGTCCCGTTTGTCTCGACAAAATGCCGAGCAGGACGACCATGATGACATCCACCTCTACAGGAATGAAGTCACGCGCAAACCGATGGAAAATGCAAGGGCTTCTTAGCCCTCGCAGCGCAGGTGCCGCCCATAGGCACCGAGCTCGCGGGTGATTCTTCCGTTGTCGCCCAAGGGGACCGTGCGCGACCCGGCAAGCAGCGCGGCAAACGCGAACTTCACCGCACGCATCAAGACCCCTGCCCGCGCCTCACTTGGAGGCTGCCGAGCCGCAGATGTTTGCTGGTCCGACGAGCGTGTGCGCAGCCGATAAACTTCCGGATGCGTCATACCCAGCAACCCGATGGCAATCTCTTGGAATTCATTCATGGCGTTCACCTACAGTTGCATATCCAACCCAAGGTGACAGCTTGAGCCCGCCCGCGCGTTGGAACCAATGCAATGCCTGAAGGTGGGTTAAGTATTGCTTAACCCTTAAAATCCCAGTGTTTTCCTGCGCTAACCGCCCACCCAACTGCCGTGAAAGCCGGCCGGCACGCGGACCGGCAATTCCAGTACCGCGGCCGGTTCTGCCGCAATGTCCTGCGCATCGAGAATCAGCAGATCGCTGCGCCCCTCGGCCGCACGGTGCACCACCGCCAAAATCCAGCCGTCGCCCTCCGGTGCTGCGGCGCTGCGCGGCACGAACACCGGCTCGCCGACGCTGTCGCCGTTTGAGAATCGTCGCAGCGTCTCGCGCTGGGTCGTCATGTCCCGATGCACCAGTGAATCGAACAGCAGCGCCTCGCTCATTTCAACGTTGGCGGCATGCCAGCAGTGGCGGTAGGGCAGTCCTGCGAAGCGTTCGTCGATGCGTGGAAATTCTCCAACCAAATCGCTCAGCGGCGTGCGGACGACCCGGGCACCCGTATCGGCAAGATCGATGCTCCAATGCACCATGCGCGCCCTGGACGGCTCGCCCCGCGATCCGTCCGGATTCGGGAACAACGGCGCGGTGGGATATTCCATCATGTCGCAATGCAGGTGCCCGTCTTTCTCATAGGCATTCGCGGGATGAAACACATAGACCGGGTCGACCTCGATCCAGCGCACGGAATCGACGCCGGCGCCACGCGCCATCAAGCCCACGAACGCGCCCTTTTGCGGCTCCCAGGCGAACGCGGGCAGCCCGCGCTTCGCGCGCGTGATGTCGCCGGTCAGCGGGAGCACGGGAAATGCCGTGTAATTCTCGGACACGATGAAATCGTGCACCATCGAGCAGTACGGCGCTTTGAAGCGATCGCGGCGCAGGATGCGGCCCGCCGCATTCGACACACCGTAGTCGAGAAACGGGTTCAGCGGCCCTTCGCCAGACGAGTAGGCGAACCACTGCAACTCGCCGTTGTGCGGATCCGTTTTGGGATGCGCGGTGAATCGCCCGCCCGTCTCCACCCAGCCTTTCGATGTCAGATCGGTCTTGTCGATCTCAAAGGGGTTGGAGCCTTCCTGCAGCGCCATGAGCTTGCCGGCGTGATGGACGATGTGCGTGTTGGCGCCGCCGCTCAATACTTTTTCCACGGAAGGATCGCTCGGCAGCCCCATGCCCCCGAACAGCGTGCGGCCTGCGGCGTGCTCGGCCAGCCAACGAGGCGTACGGACGTAGCGGTTCGCATAGCGGGCCTGTCCGTCTCCCAGCCAAAATCCGTGGATCATGCCGTCGCCGATGAACGCGTGATAGTTCGGGCCCGGATCGAATTGCGGATTCGGCCCGTTGCGGTACAGCGCACCGCGCAGCCCGTCGGGAATCCTGCCGCGGATCTTGGGTTCCAGCGTTGATTCGATGCGCACCGGGGCCTGATTGCCGCTCACATACGGGGTGCTTACACGCGGCTCGACAGCGATGGTGTCCATATCTGTGCTCCTGGCGAGTATATATTTATACCGTAAATTTATACTGTAAACTATACTAAGTCAATGCCCAAAACTCTCACTCCCGAAGATCTAGAGGCCTTTCGCACCCGCCTGTGCGATGTGGCTGAAAAGCTGTTTGCCGCGCGAGGGCCCGATGGCGTCACCATGCGCCAAATGGCCGATGCGCTCGCGGTCTCGTCGATGACACCCTATCGATATTTCAAGGACAAAGACGACATTCTGGCTGCCGTCCGGACGCGGGCCTTCAATCGATTTGCGGCCGCCATGGAATCCGCCCGCGCCCAGCATCGATCGGGCAACCCCTATCTCGATTTTGCGCTTGCCAATCCTGCCGCTTACCGGCTGATGTTCGACGTCAGCCAACCCACCTTCGCCGAGTATCCGGAACTGGTGCAGGCCATGGATCGCGCGCGCCTCACCATGGGCGGCGGCCTGCGTGAGCTTGCGGCGAGCGGGCGCTTCAGCGGCGATGTCGAGCTCGCAGCGTATGTCTACTGGTCCACGATGCACGGCGCCGTTATGCTCGAATTGGCCGGCTTGCTCGAGGGCAGTAAGCTGGATGCGCGCAAAATTGCGCAACCGGCGGTCGAAGCGCTGGGAAAACATTTCGGAATCTCAGCCAGAGGATCCCCATGACCCCGCTGCATTCGACGCTCAAACGCGCGCTGACCATCGACGGGCGCGAGTACGTGCTGACCTTGACCCAGGATGCTCTGAAACTCACGCTCAAGGGCAAGCGCAACGGCGTCGAATTGCCCTGGACTCAGCTCGTGAACGGCGAAGCCGCGCTGGCCGTCGCGCTGCACGCCTCGCTCGGCGCGTTCGCGACCAAGACCAAACCCACCGACGCAGCGCCGGCCGCGCGAACTGCGCCCTCGCCCACTCCGGCCGCCGCGCCCCCACGCAGCGCCAGGAAGCCCAAGCGCAAGGCTCCGGCGCGCAAGAAATAAAAAAATTTGACAACGCTCGATATTCACCCTAAAAGGTGAATATATGACCCGCGCATCGAACCTCGACAATATCCTGGGCGCCATGGCCGATCCGACCCGCCGCGCGATCCTGCTGCGCCTGGCGCGCGGCGATGCGCGCGTAACCGATCTGGCAGCGCCTTTCGATATTTCGCTGAACTCGGTTTCGAAGCACATCCGCATTCTGGAACGGGCGCGCCTGGTCGAGCGCCGCAGGATGGGTCGCGAACATGTGTTGTCGAGAAATCTGCGGCCGCTGAGCGAAGCAGCCGCCTGGATCGAGACGCTTCAGGCCAAGTGGAACAGCCGCATAGACCGACTAGAAAAAGCACTGGACGAGGAGGAATCGTGACCGCATCGAATCAGAAAAGCACCAATCCCAAGCAATTCGTCATCGACCGGACCTTGAAGGCATCGGTCGACAAGGTGTGGAAGATGTGGACCACGAAGGCGGGCCTGGAAAAGTGGTGGGGACCTGAAGGTTTTACCTCCACCGTGCTGCATCTCGATGTCCGCGCAGGCGGCCGCTTCGAAATCGAGATGACCGCGATGATGCCGGAAATCATTGCGCATCTGGAGGCGGCGGGAATGGGCCGAAGCTCAATCGCAAAAGGCGATTACACGGCGATCGATGTGAATCGCCGCCTGGTCTACACCAACGCGGTGGATTTCGTCCCTGACGTGCCGCCCTACACTTCGACGACCGTGGTCGAGATGTCCGCCACTTCGAGCGGCGGTACACGGCTGATCGTCACCAACGACGTGATGCACGATGAGCAGTGGACCGCCATGGCGACGATGGGCTGGACCCAGCAAATCGCCAAACTGGAGAAATTGCTGGAGTAGCCGCGGCGCCGATATCAGCGCCGCATCAAGGGTCGACTTTGGCCTTGGTTTGGTCGGTGATCCAATTCACTTCCCAGGTCTTGCCGCCGTCGTCGGAATACGCCTGCTCGAAGTGGGGTGTCGGTGTGTTGATGCGCGACCAGGAATAGCGCGTGAAGATCACGCGGCCATTGAACTCTTCTTGATCGTAGAATTCGCCGTGCCCATCTTTGAACTCACCCACCACCGGCGGCCCGCCGATGGCGCCCTTCGCCGCGTTGGCCCAGTAGATGCTCCACTGATGCGACGCCGGATTGTAAAGACGCAGCGCCAGCCCGAGGATGTGAATGTTCTTCTCGGGAGCATCGACGCTGAACTCTTCGATCTCTCCCTTGCCGTCCCAGACCTTCTTGCACACCACCGTGCCGTCGAACTCCACCCACTCCTGCGAGCCGCTCAAGGGGTGCACCATGCGTTTCAGATGGATTTTCCAGGAACCCAAGAGAAAGTCGAAATCATGCTGGCCATCATGCGCGGATGCGGCCGGCGCTGCGCCTTTCGCCGCGGACCCAGGAGCCTTGGCCCAGCTCGTGCCGCCATGCCATAAAAGGAATGCCCCTGCTGCGAGCGCGCCAAGCCGTATGCAGGCTCTCGCCTGACCGGGGCAACGCGACACTTTCGACTTTTGCATACCATCCCCCCAGCACTGATTGATTCAGAGGTGGGTAGCATACAAGGGCATTCCTGACACAGGATGTCATGATTGAGGCAGGCCTTAAATAATTCTGCGCTGGACCCTGGCGCCGCGGGTCCAGAGCCTCGGAATCAGCATGGGCGTGCGCGCCCGGTAGTCCACGTACACATTGCCGAACGCGGACACCAGATCGCGCTCCTCGAGCTGGATGGCGATGAGGATGTAGGCCGTCGTGGCCAGCGCAAAGATCAGGTGCGAAACGGTCATGGTCGGCGCCGCCCAGAAAATCGTCAGCCAGCCGATGTACAGCGGATGGCGCACGAGCTTGTACAGACTGGGGGTGCGAAATACCGGCGCGCGATAAGTCTTGTTCCCGAGTCGCCGCCAGACCTGCTTCAAACCAAACAGGTCAAAGTGGTCGATCAGGAAGGTGGTATATAAAAGGAGCAGCCAACCGAACAGATACACTCCGATGACCACGTTGCGGGCGGCGCCGTCGGCGACGCTCCACACCACGCCGCCGATCGGCTGCCAATAAACGTACAGCGCCGCGAGCGCGATCGAGCTGAGCAGCACATAGGTGCTGCGCTCGGCCGCCTCAGGCACGAAGCGTTTCCACCAGGTCTTGAACGCCGGACGCGCCATGCCGCTGTGCTGCAGGGCAAACGCCGCCAACAGACACAAGTCCGCCGTCAGCGCGCGGCCCAAAGACGATGTGGGTACGCCGTCCAGGCTGGTCGGCGTCAAAAAGCCGCCGATGAACCCGATGCCGTAGAGAAAAACCCCGAAAAAGACCAGATAGCTCAATATGCCGTAGGCAAAGATTCCGATGCGAGACATGTGCGACTCCAATTGAACAAACAGGGCCGCATCGTGCCTCGGAGCGCTCTTTGGCGCATGGGGCGCACATCCCCATCTTTAAGGCTTGGCATCCCTATCTTTTGAGTCGCTCAAGAGCCCGCGCGTGCGCGCCGCCGCCACGGCCTTCTGACGGCTGGACGCCTCGAGCCGGGCCATGATGGCCGAGACGTGGTGCTCTGCGGTCTTTGCGGAGATGCACAATCGTCGTGCGATCTCTGAATTGCTCAAGCCCTCGTCCACCAGCGACAAAACCTGCACCTGCCGGCGCGTCAGTCCCGCGGCATTGGCGCGCGTCCCCGCGATGGGTCCGCGCGGTATGGTGCGCGCGCCGCCGGCGCGCATTTCCCGACGCAGGCGCGCTGCCGCCGGCACCGCGCCCAGGCGATCGAAAATTTCCAAGGCGTCGCGCTGCGCGTTTTCATCTCCGGCGCTCAAAGCCAGCGCCTCCTCGTAGGGACGGCCGCGCGCGCGCCAGCCCTCCGCCGCCTCTTTCCAACGGCCCTCGCAATGTTCGCGAAAGGGACTGGAAAACCGCTCGGTCGCCGCCACGGGCTCGCCCAGCATGCGGAGCCACAATGCCAAGTCCTCCACTCCCCAGCGCGAATGTCGCTGCTCGGCCATCAAGTACGCGTCCCGCAGCTGCACCTTCGCCTCCTCGACGGCAACATCCGCCGCTTCGGGCAACAGCCAGGCGTCTTCCGCCGCGGCCATCGCGACGTATACCGTGCGCTGCGGCTCGCCCATGGACGCGGCGAGACGCCCGGCAATATCGAGCGGCGCGTCCGCATCCGGGTCGCCGCGCCGTATGCGCAGCCGCCCGAGCACAATCAGTGCGGGAAACCGGTACGTCTCCGCAGCATAGGTCCGGCTGCAGATCTCCTGCGCTTCTTCCTCCGCGCGGCTCCAGTCGCCCTGATCCAGCCAAATCATCGCGCGCCAACCGCGCAAATACGCGTCCCAATGCGTGAGCTCGAGCGTGCCCGCGTACGCCACCCCGCGTTCGATGGAGTCGAGCGCGGCGGCGTAGTTGCGGGCCCAATAGTGGATGCAGCTCTTGTTGCAGGATGCACGCTCCACGTGGTCGTGATACTTGCCTGCGATTGCCAGCTCCAAACTCTGATCCAGCTCCGCGAAACCCGACCCGGCCTCGTCGCACTTTGCCGATCCGATGTTGCCCAGGGCATGAATAATGATCTCCTGCTCGCCCAACCGCCGCGCCAGCTCGAGCGCGCGCTCGCCCCAGCTGACGGCGTCATCCATGCGCGAGGCGAGCATGTCCAGTTGCGATTGATGCGAATAGGCCCAGGCGAGTTCGCGGCCCGGCGGCGCTGCCTGCAGGACAGCAATCGCTTCCTCGACAGACCTTTCGGCCTCGGTGCGACGGCCGCACATCCATGCAAAGCGCGACAGGCGGGTCAGATCATGTCCGAGCTTCAGCGTTTCCCCGGCCCGTCGCCGCAAAGCGGCTGCCTCCGTCATCGAGATCATGGCCATGTCGGCCGAGCCCATGAGATAGGCCTGCTCCGCGTGCTGCTCGAGGGCTTCGACCACGCGGCTCGCCTCCAACGCATCTCGATGGCGCAGCATGACCGCGAAATGGGCCGCCGCTTCGCGCGCCGCCCCGGCCCGCGTCGCCTCCTGCCCTGCGCGCTGCGCGAACTTGAGGAGCACCGCGATGTCTCCGGCACGCTCTGCGTGGTGCGCAATCTCGCTGGCGCGCGCATCGGCGCGGCGCTTCAAGACGTCCACGACCTTCTGATGCAGCGCGCGACGCCGGGTCGGCGTGACGGAACCTTCGATGGCGCGGCGTGCAAGCTCATGCCGAAAATGCACCAGACCGCCCTCGAGCGACAGCATGCCCTTTTCCACGCACTCATCGAGGCCTTCTTCGATCATGCCCTTGACGAGATCGGCGACCACGGCTGTCTCGGCGCGACGCGGAAACAACGACACCGCCTCGAGCACGATGCGGGCCGAGCCGCACAGTCGCGATGCCCGCGCCAAAGTCGAATCGCGCACCGCATCGGTGGGCAGGTCGCCCTCCACCGCCAGTGCCTCGGTGACGAGAAACGGATTGCCCGCAGTGAGTTCGTACAGCTTATCGGCACGGCGGCCGGCCTTGACGGCCAAACCGGTCACGGCGGCGAGCGACAAGGGTTCGAGCGTCATGCGCTGAACGCTGCCGGCCGGTGTCTCGCCGAGAACATTGCGCACGGGCGAGCGCGCGTCCACCTCCTCGTCTCGATACGTGATCAAGACGAGTGCGCGCACGCGCGCGATCCGGCGCCCCAGGAAGCGGATGAGATCCAGGGTCGCGGTATCCGCCCAATGCACGTCCTCGATGATGAGCAAGGCGGGCTCGATGCCGTTGGACAGAAGACGCAGCACCGATTCGAAGGCGTGAATGTGATCCGCGTCCGGATCAAACGGCTCGCCGTGGGCGCGCGCGATGTCGCGCAGCGGCAGCAACACCTCGGGCGTCGACAGGTTTTCGCAGGCGCCCCAATAAACCCGCGCACGCTTTGCGAGATCCTGCACAAAGCGTTCCGTCAGCGCCGTCTTGCCGGCACCCGCCTCGGCCGCAAGGGCGACGATGCGGCCCCTGCCCTCGCGCGCCTGCGCAAAGGATTCGCTTAGACGCTTGAGCTGTTCATCCCGCTCTAGTAACTCGATCGGCATACCCTCGCGTGGGAGGACTTGGACCTAGCGGTTATTGTGTACCGGGAAACCATCCGGATGCACCGCCGAGGTCATTTTTCCTGTGCCCCGGGCCGCCAATCTACCGCGCCGAAGCGGGTATGTCCGACGTAAGTGTAGCCGATGCTGAACGTTCCGATGGTCTGGTGTGAGGTCGGCAGGGTGGCGTAGCGCCCGTTGCGGCTGGCCTGCGAGTATCGGAACGTGATGCCGTGCAAGTTGTAGACACGCACGGTCAGCGCCGTGTCGATGCGTGATATATCCTCCGACCCGGTGCTTTCGGTCGCCGCAACGCGGCTGATGTAGTACTGGCGAAAGGTCGTGTCGAGCGAGACCCGATCCGCGACGATCAGGCGGGCCTGTAATTCGCCTTGCGGCGCCAGACCGTAGTGATAATCGCGCTGGCCATCGCCGAGCACGCCGGCTTGCGCCACGCCGGAGCCGTGAATAACCCCGCCGCCCCCATAACCCACGCCGAGCAACGCCGTGCCTTGCAATGCAACCTGGCGCGACAGCCACCACTGGCCCGTGGTCCCCAGAGCGGCAGCGGTAGTCGAGACGCGGAATATTTGCGGGCCGACATATTCGTAGGTGCCATACAGGCCCCAAATCCCGCGATAGTTGGGACCAATCGCATAGTCCGTGCCGTACAACAAACCGCGGCTGAAAACGGCTTCGATCGTGTTGACGGTGTCGGCGCTCAGTTCAAAATTGAAATAGTCGAACGGCCGGTCGTAGCTGTAATCTGGTTTGCCCGGCAGACCGTAGGCCATGGTGAATGTGGCGCTGGCGCTTTGGCGCTTGAATGTCTGGGCCGCAGCCGGGCCCGTCAAATCCGCATTCACATTGACGTTCGACGTGAAATGCGTGCTCAAGCTCGCGCCCAGATCGACGCGCGTATAGACCGCAGGGTCGTTGCTGCGAAATACGCCGGTAAAACGATTGCCGTACAGCAGTCGATTCACTCCCATGGAGGGCGAAATGATGGCGGCGCCGATTTTTCGCATGAGCCCAGGCTCGCCGTTGGGACCGCTTTCCAGCAGCAAGCTCGCCATGCGAAACAGCGGCTCGCCCAAGAAATTTCCGGCGATGCCGCTCGCCACTTGATCGTTGATGGAGGGCCGCGTGGTCTCGCCCGCGTACTCCCAGAGCAGGCTGCCCGCAAACGTGTAGGCCGAGGATTGCCAGAAATCCAACCCCGAGGATCGCGCGAGTCCCTGGTAGAAGGCTCCCTGATACGGGTGCAAAAATTGATTGGTGGCGAAGGCGTCGTTGTCCACGACCCACTTGTGGTGCAGATTATCCTTGAAGTTCGACAGCGGCGATGCGTACACCTGCGAATCCACCGCATAGTGATCCACGCGATTCAACAGCAATTCGAATGCCGGTATTTCCCACGCCGGCACGAGATGGCTCTTGCCCTCGCCCGCGCCCCAATCCTTCACCGGCGAAGGTTCCGGGGCAGCGAAAGCGGTGGGCGCTTCCTTTTGCGGCGCGGTATTCAGTTTGGGATCGTCGGCGAAGCTTGAGCGGCTCGAGACGATCAGCACCAGCAGAATCGAACCTCGCAGCATTGTTGTTCTCAGACGGGCCGACCCGCCGCCTCTTTATGCGTTGTTGGCATGAATTAAAGCGGCTTTGCCTCGCAAAGGCAGCCCACGGCGGCAGATGCTTGGTGTGGGTGCGCGCCTACAGCGCGCTTCTCTCAAGGGGTGTCGTGTACCGCGGTGTAGGTATCGGCCACCTGCTGCATCAGGCCTTCTCGCGCCAGCAGGCGCGCGAGCGTGGCGCGGCGATAACGCCAATTTCTCCACACGCCGTCCGGCCAGTCCTCGCGTCGCGCCCGCTCGGCTGCGGCCGAGTAGTATTTGAATGCGGCGATCCAATGCGCGCGCTGTTTGTCGGCGCTGTCCGCCGAGAGCGCGGCGCTCTCCTCGCGAGCGCCGAAGCGCGCCAGGGCATTCGGCTCGCCGGCATCGGCCGCCCGCTGATACCAGTCCCACGCCCGCTGGGTGTCGGCGGGAACTCCGTATTCGTAGAGTCCGCCAAGCGCAAATCCCGCGAACCGCACGCCCTGTTCCCACGCTTGCTCGTAGAGCTTGGCGGCGCGCGGCAGATCGGCGAAACCAGATGATGCCTGCGCAAGCAGGGACGCCAGGTCGATTCGCGCGCCGCGGTATCCTGATTCGAGTGCCTGTTCGAAATCCTGCCGTGCAAACACAAATTGGCCGCCGGCCAGCAGCGCGCGGCCATGCTGGTACAACGATCTGCCGCCATCGCCGGATCGATCGCGTTGGCCATTCGCGCACGCCGCGAGGGCGATGTCGGCGACAATGTCATCGAGTTGGAGACCGGCGGCGTGACGGTCGGGATCAAAGGGCGAGCCTGCGAACTCATCGCATTGGGTTTTCTTCGCCCAGCGCCGAACATCGGCGGGCGGCTCAAGTCCCAACTCACCCCGCTCCACGCTTGGCAACAGGTCGAATTGCGCCGCTGCCGCCCATGCCACCTGCGTGTCGATGGGCGGCGCGCTTGCATCCCAGATCAGGGCGCTGGGGTTGAATGTGGCCGTGACGACAAGACGCCCGTCGGGCGAAAACGCGGCTGTGTTCACCGAATCAGCGTGCCGGAGCGTTTTGACCTGCTGACCGGTGGCCGCCTCCCAAATGCGTGCGGTTTTGTCATTCGACGAGGAGACGATGCGCTCACCGTCGGAGGAGTATGCCGCGGAAGTGACATGCGCTTCGTGGCCGCTCAGCACCCGGCTCACCCGGCCCGTCGCCACATCCCAGATGCGCACGGTCTTGTCGTCTGATGCGGTCAGGACGCTGCGGCCATCCGGTGAAAACACCGCCCAGTCCAGCGGTCCCGCGTGCCCTTGCAGCTTCACGAGTTCGCGGCCGGACTGCGCATCCCAAATTCGGCCGGTCTTGTCGTAGGACGCGGTGACGATGCGACGGCCGTCGGGCGAGAAGGCGGCCCCTTCAACTTGCAGTGCGTGGCCGCTCAGCACCTTGAGTTGTTCGCCCGTCGCGGCGTTCCAGATGCGGGCCGTGCGATCATCCGACGCCGTCGCGACATACCTGCCATCCGGCGAAAATTCGGCGGAGAGAATCAGTTCCGTGTGGCCGTTCAATACCTGAAGCTGCGCACCGCTCGCCGTATCCCAAATGCGCGCGGTTCTATCGGACGACGCCGTGGCGACGCGCCGACCGTCCGGGGAAAAATCGGCGCCGGGCAGCCCCTGTGCATGACCGATCAAGCGACGGATTTCGCCGTTCGCCACCGTGCTCCAGATTCGCGCCGTCGTATCGTCCGATGAGGAGACCACGCGAAGCCCGTCGGGCGAGAAGGCAACCCCGGTGACGGCCAGGGCGTGGGCCTTGATCAACAGGATTTCCCGACCGGTCTTGACCTCCCAGATCCGCACGCTTTCATCGTTGCCCGCCGTGACGATGCGATCTCCGTCGGGCGAGAATGCGGCCGACAATACGCCCTGCTCGTTTCCTCCCAACAGCATGACCTCGCGTCCGGTCGCGGTATCCCAAACCCGCGCGGTCGTGTCCTCCGAGGCGGTCACGATCCGGCTGCCGTCGGGAGAGAATGCCGCGCAAGAAAATCCGCCCGCGGGGGAATTGATCCGCAGGATCTCTCGGCCCGTACCTGCGTCCCAGATGCGCGCGGTTTTGTCGTAGGACGCCGTCAGCACGCGCCGACCGTCGGCCGAGAAAACCGCCGTGTAGACTACGCCCGTGTGCCCCGCGAGGGTCAGTAGTTCGCGTCCGGCGGCGGCATCCCAAATCCGCGCGGTTTTGTCATACGATGCCGTCGCGATGCGTCGGCCGTCGGGCGAAAACGCTGCATTCCTCAGGCGGTCCTCGTGCCCATTCAAGACCATGATCTCTCGGCCCGTCGCCGCATCCCAAATCCGTGCCGTCTTGTCCAGTGCGCTGGTGACGATGCGCAAGCCGTCCGGCGAGAATGCCGCGGATCGAACCGCCTTCGTGTGCCCCTTGAGCTGCAGCACTTGCACGCCGCTCTCGGCATCCCAAACCCGTGCACTCAGGTCGTACGATGCCGTCACCACGCGCCGGCCGTCGGGTGAGAAGGCAGCGGAACGCACCTTGTCGGTGTGTCCGGCAAGCATGACGAGTTGTGGATCGGCAGCGCGCGCGTCCTGAAACACGCCGAGTGCTTCCGGCGTGTACGAGCCCCCTGCGCCGCGCTTCGGCAGCACCTCCAATATGATTGCCAGCGCGCCAGGAATATCCGCGTTCTTCAGCCGTTCCGCCGCCGTCTGCGTTACCGAGCGCAGCTGAGCCCTGATGGCAGCGTCGCGCTGAATCGCCGCCACCCTCGCCTCATAGGTCGTGGCGGCCAGGCCGCCGGCCAGGATCAAAATCAAGACCGCGGCAGCGGCGATCCCGACGCGATGACGCCCCACGAACTTGGCAACGCGGTAGGCGAGGCTGTCGGGCTGCGCCAGCACCACCTCACCGCCGAGGTAGCGAGCCACATCCTCGTCGAATGCATTGGCCGTCGCGTAGCGCTCCGTCGGCTTCTTTTTGAGCGCCTTGAGCACAATCGTGTCCAGATCACCGGCCAGCGATTTCGCCAGCCTCTTCGGCGTCGCACTGCGCGCACCGGCGGCGGATTCCGAAATCACCGAGCGGCTCGGCACGGCGGGATCCGTGCGCAAGATCGCCTCTTCGAGCGCACCCACCGATTCACGCTTGAGCTTGTAGGGGCGCTCGCCCGTCAACAGCTCATAGAAAATGACGCCCAGTGCGTAGACATCCGCGGCCGTGGTGATCGGCAAACCCGCGATCTGCTCGGGGGCTGCGTAGTCCGGCGTCAGCGCCCGGCCGCCGACGCGGGTGAGTTCGGTTTCGCTGGCCTTGCCTTCGGTCAGAAGCTTGGCGATCCCGAAGTCCAGCAAGTACACCTGCCCGTCCTGCGTCACCAGCACATTCGAGGGTTTCAGGTCGCGATGAATGACCAGATTCGCGTGCGCGTATTGCACGGCGCTCAACACCTGGCGAAACAACTCCAGGCGCGAACGCAGCGGCAGCCGCTGTTCGTCGCAGTACTCCGTGATGGTCTTGCCCGCCACGTATTCCAGTGCGAGATAGGGCTGAGAGTCCTCGCTGAAGCCCGCATCGATGAGCCGCGCAATGTGCGGATGATTCAGGCTCGCCAGAATTTCGCGCTCGCGGGTGGCGCGCTCCGTCATGACCTTGCCCATGAGGGCCGGATGAATGAGTTTCAGCGCGACTTGGCGCGTAAACAGCCCATCCACGCGCTCCGCCAGCCACACGCTGCCCATGCCCCCATGGCCGAGCAGCGACAGCACACGATAGGGACCGAATTGTTTGCCGATCAGGATGGAGTCTGAATCGACCAGTGGCCCGACCAGTTCGGCGACGAGATTTCCGTCGAGCAGCGGCTGGTCAGTGCTATTGCCCTGCAAGTCCAACAGGGTTCGCAGAATGCCGGCGGCGTGCGGGTCGCGGCGCTCAAGGTCGGCCAGCCAGGCCGGCCGATCTTCCATGGACAGGTCAAGCGCTTCGTCGAGGAGACGCGAAACTTGCGCGAATTCCGCAGGACTTAGACTCTGCAAAAACGAGGCGGATGCGCGTGGCTTTTCCATGCTCTACGTCATTATAGCGGCGTTGCGGTTCATGCTACATTCCTGCCGGAATGAATGACACCACACCGCAAGACCCGCGCCGCGAGCTGCAAACGATGTTGGCGTCGCGCCTGGCGCTCATCGTGGTCGAGTCCCGCGAAGAATCGCGGGTGCTGACGCTGGTGCGCGAAGTGAGCCTCAAGGTCAAAGAGGGGCGCGGCTGGGGCGTGTTTCAATGGACCGTGACCGAGGGCCTGCAGCGCGTCGATATCGACATGGGCGGTCCGCAGCGGACGCTCTCAGATCCCGAGCAGCTGCTGAAGCACCTCAAGGCCACGCCGATGCCGGGCATTTACGTGCTGCTCGATTTTCATCCCTACCTCGAAGAGCCGGTGAATGTGCGCCTGCTGAAGGACATCGCCCAGAGCTACGATCACGTGGCGCGCACCGTCGTCCTGGTGAGCTACGAGGTCACACTGCCGCAGGAGCTGGAGCAATTTGCGGCGCGTCTGCATCTCGCGCTGCCCTCGATCAACGAACGGCTGATGATCATCACGCGCATCGCGCGCGAGTGGAACGCCGCGAATCCCGGCAAGCCGATCAGCTTGGACCGCGAGCTGCTCACCAAGCTGGTCGACAATCTCAACGGACTCACGGCATCCGACGCCGAGCGTCTGGTGCGCCATGCGATATTCAATGACGGCGCCCTCACCGCGTCCGACATTACCGAACTGCTGGCGGCGAAATACGAACTCTTGAATCGCAGCGGCACGCTGACCTATGAACCGGCGACCGCCAAGTTCGCGGACGTCGGTGGCCTGCAGAAACTGCGGCAATGGCTGACGAGCCGCAAGCCGGCCTTCGGCGGCAGTGCCCCGGCACTCGATCCGCCCAAGGGCGTGCTATTGCTCGGCGTGCAGGGGTGCGGCAAAAGCCTGGCCGCGCGCGCCGCGGCGGGAATCCTCGGCGTGCCGCTGGTGCGCCTGGATTTCGGGGCGCTGTATACCAAGTGGCAGGGCGAGGCGGAGAAGAATCTGCGCGAGTCGCTGCAGTCGGCCGAAGGACTGTCCCCCTGCGTGCTCTGGGTTGATGAAATCGAAAAGGCGCTCGCCGAGGGCGAAGGCGACAGCGGCGTCTCGCGCCGCGTGCTCGGAACTTTTCTGACCTGGCTGTCCGAGCAGCGCGCGCGCATTTTCGTGGTCGCCACCGCGAACGATATTGCGGCCCTGCCGCCGGAATTGATCCGCAAGGGACGCTTCGACGAAATCTTTTTCGTCGACCTGCCGGGCAAGCCGGCGCGCGCGGAGATCATCGCCATTCACGCCCACAGGCGCGGCCTCGAGCTGCACCCAGAAGAACTCGCGGCGCTTGCGAGCCGTTGCGACAGTTTTTCGGGCGCCGAAATCGAACAGGCCATCGTCGCCGCGCTCTATAGCGCGCACGCGGCCAGCCAACCGGTCACCGCGGCGATGGTCGCGCGCGAGATGCAGAACACCCGGCCGCTCGCCGTCGTCATGGCGGAGAAGGTCGCCGCACTGCGCGCCTGGGCCAGCGGCCGCACGGTCTCCGCCGACTGAATCCGCTAAAGCCCTGACAAATCAAGCACTCGCGTGCATTTTGGCACTGCCGGAAAGCAGCGCGGCGCTTGAACCGGCCGGCCGATGCGCGGGCGTGCGCGACGCTTGCATATGGGAGACAATGCGCCACACAAAAAGAGGGAGTTTCATTGACTCACGCTGCCATTGTGGGCTGGGGCAAATGCCTGCCGCCGTTAGTTCTGACCAACAAAGACTTGGCGACCTTTCTGCCGACGGATGACGAGTGGATCACGACGCGCACCGGCATGAAGGAGCGGCGCATCTCGCACGTGCCCGGAATCGAGCTGGCCATCACGGCGGCGCGGCGTGCCATTGCCTGCGCCGGCATGTCGGGCAAGGACATCGAATTGGTCATATACGGCAGCTGCAGCAACGACGAACTCGTACCGAACAGTGCCTCAGGCGTGCAGCAGCGAATCGGCGCGACGCAGGCGGCGGCCTTCGACGTCAACACCGCCTGCACCAGCTTCATGTACGGGCTGTCGATCGGTACTTCGATGATCAAAACCGGCATCGTCAAGAATGCCCTGGTGATCGGCGTTGAATTGATCTCTCAGTACATGGACTGGGACAACCGTAATGTCGCCGTGTTGTTCGGCGACGGTGCAGCGGCCATGGTGCTCAAGGAATCGCAGAGCGAGTCCGGCGTCATCGCCGAGAAGCTGCAATGCTACGCGGATGCGCGGCAGATTCTGCGGGTGCGCGGCATGGGCACGATGTACGCCAATCTGGGCGTGCAGTATGGGCAGACCAGCTGGGATTTCGACGGACAGGAAATCTTTCGCAAGGCCGTGCAAGGCATGAGCGACGCCAGTCTCGACGTGATGCGGCGCGCCGGCGTGACCATCGATGACATCGGGCTGGTCGTGCCGCATCAAGCCAACTTGCGCATCATCGACGCCGTCGCGAAACGCGCCGGTGCCAGTGCGGACAAGGTGTTTTTGACGGTGCAGAAGTACGGCAACATGAGTTCGGCCACCGCGCCCGTCGCCCTCGTCGATGCGGTGGAAGAAGGCCGCGTGGCACCCAACAGCCTGGTGCTCATGCCGGCGTTCGGCGGCGGTCTCACGTTGTCGGCGCATCTGATTCGCTGGGGCGAACGCCTGACGCCGCTCGAGCAGAGCGATGCCGAACTGCCGCCAACCACTAAAACAGCGCTCGACATCGTGAATGAAATCCGCGCGCAGAAGAAGTTGGGTGCGGCCGAAGCGGGCCGGCTCCAGACCTTGAGCTTTCCGGAGAACCGCTCGGGTTCGGTTTAAGTCAAAATGGCCTGCTACTAAAACAACAAAGGGGATATTCATGACTGATTCGAGCGAGGCTTGGAGCCGCCGCGATTTCGTGCAAGGCGCCTTATCGGGCGTGGCTGTGATGGCCGCTCCGGCAGCAGTACTGGCGGCGGCAGGCGACGACCCCGACAAGGCGTTGGTGCTTGCGCAGATTCCGAAAATGCATGCAGAGAACGTCAAGCGACTGCAGGATTGGATTGCGCTGCCGTCCATCGCGGCCGAGAACCGCAACTACCCCAAGGGCGCCGAGTACATGGCGAAATTGGCCACCGATGCCGGATTCGCCGGCGTGAAAATCATTCCGACCTCCGGCAAGCCGGGTGTGTTCGGGCGCTTGGATTCCGGCGCCAAGACCACCGTCGCGGTCTATTTCATGTACGACGTAAAGCAGTTCGTTCCCGAGGAATGGAGTTCGCCACCCCTCGAAGGCCGACTGGTGGAAAAGGCCGGTTTGGGCACGGTATGCATGGGTCGCGGCGCGGTGAACCAAAAGGGCCCGCAGAATTCCTTCTTGAGCGCGCTCATGGCGTTCAAGGCAACGGGCAAAAAATTGCCGGTGAATCTCGTGCTGGTGTGCGAGGGCGAAGAAGAAATCGCCTCGCCGCACTTCGGCGAAATCGTCAACAGCCCCGACGTCTTCCCGCACATGAAATCCTGCGCCGGCGTCATGCTGCCGGATGCCAGCCAGGACACCGACGGCAGCGTGCAAGTGGCCGCCGGCGCGAAGGGCGTGATCGAGATGGAATTGGTCTCGGATGGCGCTACCTGGGGACGTGGGCCAAAAAAGGACATTCACTCGAGCCTGGAGGCGCAGGTGGATTCGCCGTCCTGGCACCTGGTGCAGGCGCTCAACACCCTGGTGGAGAAAGACGGGCACACTCCCGCGGTCGAAGGATTCTTCGAAAAGGTGAAACCGCTTTCCGAGGCACAAAAGAAATTGGTCCTGGCCTATGCGAAGGCCGTGCCCGAAGCCACGATCAAGTCTGAATTTGGCGTCGAGCATTGGGTGCATGATTTGAACTGGCAGGACTCGCTGGTGCGCCTGTTTTCCCAGCCCACGATCAACATCGAGGGTCTGGTCGGTGGCTACACGGGACCTGGGGGCAAGACGGTCCTGCCACACAGAGCCGTAGCCAAGATCGACATGCGCTTGGTGCCCGACATGACTGCCGCCGATACGCTGGCCAAGGTGAAGGCGCATCTGGCCAAGCACGGCTTTGGAGACATCCAGGTCAACATGAGCGGCGGCTACGATCCCACGCAGACCGATCCCGACAGCCGGTTCTTCAAGGCCGTGCTCGCGACCTTCAGCAAGTTGGGATCACCGCCGCTCGTGGTGCCGCGCAACCCGGGGTCCTGGCCCGGCTATCGATTCACCGCACCGCCCTTGAGTCTTCCCGCGGGCGATTTCGGCTTGGGCCACGGCACCGGGGCGCACGCGCCGGACGAGTACTACTTGATCGACTCTAAAAATCCCAAGATCAAGGGATTGGATGGCGCGGCCGCATCCTTTGTCGAGTTCTTGTACGCGATCGCTTGATGGTTAACGCCGGCGGCGCGATGCCGCCGGCTTTTCAAGGCAGGAGCGCGTTTTCGGGTTTTGCATTGGCGAAGAGCAGACGCGCAGCGGGAAGTGCCGCAATCGCACCGAGGAACTGCGCAAGGATGAACGCGGGAACGTGGGACGGCGAGATGCCGGCGAAGCTGTCCGACAAGGAGCGTGCGATCGTGATGGCTGGATTCGCGAATGAGGTGGACGAAGTAAACCAGTAGGCCGCTCCGATCCACGCAGCAACCATCCAGGGTGCATCCTGGGTTTTGCGATTGCCCAGGATGACGAGCAACAGACCCAGGGTTGCCACGAACTCGGCAAGCCATTGCGCGAAACCGGTTCGCGCATGCAGAGACGATTGGATGAGCGGCAGCGAGAACATTGCATGCGCCAGGATTGCGCCGGCGCAGCTACCAAGGATCTGGATAGCGGTATATGCACCCGCGTCGCGCCACGGCAGCGCGCCACGAAGCGCTTGGACCACTGAGACGGCGGGATTGAAGTGGGCGCCGCTCACCGGCCCCAGGAGCGCGATCAACGTGGCGAGCACCGCAACGGTGGCACCGGTGTTGGCGATGAGCGCGACGGCCAGGTTTCCCGCCGCGAGCCCCTCGGCCATGATGCCTGATCCGATCACGGTCGCCGCGAGCAAGAGCGAGCCCAACCCTTCTGCGGCGATCCGCCGAAGCACGACTCTAAGGTTCCGTGGGTGGCTGCTGCCCGATCGCGCGCAGTTTCTCGCGCAGCGTCATTTGGTCCAGCGACGCGATGGGCAGCTGAGTGAAGAGCTTGATTCGGGTTTCGAGCTCTTTGAGCGCCTTGCGGAACGCAAAGGCTTTATCTGCATCGGAGCCTTCGACTGCCGCCGGATCGGCGATCCCCCAGTGCGCCGTCACCGGCGTTCCAGGCCATACCGGACACATTTCTCCGGCGGCGTTGTCGCAGACGGTGAAAATAAAGTCGAGAGGCGGCGCTTCCGGCGCCGCGAACTCGTCCCATCTCTTACTGCGAAAGCCCTCTGACGGCAGATTCATGCGCTTAAGCAGATCGAGGGCCAGCGGATGCACCTGACCTTTCGGGAAGCTTCCCGCGCTAAAGGCGTGGAACCTGCCTTTGCCCAGCGTGTTCAAGAGCGATTCGGCCAAGATGCTGCGCGCCGAGTTGCCGGTGCACAAAAAAAGGACGTTGTATGTCTGTTGAGGGTTCATTTTGCGCAACCCCTGCCGGGATTCAGGCCGCTTTCGCCGGGCGCTTCGCGGCCTTCGGCAGCCGTGCCGGCGCGCAGCATTCGGCCGCGCTCTCGGCGCAGCAGTTATCGGTCAGGTAGCCGACCAGCGCGGTCATGGCGGTGAAGTCCGCCGAGTAGATGAGCTGCCGGCTCTCGCGCCGCCGCGCGATCAATCCGGCGCGCTGCAGATTCTGCAGATGGAAGGTCAATGATGACGGTACGAGTCCCACTCGCTCGGCAATCCGACCGGCCGGCAGCCCGGCGGGCCCACGCTCAACCAGCAGCCGGAAGATTCCCAAGCGATGCTCGTGAGCCAGGGCTCCCAACGCGTCGATGACCTGGCGTGTTTTCACAAAGGTACGATATTTCGACTAATGTCGTATTGTCAAGCTCCTTCACCGCCACGTCGACACGTTCGACACACCCTGCGGTGCGGCGGTTTGCGTCGTTTCGTGGTCCCGGTTAAGCTCAGTCCAATGAAGCGCGAGCTCATTGCTCTGATCCTGATGATGGCCATCGGCCTGCAAGGCTCGATTGCCGCGTTTGCCGCGCCTTCACCGTTGATGTCGACAGACTGTCAGACCGCGGCAACGGCCCACTCTAGTCCTTCGCAGGATTCGTGCTGCCCCAAAGGCCAACACGCGATGAGCTGCTGCCTCGATCTTTGCCTCTCGACCGTCGGCACGACTGTGTCACCTGTAGCCCTCACGTGGTTTGCGCCCCCAGCCAAGTTGCAGGCGGCCATATCATCGAGTTTCTCCTCTCGCGGCGACACGCCGCTCATCCGGCCACCCATTCTCTAAACCTCAGATTTCTGTCTTTAAAATCTGAAGCGATGGAGAACATCGATGGTTCGCCTTTTTGTAGGCCTGTGCGTCGTGGCAGTTGCCGCGCCGGCCATGGCCAAACCCATTGCCTTTGCCGACGGCACAACGGTGATGGCGGAGTACGGCGCCGGCACCATGCAGGAGCTGCAGATCTTTTATGCGCCGCGGTTCGATTATTCCGTTGGCGGTGGCCATGTCGACTTTAGCAGCGACGTGGACGGCCATCGGGAGCATATCAACTACGCACGATTAAACTGGCTTGCGCAGCGATGGAATCTCGATGACGCACAGGCCAACATCTTTGTGTGGGGTGGCGCGGGCTCAGCCACAGGCAATCGGTTCGATGGCAACCGCGCCGTGGGCAACGCCGGCGTGCAGGTCGACTACGAGACTCGACGTGTCTACGCGTCGATGAAGTCGGATCTGCAGCGAAGCTCGGAGTTCTCAGACCGCATCGACACGCTGCAGCTCGGGGTCGCTCCCTATAAGCATGACTATGGGGGACTCGCGACGTGGTTTGTCTTCCAGACGCGCCATTACACGGGAGAACTGCATTCCGGCATCGAGACCGCCGCCTTGCTGCGGTTATTCAAGGGCGGAGCTTGGATCGAAGCCGGCGTGACCAACGCGGGAAAGGTCCAAGCCATGGCCATGTTCAATTTTTAACAGGAAATCCACATGAAGCGATTTCAGCTCCTATTGGCAATGACTCTATTCACGCTGGCTACCGGCAGCATGGCTGCGACGATCGAGATGACCGTCAACGGATTGGTGTGCGCGTTCTGCGCACAGGGCATCGAGAAAAAGCTCAGGAAGTTCCCGGCGACCGCGGAGGTCGTGGTGAATCTCGAGCATCGCTTGGTCGCCGTCTCCTTGAAGGACGGCCAGGATATTCCGGACGCGGATCTGCGCAGGGCATTAACGGAGTCGGGTTATACCGTAAAGGCCATCTCGCGCTCCGAGACGCCGATCGCCGATGTCCGCGAGCGGCTCAAGCAGGCGCAACCGTGAGCGAACCCAGGTTCGCCCGCAATACGGGACTCGCGATCGGCGCGCTGCTCGCGAGTTCCGCCACGCTCGTCTGTTGTGTACTGCCGGCGGTGCTGGTGGCCATCGGCGCCGGGGCCGCACTTGCGGGTCTCGTCACGGCGGTGCCGCAACTCATCTGGCTCAGCGAGCACAAGCCATTGGTATTCGGTATTGCTGCTGCGTTGCTGGCGATCAGCGGCGCGGCGCTTCTGGTCGGGAGGCGCGCGCCGTGTCCGGTGGAACCGGAACTCGCGCGGTCCTGTCAGCGGCTGCGCCGTATCAGCGCCGTCATTTACGCGAGCGCCTTGCTGTGTTTCGGCGTCGGGTTCACGTTCGCATTCGTTTTGCCGATGTTCTCGTCATGAGAGTTACGCGCGTTACGGCGGCAACATACAATGGCAGGATGAACACCCAGCCGGCACCCGACACGATATTGACCGATGAAGATGTGCTCACCTGCATGCGCGTGTTGCGTGCCATCGAGGCCGACCGCGCGCAGCTGACGCGATTGAGCCAGGAGCAGCGCCGCGAACTGCTGATGCTCGCCGGGCTCGTCACCAAACCTGAGCGCCACGATGTGTCAAGAATGCTCAAAAGCTTTCGGCGCGCCAAACGCCAGGTCACCCAGGAACATGACCGGGGCCTCATTGAGCGGGCGGGCTTGCGCCTGCAGCGGCGCTCCAAAGTCTATGCGCCGCTGTGGCTCGAGCGGCCGAAGGCGGATGCTCCCGAGTCCCGCGCCGCATTCGTCCAGGAGCGCAACTGCTACGTCTGCAAAAAGTCCTTCTCGATCATGCATCGCTACTACGATTCCCTGTGCGAGGCCTGCGGGGAGTTCAACTACGCCAAGCGCGAGCAGACGGCTGACTTGGGCGGCCACTACGCTCTCATTACCGGCGCCCGCGTCAAGATCGGCTTCCAGGCGTCCCTGAAGCTGCTGCGCGCCGGCGCGCATGTGGTAGTCACCACTCGTTTCCCCGTCGATGCCATCGAACGCTATTCAAGGGAACCCGATTTCAGCGCATTTCGCGAGCGGCTGCAGATTCACGGCCTCGATCTTCGGCACACGCCGAGCGTCGAGCTGTTTACGCAGTTTCTCATGGAACGATTGCCGCGGCTGGACTACATATTGAACAATGCCTGCCAAACGGTGCGCCGCCCCGCCGGGTTTTTTCAGCACCTGCTGGAGCGCGAGGCGCAGCCGCTTTCGGGGTTGCCCGAAGCCTGGCGCGGACCTCTCGCATCTCATGATGAGCTGCGCCATCGCATCGAAGGAACGAGTCAGGGCGGCAGCAGTGCGCTCATCGCCTCGGCGTTGCGGCAGCATGGCGAAGGGCTGCTGCATAGCGCCGCGCTGTCGCAGCGGCGCTATCTCGATGAGGACTATCGGGGCGGCGAAGCGCTTTTCCCGGCGGACCGCTACGATGAGGATTTGCAGCAGGTTGACCTGCGCGAGGTCAACAGCTGGCGGCTGCGCATGCATGAAGTCGAGACGCCGGAGCTTCTTGAAGTGCAGCTCGTGAACGCCATTGCACCCTACGTGCTCAATGCGCGCTTGAAGCCGCTGATGCTGCGTACGCCGGGGCATCACAAACACGTGGTAAATGTCAGCGCCGTGGAGGGTCAGTTCTATCGCACCACCAAGACCGACAAGCACCCGCACACCAACATGGCGAAAGCGGCGCTCAATATGATGACCCGCACCAGCGCGCCCGACTTCGTCAAAGATGGCATCCACATGAACGCCGTCGACACCGGATGGGTGACCGATGAGGATCCGGTCGCACACGCGGCCCGCAAGGCGGACCTGGGCTTTGCCCCGCCGCTCGACATCATCGACGGCGCCGCGCGCATCGTCGATCCGATATTTTCAGGCCGCTTGAGCGGCGAGCATGTGTGGGGGCAATTTTTGAAGGACTACAAACCAGCGCCGTGGTAGTGCGCCGGCAGTCAGATTGATTCGAAGCGGTTGAGCGCGGTGTTCTTCCGCACGGCATCGGCGGGAAACACCTGGCCATTGGCGGCGATGTAGACGCCGGCGGGCAGCGCCTGGACCGCGCCGATCGCCAGCCCCAAATTGAACTCAGCGTCGCTGTCGGCGAAGCGCGCCGGCTGAAGCGCACCGGTCAGGACAATGGTCTTGCCGGTTATTCCCTGCAATGCCAGCGCGGTCTCGACCATGGTGTCGGTACCGTGAGTCACGACCACCCGGGTCGCGTCCGACGCCGCGATCGCGTCGCGAATCGCGCTTCGATCCGCTGCGGTCATCTCCAAGCTATCCTTGCGCAACAGCTCGATGATGGGGATCTCGCCATGGACGCGGCCATGTTCGAGAATTTGGCGCACCATGGGGGCGCCGACTTCGTAGCCGCCCTTGGCGTCGAAGTAGACTTTGTCGATGGTGCCGCCGGTGGTGTAGATCGTGATTGGCAAGCTGGCATTATATCCGGCCTGCGGGAATCGCTTACTCAAAGTTGGAGCATGCCTTGACGAACGAATCGCTTAAGACCCTCGCCGAACTCTCGGATTTCAAAGAGACCGGACGCCTGGATGAAGTCAGTCGCCTATGCCAGGAGATGCACAGCACCTGGCCGACGGCGGTGCGCGCCTTCGAGTACGGGCGCTCGGCGGAAGGCCGCAGCATGCTTGCGCTCATTGTTTCGCGGACGGGCGCCCTCACGCCCGCGAACTTGTGCGCCAGGAACATCCCTGTGCTCATGCTTCAGGGCGGCATCCATCCCGGCGAGAGCGACGGCAAGGACGGGGGATTCATTGCGCTTCGCGAGCTGCTCGAGGATCGGGCCTCGGCGCGCGTGCTCGAGCGGATCGGCGTGCTCTTCGTGCCCGCCTTCAATGCGGACGGCCACGAACGCTGCGGGCGCTGGAACCGGCCCAATCAGAATGGACCGGAAGAGACGGGTTGGCGCACCACCGCGCAAAATATCAATCTCAACCGCGATTACATGAAGGCGGACACGCCGGAAATGCAGGCCATGCTGCGCCTCATAAGCGAGTGGGAGCCTTTGGTGTGCGCCGATCTGCATGTCACGGACGGCGCGGACTTCGAGCCCGATATTTCGCTGCAGGTTGAACCGCTCAATCAGGGCGATGGCACCTTGATGAAAACGGGGCGACAGTTGCGCGATGCGCTCATTGCGCGGCTGACCAAGTTGGGTTCCCTGGCACTGGATTTCTATCCGGATCTCGCCAGCACCGATGACCCAGCATCCGGATTCGCGCTGACCGTCTATTCGCCGCGCTTTTCCACCGGCTATTTTCCGCAGCGCAATCGCTTCACGGTGCTGGTCGAAACGCATTCATGGAAGCCCTACGAGCGCCGAGTGCGGGTGATGCGGGATACCATCGTCACGCTGGCCGGGATGATGGCCGCGCAGGGGCCTGAGTGGCTGGAGCTTGCGCGCCAGGCCGACCGCGCCGCGGTGAATCTCGGCGGTACGGCGCTTACCCTCGATTACAGCTCGAGTTGGCGCGAGCCGCCGCAGGCCGGCGGTGCCACGCCGAATAGGGACGCCCGCGCGGTGGCGCGCACGATCGACTTTCGCGGCTATGCCTATACCCGCACGGTCTCCCCGATCTCGGGCGGCCTCGTGACCCGGTATGATCCGGCCACACCGCAGATCTGGCGCGTCCCGTTGCGTGATCAGGTCAGCGCGTCGCTGATTGTCACGGCGCCGAGTTCCGGTTACGTCGTCCCACCCGCGTTTGCGGCGGAAATTGCCTCACGGCTGCAGGCGCATGGCATCGGCTTCGAAACCCTGGCCGAGCCGCAGGAGGAAACACGCATGCAGGTGTTTCGGGCCGAGCAGGTGAACTTCTCCGCGGCGCCGTTCGAAGGACGCATGCGCGCGGCCATCCGCGGTGCGTGGCGCGACGAGACCTGCCGCATTTCAAGCGGCGCGCTGTTCGTGCCGCTCGCACAACCGCTGGCGCGGCTCGTGGTGGCGTTGTTCGAACCGGAGGCGCCGGACTCCTTAGCCGCGTGGGGCTTCTTCAACGCCTGCTTCGAGCAGAAGGAACACATGGAGCCTTACGTCGCGGAGCAAATCGCACGGGACATGCTCGATGCGGATCCGGCGCTGCGCGATGAATTCGCGCGCAAGCTCGAGCAAGAAGCGGATTTCGCCGCAAGCCCGAGCGCGCGCCTGGAATTCTTTTTACGCCGCCACGCCTCCTGGGACAGCCGTTACAACCTCTATCCCGTGCAGCGTTTGGATACCCCTACACCGCCGCCAACGCATACAGATGCTTGACGTATGACAGCGTCGCGTCCGCCATGCCCTGTACCGCCGGGTTGCTGGACTCGATGACGTAGTATTCGTCCGGTGCGTGTGCGCGGCTGCCGTGACCCGTGCCGAAATGGCCTGCGGGCAGGCTGACCGGTGCGCCGGTAAAAATGTAGCCCGGCCAGGAACCGGCCAGCCGCGGCGACAAACTCACCGGCATGCCCAACTCCTTATAAACCGAGGTGGACGCCTTGATCAGCGACGAATTCTCGTCCGTCTGTGTCGGGTCGTAGCCGCCCGTCACCTTGACCTCGATGTCGCCGTAACCGCGTTTGGCCAAATGCGCCTTGAGCTTCGCCTCGCAATCCGCGGCGGTTTGATCGGGCACCAGGCGCAAATCGAGTTTCGCCGTGGCCTTGGAGGGCAAAATAGTTTTACCGCCCGGGCCGGTGTAGCCGGCGTACATGCCCTCGATATTGACCGTCGGCTGTGAGGCCAAGCGCTCCAACGCGTCACGATAGGACAGGTCGTGCACCCAGTGTTGCACGCCCAACAGTTTTTTGACGTCCGACTCGTTGGTGTGCGCCACTTGTTCCCCGATCAATTCCTTCTGGCGCGCGGTCAAGGGTTTGACACGCTCGAACCAACCATCGATGGCCGGGTCGTTGCCGTCCTCCGATACCAGGGTCGAGAGCGCCTTGACCATGCGCCAAACGGCGCTGTCGAGTTCGGCCTTGTAGCTGGAATGGATGTCGTCCTTCGCTCCGCGGCCCCATCGCTCCGTCGAGGCCACCAATTCCACCTCAACCGCGCCCTTGGCGCCGAGCGCGATCTGCACCGAGCCTTGCGGCGATTGCGACGCGAACGGCATGAACACTTCGTGGCATTTCGACAGCGCCTTCAACACTTCCGGCTGATGCACCACCTGCGAAAAATGCGGAGACGCGATTTCCTCTTCACCCTCCGCCACCAGCACGATGTTCACCGGCGGTTTGCGCCCGGCCGCCTTCAACGCATGCAGCGCGGCGAGGAAAGTCGCCTCCGGCCCCTTCTGGTTAATGGCACCGCGTCCGATCATGACTTTGCCGAACGGCGCCTTGTCGACGATGGCCCCCTCCAGCGGCGGAGAACTCCACTCTTTCGGGTCGAACTGTTTGACGTCATACATGAAGTACATGCCGACCGTGCGCGCCGCGCCCGCATCCAGGGTTGCAAACACGCCCGGCTGCCCGTCGGTCGGCATCACTTTTGCGCTCTGAAAGCCGGCGTCCTTCAGCAGGTCCACCATCATCCGCACGCCTTCCTGCATGTTGCGGTTCTCGGCCGCAATGGAGGGCAGCGCAATCCAATTCTGCAAACGCTTGATCGCTTCCGGGCGCTGTTTATCGATCGCAGCGCGCACTGAACTCAGATCGCCGCCATATTTGTCGGATTTGCCGGCCGCCGCCACGATGAGCCGCGGCATCGCCAGCGTGGCACCCGCCGCAGCCGCAGTCAGCAGCAATCCGCGCCTGTTCTTATTCTGAAGCTCCCAATCGCGCATGCTCGAGTCTCCCCTTAGGTTTTGTTTTCGAAATGTAGCACTACGCGCCCGGTACAGCACGTAGGTTGAAGGGGACTTGTTTGATCGGCCGAGGGACTTCAGCGAAGTTGCCAAGCAACGGGGCGCTGGCGGTAACCAGGCTTCCGCGTAGCTGGGTGACCGTCAGTGCGACTGGGATTCCGGAGCAGCGTTGCTGTAGCGCTTCTCGTTGGCGGCGCGCACCGGCGCGGGTTTGGCGGAGGTCTTGGCCTCCAGCGCGCTGATTTTGGCTGTAATGCTGCGATCGCTCGGCGCGAGAGCGGCAGCGCGCCGATATGTGCGCAGCGCATCCGCCGGACGATTGACGCGCGCCAACGCATCACCCAGCGCGCCGAGCAGTGCAGGGTCGCTTGGATTCCTTCGAAGCGCGTCATAGCACGCGTCGATATCCGCTCGCGCACGGCAACGCTCGAATCCGGCGTTCAGCGCCGCTGCTGCCGCGGGATTCGCAGTCGGGGCGGGACTCGCCGCCCGGGCCGCGTGCGGCGAAGTCGCACCGAGCAGCACAGCCAGCGCGATCACTTGGGCGCCCGTGGCCGGCAAACTCATAGCGCCACTTCCCTGACCACTCGAATTCCGACGCTGCTGGTACGATAGTCCGCGGCGAAGTGATTGCGATAATTTGCACGCACATAGGCAGGAGTGCTGAACCACGAGCCGCCGCGAAGTTCGTGATCGGAACAGTCGACGCCGGTGCGCGCCGAGCCGTTTATCGGAGCGCCCGCATAGTCGGCGCGCCAGCAGTCTTCGGTCCACTGGAACACGTTGCCCAACATGTCGTTCAGGCCGAAGGCATTGGCCTTGAACGAACCGACCGGTGAGGTGAATGCGAAGCCATCATCGCAGCCGAAAACCGTCCACCCAGGATAACGGCGCGCCGCACTTTGGTCCGCCACGTTCGCACTGGTACAGGCGCCTGATGCTTCGGCCCAAGGCAGCACTGCCGCAGCGCCGGCGCGCGCCGCGTATTCCCACTCCGAGGCGCTCGGCAACCGATAGCGGTGTCCGGTTGTCTTCGATAGCCATGCTGCGTATGCCTTGGCATCGTTCCACGAGGCGCACGTGACGGGGTGCGCACCAGTTTGTGCGTAGCCGGGATTCTCCCAGTTGGAATCCGGCCGACGGCGCCAGTTACCGTCATAGACGTCGCAGCCGCCCTGCATATCGCGCCCGGTTGCCGCGACGAAGGCGCGAAACTCATCCACGGTCACCGCATTCGTCGACACGGCGAAGGGATAGGCGATGGCCACCACATGCGCGGGCTTTTCAAACGGCGACGCGGCCGTGTCGGTGTATCTGGATCCCTGCTCGAAGCGGCCGGCAGGCAGCACGGTCACGGCGGGACACGTTGGGCAATCGCGCAATACCGTTCCCGCCTGCGGAATCGCCGCGGCGACGACCGCGGGCGGCGCCTTCTCCGGTGCCGCAGGCTGGCGCGCGAATAACCACGTCACGAGCGCCAGCACCACGATCGCCGCGCCGACGCCGATCACGCGAACCAGCGCGCCGGGCTTCCAACGCTTTACCGGCTTCGGCGACGGCAGGAAGTCGGTGATTTCCACGGTCGACGCTGCGCGCAAAGCCGCCACGGAGGTCGGCGCAATATCCACAAACTCTGGACTCGCTATTCGATCGGCCGCGATTCGATCGGGCGCCGTTCGCTCCGCCGTTATTCGTTCCGGCACAATCGGCTCGGGTTCTCGCCGCTTCGCCGCGGCTTGCAGCTCCGCCGCCCGTTGAGAGTTGCTTCTCACCGACTGCTGCAGCTTATCAACCAGCGCCTCGTTGTCTTTCAACCTCGATTGCAGAGCCGCCACCTGCGCGCGCAGCGAATCACGCTCGGCACGGGCCGAGCCCTGGTCGGTTTGACCGGTGCGCAATTGCCCGGCCAGGCGATCATTCTGTGCGTGGATGGCACTCGCCGCATCCTGGCTCGACTTCAGATCGGCCGTCAGCGCCTCGATGCGCCTGCGCGCTGCCTGCAGTTCGCCTTCGAGCGTCTTCGCGCGAGTCTCGAGCACTGCCGCGGCTTTTTCGTGTCCCAGCCGCAGCGATGCCAGCTGTGAGTCGCGTTCAGCGTGCGAGCGGCGCGACAGCGCCGCCTCGTTTAGCGCCAGCTTCTCCACCGACGCTCTTTCGATTTCTTGACGCCTGCGCTGCTCTGTTTCCAGCGCGGCACGGGCCGCCGCGAGTTCCGCGCCGAGCGTTGCCGCGCGCGTGCGCGATGCCTCCAGATCCGTCTGCAGCAGCACGACGTTTTTGCCGCGCGATTCGAGCGTCGTCGATGCGGCCGCGTGGTCCTTGCGTAGCGCGGAAATCTGAGCGTTGCATTCGTCCAGCGAAACGCGCATCTGCGCGATAACCGCGTCGCGAGAGGAGAGCAAATTCCGTGCGTTTCGTAATTCTCCCTGGTAGTGCTCCGACTCGCGCCTGACATCTTCACTGCGCGCCCTCGCGGCTTGCTCCGAGCCGATTCTCTCGGCCAAAGCGCGGCTGATCTCCTGCGTCTTGCCTTGCTCTGCGGCGAGCGCTTTGCGCGTCATCCTCAACTCGGCCGCCACGTCACTCGTGGTTTCTTCCTCGGTACTGGACTCCGGCTCCTGAGCGGCCTCGACCGCCTGCGCCGCGCGATCCCGCGCCTCGTCGATGAGACGCATCACTTCGGTGTGCGCGTAGTCCGGCAGCGGCGTGATCAATTCACAGCGCCGCAGCACTTCCTGCAATTCTTCGGGCGAGGTGCCCGCAGCAAGCAGGCGCTTCAAGTGAAACTGAACATCGGTGTACGGCAAGCCGCCGATCTCGAAACCCTTCAGGACTTTTCTGAATGTCGATGCGGGCAGTGAAATTGCAGTGGCCATGAGTATTTATTTACTCGGGCGCAGCGAGTTGTGCAAGACCTAAACCACGCTTCGGATTTGCGACGCCGTTATTGTATTTTTTTCAAAGGATTTACGGGGATTTTGGGCTTATTAGCGCAGAGTCGATTTAACAATGCGAGCCCGGCGATTATTGACTCCCCGGCCGCAGGACCGGAAAATATTGCTGTGAAGCACTTTAGAACAATGGTTCGGCGGATATTGCCTCGCTTTGCTGTCGAAGCGTATTACGGTTATCGGGAATCGAAGCTGATCGATTTGAATCGACGCATGAACACCGAAGAGGTGTTTACGGACATCTACTCCAATAACCGTTGGGGCGGTGCATCCGGCAGCTTCTTCTCAGGCGCCGGCTCCCATGAGGCCACCATCGTGGGACCGTACGTTGCGGGTGTGAAGCGCGAGCTGGAACGAATCGGCGCCGATTCTATGACTGTGATCGACCTTGGCTGTGGGGACTTTTCCGTTGGACGACAGATTGCTCCGCAATGCGGACGTTATGTTGGAGTCGACATCGTCAAGCCCCTCGTCGATCACAACCGCAAGATCTTCGGCAATTCCGGCGTCTCGTTCGTGCACGCCAACATGGTCACGGATGACCTGCCGGACGGAGACGTTTGCCTTGTGCGCCAGGTGTTCCAACATCTATCGAATGACCAAATTCTTGCGGTACTGCCAAAGCTCGACCGATATCGGTACTCATTCGTCACCGAGCACCACCCCTCCGATGCTCATCTGCGTCAGCCGAATGCAGACAAGCCGCATGGTGGCGGCACCCGGGCCCGTCAGCAATCGGGCGTCTTTCTAGATCAACCGCCGTTCGATTTTCCGTCTGCTCGCTACCGATTGCTATTGCAGGTTCCCGGTCCGTCGATTCCGCGTGGTATCGATCCGGGCGTGATTCGCACTTTCGTGCTCGCGGGCGCCGGGCACCCTGCCGTTTATCAGCCGGCCGGTGGCTTCCCGGTGAAAACCGCCAATTGAGCATCGAAAGCCCGTTTGTAGGCGGGCCGCGCTTCGCCGCGGGCGACATAGGCGGCGAGTCTCGGATATTCGTCGAGCATTCCCGATGGCCTCAACCTGAGCAGCACCGCCACCATCATCAGATCGCCCGCGCTGAAGGCACCATCGAGCCAATCGGCACCGCCCAGGCGAGCTGATAGTTCGCCCAGCCGCACACGAATGCGATCCTGGACGAGAGGCAGACGCTGCTCACACCACGGTTTGTCGCCCTCTACCAGCTTAGCGGTTACGAGATCCAGGATCGGCAGCTCAACCGTGTTGATTGCGGCAAACATCCATGTGATCGCCCGCGCCCGTGCATTCGCATCGCCAGGCAGCAGGCCTGCATGGCGCTCGGCGAGATGGAATACGATCGCCCCGGACTCGAACAGGGCAAGATCGCCTTCTTCATAGGTCGGAATCTGACCGAAAGGATGAAGCGCCCTATGCGCGGGTTCCTTCATCGCAGCGAACGAAACAAGGCGAACCTCGTAGGGCTGGCCCACCTCTTCAAGCGCCCAGCGAACGCGCATGTCGCGCGCCAGTCCCTTGCCGCGATCGGGCGAGTGTTCAAAGGCGGTAATGGTGGGGGTCATCATTATTTTCCGCATGGGATCACTCTCCTTGCCTTGTATTATCCTACGACGAACGGACCGCTTCCGATTCGACATGCCCCGATATCAACCGGCGACCGCAGACTAGAAACGATGATGAGTCCACTGAAAAACGTCAAGGCGCTCTTTTTCGACGTCTTCGGCACGCTTGTCGACTGGAGGACCGGCGTCGCCCGCGAGGCGGAGACAATTTTGAAGCCGCTTCGGATTGCCATCGATTGGATCGCGTTCGCGGACGCTTGGCGCGATCAATATCAGCCTGCCCTGGAAGAAGTACGGGCGGGCCGCGTGCCCTATGTAAAGCTCGACGTCGTGCATCGGCGAATGCTGCAGAAGATCATGCCCCGCTTTGGTCTGGAAAAGCTCGGGGAAGCCGAAGTGGATCGGTTGACGCTGGCCTGGCATCGCCTCGACGCGTGGACAGATGTTCCAGTCGGTCTCGCAAGGCTCCGCAAGCGATTTCGCATCGCACCTGTGTCCAACGGGAACATTGCACTCATGACGGATCTCGCGCGAAGGAATGACATTCATTGGGATGCCGTATTGGGCGCCGATATCGCGAGAGATTTCAAGCCGAAGGCTGCGGTCTACCGCTCTGCTGCGGAAGCATTTGGTCTGCGACCCAGCGAATGCCTGATGTGCGCTGCCCACAGCGGCGACCTGAAAGCAGCCGCCGACAATCAATTGCGAACCGCCTTCATCCCACGACCCCAGGAGCGGCCGGGTCTCTCGGAGACCTCACCCAACATACCGGTTGACGTCGTTGCACGTACGACCGAGGATCTTGCTACCCAATTGGGCCTCTGAAAATTCGACGGATCAACTAATGAGTAGGGCGATGTGCGAAGTTTAGACTTCACCTCCTGGCAGGCGCTGCTCTCGACTCTGCTGGGCTTGAGCCTGATTACGATCATCGGAGTCGGTATTCGACTGCTCGCGATGCAGACGATTCAGCAGAAGCGCGAGCGAGAGAATCGCCAGATTAACGAGCGTCTGCGTACGCTGATTGCCGCGTACAAGACGTTGGGCGGTTCCTTCACCGGCGATCTTGCGGTCGATCCTGCCCATCTCAGGGATCTGAAACGCGATGGCGTCACGGAGCAGGTGATTGAGGGCCCTGCCGAGCGGCCGCGCATGGGCTCCGATCGCTCCCGACGCGTTCGTGACGCGGTCGAAGCTGCGCTATCCGACATCATTCTCTTAGGCACTGAGGAGCAGGTACGGTTGGCGTCCGCGGCCGCCGCGGAGCTTGCCGTCGGTCGTTCGGTTGAAACTGCTGCGCTGGTGGTCTCTTTGCGCGACTTTATTCGGCAGGTTTTGGATCTACAGCCGGTGCCTTCGGAACTGGTAATCCCGAAACAGGGACCTGCGCGCGCACTATCCGCAAAGGCTGGTAAAGAGGGCGACAAGAATAGCGCGAAGCAGAGTGGCGGCGGGTTGGGTGGCGGCACCGGAGGCGCAGGCCTCGGCGCAAGCGGCTACAGCCGTGATGAGGACACTGAGCATCGGCCTTAGAGCCGCAGCAATGCGCGTTTCGCCATGTAGCCCAGTGTCATTCCAACCACGAACGCGAGGCCCACATTCCATATCGCAAACGCCGCGGTCGTCAGCGTGATGAAGCGCTCGACTTTGTTTTTGCTGAAATCACAAGAGCCCAACGCCAGTTGCGCGCCGGTCAAGAACAGGATCACGCCGAGCACGGCTTTCGGAAACACCGCCAAGAGAGTTTCGATGGAGCCGCTGAAACCAAATGCGAGCACCAATAATATTGCGCCCAGAATAATCGGCGCGCCGCCCGTGCGTGCACCGAAGGCAACATGTCCTGCCATGCCGCCCGCGCCGTGGCACATCGGCACGCCGCCGACGCAAGATCCCGCAAGATTCATCAGTCCCGTCGACGTGGCCAATGACCGGTCGGTGACGGGATGAGCGGGAAACAATCGATTGTTTTCCTCGCGGATGGCGATGACGGCATTCCCCAGCGTGAGCGGCAACTGCGGCAGCGCCAGGAACAAAGTTCCCACCCACAGGTCGTGCCACGTGATGGCGAGCGCGAAGTGCGGCGCATGCAATTCGAGCCGTACGCCCGACAGCGCCTGCACCGCCGCGGGGCTCTGGATGATTCCGCACACTACGCCGAACAGCAGCAATAGAAACATCGCCGGAACGGTGCGATTAGTCAGCAGCATCAAGGTCCCGGCAAGCCCGATCGCGGCGATCACCCAACCCGTGTTCATCAGCTTGATGCCTTCGGTCATGAAGCTCAGGCCGAGCCCCAATACAATTCCGATGATGACGAAGCGCGGCACGATCCTGGCGATGCCCGTGGCCGCGCCGCTCAACCCGAGAGCGAGCCAGATCAATCCCGTGACCAAGCCCGCGGCATAGACCGTTGCTGACGTGATGAGCGCGGTCTGCGCCGCCTGAGTAACTGCAGCTGCGCCGAGCGCCTTCATGGGCTGCACGGGAAATGGCGTCTTGTAGTACAGACCGCAAATCAGCAGCGCCGCACCGAAGGCAAATAAAATCCCGAACGGATCCATCTTTAGTACCGCGATGTACGCCACCACAAACGGCACGAGCGTGCCGAGGTCGCCGAAGGCGCCTGCCCATTCCATGCGATCAAAGCGATTGCCGCCGGGCGCAGCGGGCGATTGTGGAGCCGTAGAATTCACCTGCGCAGAGTAGTCCGCCGCGCCCGGAAATTCTTCGCAATCACTGTTGGTTATATTTCGTTCGATATAACGAAACGGACAAAAATCCGGGCCGCGCTATATTTGATCGAATACGGCGGGTGCACAGAAATTCAATTTTACAAGCCTGCCGGCGGTCACTGCAAAAGTTTTCTTGCGAGCTGCCGTTTGCCGGCGCCGTCCGGCCGTCCGGGCTTGGAGATCACATGCGGCGTGATCTCCGCCATTCTCTGAACGCCCAGCTTTGCGATCTCGCGTTCGAGCAGGCGGAACTGCTTGATCATGCTCATTCCGAAGGGGGTGACGCGCGCCCCGCCGCCCCCCTTGCCGCCCGTCGAGGACACGGTCACAGCCTCGGAAAACCCTTGTTTTAGGCTGTTTATGAGCATCCAGGCGCGCCGATAGCTCATGCTCAGGGAACGTGCAGCATCGGAAATCGAGCCGGTGGATTTGATCGCTTCGAGCAAGGCAATCTTTCCCGGACCTAGGTTGACGTTGTCGCTGAAATCGATCCGAATTCGAATTGCCGGCGTCATCGCTTTATCTCCGTTGCCTTGCATGACGCATCATAAAGCGGTTGAGACTTGAATACATTTCGCGAGAGGAGGATTCTTGACACCCGCTGATAGGAGTCCTCATGGCGACAACTTTTCTCTTGAATGGTACGAACACCACGCTCGATGCAGATCCCAACATGCCGCTGCTGTGGGCAATTCGCGAAGTCGCGCGACTGCACGGCACCAAGTTCGGTTGCGGCATGGCCATGTGCGGCGCCTGCACGGTGCATGTCGATGGTCAGGCGATCCGCTCCTGCGTCATGCCCTTATCGTCGGTGGCCAATCGACAGGTCACCACCATCGAAGGACTCAAGAGCAAGCAAGCCAAGGCGGTGCAAGCCGCGTGGATCGACCTGCAGGTTCCCCAATGCGGTTACTGCCAGTCGGGCCAGATCATGTCGGCAACCGCGCTGCTCGAGAAAAATGCCGCGCCCAGCGATGCGGACATCGATGGCGCGATGAGCGGCAACATCTGCCGGTGCGCAACGTATCCGCGCATACGCGCCGCGATTCACGCCGCGGCAACTGCGGCGAAGGCTTGAAGTCATGAGCAACTCGAATGCCTTACCGTCCCGTCCTGCGCGCCGCGAATTCTTGAAGGGCGCGGGCGCCGCCGTCACAGCGCTCACCATTGGGTTCGAATGGGCCGGCTCCACGCGGCGCGCCGTCGCGCTTGCCGGCGCGGCCAGTACCGCCGCGCCTTTCGCGCCCAATGCCTTTGTCAGAATCGGTGCTGACAACAGCATCACCATCATTTCGAAGCACATCGAAATGGGCCAGGGCTCCTATACGGGTCTCGCGACCGTGCTCGCCGAAGAGCTCGATGCTGACTGGGCCCAGGTTCGCGTCGAGAGCGCGCCGGCCGATGCGACGCGCTACGCCAACCTGGCCTTTGGCAAAATCCAAGGGACCGGCGGCAGTTCAGCGATCGCCAACTCCTGGCCCCAGCTGCGTGATGCGGGTGCCAAGGCCCGCGCGATGCTGCTCAGCGCGGCTTCCAGCGAGTGGCACGTGCCCGCAGCCGAGCTCACGGTTGAAAAGAGCGTGATTTATCACGCGCCGAGCAAGCGCCAAGCCAGTTTCGGCTCGCTGGTAAAAAAGGCGGCTGCGCTGCCGGTGCCGGACACGGTGCAGCTCAAGGACCCCAAGGACTTCAAGCTCATCGGCCATCAGGCGGCACGTGTCGACGTGGCGGCGAAATGCGACGGCAGCGCGCTCTTCACCATCGATGTCGAGATGCCCGGCATGTTGGTCGCGCTGCTGAAACGCGCGCCGCTCTTCGGCGCGACGGTCAAGTCCTTTGATGGCGCCGCGGCTGCCAAGGTCGCAGGCGTGGTGAAGGTGGTGCAGGTTCCGAACGGCGTCGCCGTGATCGCCAAGAGTTTCTGGGCCGCGAAGCTCGGGCGCGATGCATTGACGGTGGAATGGGACGATTCGAAGGCGGAGAAACGCAGTTCGGCGGCCATGATGGATGAGTACCGGCGGCTAGCGGATCAGCCCGCGCTGCCGGCACGCAAGCAAGGCGATGCCAAGAAAGCCATTGGCGAGGCCGCCCGCAAGATTTCCGCGAGCTTCGAATTCCCGTACCTCGCGCACGCACCGATGGAGCCGCTCGACGCGGTGGTCAAGCTGGACGCCAAGAGTTGCGAGATCTGGGCCGGCGACCAATTCCAGACCATCGACCAGATGAATGCCGCGCAAACCGCCGGCTTGACCCCGGCTCAAGTGAGCATCCACACGCTGTACGCCGGCGGCAGCTTTGGCCGTCGCGCGAACACCGTTTCGGACTACATCGTCGAAGCGGTATCGATCGCCAAGGCCTACGGTGCGGACGGCACGCCGATCAAGCTGCAGTGGACGCGCGAGGATGATATTCGCGGCGGCCTGTACCGCCCCATGTACTTCCACAAGTTCGAAGCAGGCTTGAATGCGCAGAACGAACTGACAGGCTGGCACCATGTCATCGTCGGCCAGTCCATCATGGCCGGCACGATCTTCGCGGCGGGAATGAAGGATGGCATTGATCCAACCTCCGTCGAGGGTGCTGCGAACATCGCTTATGGCATTCCCAATATCGCGGTGGACTTGTCCACGACCAAGGCCGGGGTGCCGGTGCTGTGGTGGCGGGTCGTTGGCAGCTCGCATACCACCTTTGCCGTCGAGGCATTCATCGATGAAGTTGCGCATGCCGCGGGTGCCGATCCCTTTGCGTTCAGGCGCAAGCTGCTCGAGCACGAACCGCGCATGAAGGCCGTGTTGGAACTCGCGGCCGAGAAGGCCGGCTGGAACGCGGGGCCGCTGCCGAAGGGCAAGGGCCGCGGCATTGCCGTGTGCGAGGCATTCAAATCGCTTGTCGCGCAGGTCGCCGAGGTCAGCGTCGATGACGGCGGACGGATCAAAGTCGACCGGGTGGTCTGCGCGGTCGACTGCGGTACAGCCGTGAATCCGGACATTATCAAGTCACAAATGGAAGGCGGAATCGGCTTCGGCCTGGGCGCCGCGCTTTACGGCGCCGTGACGCTCAAGGATGGCCGCATTGAACAGGGCAACTTCAACGACTATCGGGTGCTGCGCATGAACGAGGCACCGAAAGTGGAGGTATATATTGTGCCTTCCACCGAAAACCCCACGGGGGTTGGCGAGCCCGGCGTGGCGCCGATCGGACCTGCCGTTGCCAATGCCGTCTTCGCGGCGACGGGTAAGCGCGTGTATGTGTTTCCGTTTTCCAAGAGCGACGTCAGGAGCTGATGCCCATGAACGCGACGCCCCCCAAGAAATCGCGGCCGATTCTGTGGATTCTTGCCGCCATCATCGTCTTTGCAGTCATCGTCGCCGGATACTATGCATTCAGCCCGCATCCCACCGATTTTGCCGGCGGCAAGCGCGTCGCGCTCTCTGCCTACACGCAAGGGGATCCCACCGGCGTGCCGGCGGAACTCAAGGCCGCGAGCATCGTGGAGCGCGGCGAGTATCTGACGCGCGCCGCCGATTGCGCGGCCTGTCACACGGCCAAAGACGGGATACCATTCGCGGGCGGGCGGGCCTTCGTGCTGCCGTTCGGCACGATCTATTCAACCAACATTACGCCCGACGTGGACACGGGCATCGGCAACTACAGCGATGCGAATTTCGTGGACGCCGTGCACAAGGGCATCGGACGCAACGGCTCACGCCTCTACCCCGCCATGCCGTATGCCAGCTATACCTATATGACGAATGCCGATGCACTCGCGATCAAAGCCTATCTCTTCACCCTGAAGCCCCTGCACGCACCGACCCCTGCCAACACGCTCACGTTTCCGTTCAATCAACGCGGACTCATGAGCCTGTGGTCCGCGTTCTTCAATCCGGACAAGCGCTTTGAGCCGAATGCGGATCGAAGCCCCGAGTGGAATCGCGGCGCCTACCTGGCAGAAGCGATGGAACATTGCGGCGAGTGCCACACGCCCAGAAACCTGGCATTCGCCCTCGACAATCGGCACAAATTTGCGGGCGCCGTGCAGGCCGGCTGGCGCGCGTACAACATCACCCCCGATCACGCGAGCGGCGTGGGCGCGTGGAGCGATACGGATCTTGCTGGATATTTATCGGTCGGACATGCCGACGGGCGCGGCACGGCATCGGGTCCGATGGGCGAAGCCGTCGATGCAAGCCTGCGACACTTGACGCCGAGCGACATCGCCGCACTCGTTGTGTACATGCGCACCGTGCCCGGCATAGCCTCTGCCGATTTGCCCGCGCCCCGGCTTGATCCCGCGCCGATGCTGGCGGCCGACACCACCGGCGAATCTGACGGCAAAAGAGTGTACGAAGGAGCCTGCGCCGGTTGCCACGGCTGGACGGGCGCGAGCCCGGTGATTCCGCTCGCAAACTTGACGGGCACACGCGCCGTCAATGATGCGACCGCCAACAACGTGGCGCAGGTCATCATCGGCGGCGGCCAGCGGCACTATCCACGTGATTCGGACAACATGCCGCCTTTCGGCAGCACCTATTCGGATGCGGAAATTGCCAGCGTCGCGAATTACGCGACCGCGCGCTTCGGCGCCAAGGGTTCGAACCTCACGGCGGCGGAAGTCGCGAAGCTGCGTAAGCTGAATTAAAGGCCAGGGCGCCTAGCTATGAGGCGTCAGGTTCTCGAGCAGCGAGGTGGTCTTGCGCATGCGAGCCTCGAGCATGCTCAGTGCCCGGCTGGCCAGAGCGGAAATTTCCGGATCCTTGATGCGTTGGCCGCGTTTGAACAGCAGGATGGTCTTTTGATAGTTGTCGAGGATTCTCATGGTGTACGCCGAGTCGAACTCGCGTCCATTTTTCTCGCTTAGAAGCTGCACTTCACGCGCATGCGCCTCATCGAGCGATTCCGGCACCGGCAATTTTCGGCGCGCCGCGATCCTCGCAATATCCGAACTCGCCTTCTCATAGTCCTGGACGAGCTGATGCGCGAATTGCCGCACCGGCTCGCCCTCGCTCTGGCTCGCCGCCAATTGTCCCAGCTGCACTTCGGTCATGCATTCGATGCTGGCGTGTGCAATGAACGCATCGGGCTGGATACTCTCGAGTTCGGTACGGTTTGGCATCTGCACATCTTGAGCCCCGTAACGGCGCCCCGTAATCAGGGCTCAAGTGCAACTTTTCGTCAGCACGCTCCTACAAGGAGCCTGGCATTAAGGCACCTGGCACCAGCTACTTGGCTTCGGCCGGCGTGAGCGTTTCCGGTCCCATGCCGGCAATTTCGATGATCACGTCCGCGTCTTTCGCGCCGTCGTAATGCACCTCACCGGCGTAATGCGTGACGAAGCTGCCCTGGGGAACTGGCCTCATATGTTCCGGATCGTAGTTCCGGCCGGTGTTGACCCACCAGGTTCCGGACAGGACGGTGATGAACCGATCGTTCGGATGAAAGTGCGGCCGGCTGTTGTGGTGCGCGGTCCATTTCACCAAAACCACATAGAGCCCTGGTTTTGACGGATCGCCCGCCAGCACGACGCTCTCCGCGCCGCTGAGACCGCCGCTCTTCCACTGCATGTCCGCCGGCAAGCGAATCGCAATCGCCTTCGGATCCAGGCCCGCAAACGGCCCATCCGCGGAGATCGCGGCCGGCGCGACCAGTGCTGCCGCCAGCGCCACCAGGCACCCTGCGCGGCTCTTCTTTATATGATGAAACATGAGGCTTCTCCCCTTCTGTCGTTGCACCACGGCTCGCAAGCATGCTAAATCCATGCGGAATAGCAAGAAGAACCACCAACGGAGCCCGCCTTGAAAACCCGGATTACGCAGCTGTTCGGCATTCAGCATCCCATCATCCAAGGAGGAATGCACTTCGTTGGCTTCGCAGAACTCGCCGCCGCCGTGTCCAATGCCGGGGGCTTAGGGGTAATCACGGGACTGACCCAGCGCACCCCCGAGAACCTTGCGCTGGAAATCGCGCGCTGCCGGGGCATGACCGATAGACCGTTCGGCGTGAATCTCACTTTCCTGCCGGCCGTGACGCCGCCGGATTACCCGAAGTTCGTGGAGATCATCGTCAACAGCGGCGTCAAAATTGTCGAGACCGCCGGCAACAATCCGCAAAAATACCTGCCCGCGCTCAAGGGAGCCGGCATCAAGGTGATCCACAAGTGCACCTCCGTGCGCCACGCGCTCAAAGCGCAGTCCATCGGCTGCGACGCCGTGAGCGTGGACGGATTTGAGTGCGGCGGTCATCCGGGCGAGGACGACGTACCCAACATGATCCTGCTGCCGCGCGCCGCCGAAGCGCTGAAAATCCCCTTCGTTGCCTCCGGCGGCATGGCTGACGCGCGCTCCTTGGTCGCGGCGCTGGCGCTGGGCGCGGACGGCATGAACATGGGCACGCGCTTCATCGCAACCCAGGAAGCACCGGTACACGCCCACGTCAAGGAAGCCATCGTGGCCGCCTCGGAGCTCGACACGCGGCTCATCATGCGGCCGTTGCGCAATACCGAACGCGTGCTCGCCAATGCCGCCGTCGATCGGCTGCTGGCCAAGGAGCGCGAGCTGGGACCCCGCTTGAGCTTCGCTGACATTGCCGCCGAAGTCGGCGGCGTGTATCCGCGCATCATGCGGCAAGGCGACATGGACGCAGGCGCATGGTCCTGCGGCATGGTGGTGGGGCTCATTCACGACATTCCGACCTGCAAGGAGCTGATCGATCGCATCATGGGCGAGGCGGAAGTGCTGATCAGGCGCCGTCTGGAAGGAATGCTGCATTGAGCTCGTGTCAGACCCCGTCCGACGCCATAACGGCATCCGCGCTTACGGAGGGCTGCCGTTTCGGAACTTAGACTGACATAAAAGTGCGCTATTCCCGGCCTGTTTCAAGCACGCAACGAATATGGCAACCACCTGGAATCTGACCCCATCTCACTCGAGCCGCCTGCGCCGAACGCTGGAGGATTTGCTCGCGGATTGCGGCGTGCAAATCAACGGCCACAATCCCTGGGACATCCGCGTCTTCAATGAGGACTTCTATGCCCGGGTTCTGCACCAGGGCTCCCTGGGATTCGGCGAATCCTATATGGAGCGCTGGTGGGACGTCGGGGATCTCGAGGAACTGATCTACCGAATACTCAAGGCGCAGCTCGATGAGCGCGTGCGCACCTGGCGCGACGTGGTGGCCTATCTGAGCGCCGCGTTCCTCAACCGCCAGCGCCGCTCCCGCGCCTTCGTCGTCGGCGAGCGCCACTACGATATCGGCAATGATCTCTACGAACGCATGCTCGACCCGTGCATGATCTACAGTTGCGGCTACTGGGAGAACGCCAACACGCTGGAAGAGGCGCAGCGCGCCAAGCTTGATCTGGTGTTTCGCAAGCTGGCCCTGCAGCCCGGCCAGCGCGTTCTCGATGTGGGGTGCGGCTGGGGAGGAGCGCTCGAGTACGCGGCGCGCGAATACGGAGTCGAGGGCGTCGGCGTCACCATCTCACGCGAGCAGGCCGACTACGCGCGCAAGCGCTGCGCCGGTCTGCCCATCGAAATTCGGCTCGAAGACTATCGCGAAACCCGCGGCGACTTCGACCACATCTATTCCATAGGTATGTTCGAGCACGTCGGCCCCAAGAATTACCGCACCTACATGCAAACCATGCGCCGCTGTTTGCGCCCGGGCGGCCGTTTCCTGCTGCACACCATCGGCGCGAATCGCACGAGCGTTCGCCCCGGCAACGATCCGTGGATCGAGAAGTACATTTTCCCCAACTCGAAACTGCCGTCAGAGAGTGAGATCAGCGCGGCGATCAGCGGACTGTTCAATGTGGCGGGCCGGCAATCGATCGGCATCCACTATGTGCGCACCTTGCGGGCGTGGCGCGCCAATTTTGAGCGCTACTGGCCGACCTTGAAAAAGACCCGCGATGATGAGTTTTTCCGCATGTGGGAGTTCTATTTGAATTCCAGCGCCGCCACGTTCCGCTCGGAAAATGCCGATGTGTGGCAGTGGCTGTTGACGCCTTGAGATCCGTTACTGCCTTTTGACCAGCTCGCTGATGGTGCCGTCGGGAAAATCCTCTCGGACCATAAAACGGGGCAGCTTTTCGGTGACATAGACTATGTAGCGCTCGGCGCCGGTGGATTTTTTGACCGTATAAGTCACGGCAAACACTGGGAAGGTCCCGGCAGGTACGTCGATGCGCCGACGCGGGCTCACTTGCGCGTGCACTTCACTGCTGCCGGTGGCTGCGTCGTAGACGTTGAACGAGAAGCGGCTGCCCTTGCGAAGATCGAAGGCCATGACGGTCGCCCAGTCAATACGCTGATCGACGGTATTCGAGTCAATCGACGCGTTCACCGGCAGTTGCGTTCTGGGTTCGGATGAGTGCCGGCTAAGGGCGAACCCGGTTACCTTGCCCTGCGCGTAATGAAGATCAAAGGCTGTGGGCCGATCGGGCCCCTTGCCAAAGGTGAGCCGGGCAGAGACGGGAGACAGCGTCGGGGTGGCAACGGATTCCCAGTGCTGATCCGCGTAACCGATGGTTTGCGCGGAGAAACGATAAGTTGAATCCTGTTGGTCCATTCTGATGCCGATCGAGCTCTCGCCCAATACCTTGCCCTTCGAGGAATCGCGGTAGACAAATTCTCCCGTTTGCAGGCGGCGCGCATCGACCCGAATGTGCAGGGAGCTCAAATCGGCGCCGGGGTCGGCCGAGGCGGTCATCAGGACTAATGCGATGGAAAGAATCACGTGAACTCGCCTTATATCGCCGGATGCGAAAGATTAGCGCTCTATAAAATTAATTTGGCGATTTTCTGAAATATTAGTAGTATTTGCTACCAATATGAAGACCTCCGCGAAAGATACCCTGATTGAGTTGGGTTTCACGAACCTCGAGGCGCAGCTGTATTGCGAGCTTCTGAAAAGCGCGCCGGCCACGGGATACAAATTGGCCCAAGCCGTAGGTAAGGCGGCCGCCAACGTCTATCAAGCGCTCGGCGTGCTTGAACAAAAGCATGCCGTGCTCGTCGATGACGGCGCAACGAAGTCCTATCGCCCGGTCGCGCCCGAGGAGCTCTTGGCTGTCTTGGAATCCGGATTTTTCAAGCGCCAGAAGGCTGCGAAAGCGGCGTTGGAGCGACTCCATGCGCCGGTGGCCTCGGACAAGATTTTTCAATTACGAAACGCCGCGCAGACATTGGCGCGCGCGCGCCAGATGCTCGCAGACGCGACGGATGTCGTGCTTTTCGATCTCTTCCCCGCGCCGCTTGCTGCCTTAAGAGCCGAACTCGCCGCTGCGGCAGCACGCGGCGTACAGGTGGGCGGCGTGGTTTACGCACCGAATCCGCCTCACGAGTTTCTGTGCGTGCCGTCACACGGTCAGCCCCGGACTCCGGACAATTGGCCCGGGTCCCAGCTCACGCTGGTGGTCGATGCTCGACAATTCCTCGTGGCTCTTTTTTCAACTGATGGCAACGAGATTTACCATGCGTTTTGGAGCGATAGCGTGTACCTCTCGTGCCTTCAACACAGCGGCCTAGGCTGCGAACTTCGGCTTTCCGCGCTCGGGCTCGAGAACAAGGATCCCCTGGCAAAAATCTCGTTGCTGCCAATGACGCCGCCCGGCCTCAAGGAATTGATACGGCCCCAAGCGAGTTCGTCCGCCGCAGGAGAAGCAGCATGAGATTCATATCAGCCCTTGTCGCGATCTTGGTGAGCGTGCCGTGCGGCTCACACGCCGATGATTTGCAAAGCGCGATGGGCCGGTACATTGCCTGGCGCGGCGGCACCGCGTTCGAGGCAATGCACTCATTTCATGAGCGCGGCGCAACGCAGCTGGGCGGCCTGCATGGCAGCGTGGAGCAATGGCAGACGCGCGACGGACTACTACGGCGCAATAGCAACTTGGGCGAAATCCCAACCTCAGAGGCCGTGACCCCGAGTGTGGCCTGGGCCGTCAATATCAGCGGGCAAATCGAAGACATCTCAGATGACGGCGAAAGCGATCGCCGCGCCGTCTATATGGCATTTGCGGGCGCGGCTCTCGCCCATGGCGCGAAGTTCTCACTGCTGGCTCGCGAACAGCGCGACAACCGCACCTGGGATGTCGTGCGCGCGGAATTCCCCGGCAACAACACCTACGATCAATTCATTTCCCCCGACACCGGCGAACTGCTGGGTATGCGGGTTACCAAAGATCGTCAAACCCGATTTGTGCTGTTCGCTGATTGGCGCAAGGTGCACGGCGTCAGAATGGCTTTTAGCGAAGTGGAAACGGGCAGCAACGAGGCGGACGTGGAGACTCGAAACTTCACCGCGATCGACATCAATGTGGCGACGCCGATGCGGCTCTTTGCGCGTCCCGTGTCGCCTAAGAACTGGAGTTTCGCGTCGGACTCACATGCCACCGAGTGGATCGATTTTGAGTTCTTCAATGACAATCAGATATTTATCCCGGCAGAGGTGAACGGCAGCGCGGTGAAGCTCATCCTTGACAGCGGCGCCGGGATCTCACTGATCGACAGTGGTCTTGCCAAGCGGATAGGAGTCCAAGCGAACGGTAAGCTGCCGATCAGCGGCGTGGGCGGACAGGCGACCATGCAGATCGCCTCTCAAATACAAATTCAACTTGCGGGTCTCGCATTTCGGCACATCCGCGCGGGCGTCATGGATTTATCCCAGATCAGCGAGCAGGTTGGTCACCCGATGCCCTTTATCCTGGGCAAGGAAGTGTTCAATGAGCTCATCATTGACATCGATTTCGCTCATCACCGAATAGCATTCCGGGATCCTGCGGCATTTTCCGCGCCGCCCGGCGCCGCGCAGATTGCGCTCGGCAGACACCAGGATCGCCGCACCATTCCTGTGTCGGTGGAGGGGCGCGCGGCCGTTTCATTTGATTTCGATCTCGGCAACAACGGTGCGCTGATTGTGTATCCCGCCTACCGGGACGAGGCAAACCTCTTGGACGGCAGGCCGCAATCGCTTGGCCTCAGCGCCGGGGTTGGTGGCCTCATCAAGTCCAAGCTCGCTACGCTTAAGTCTATTACAGTTTCCGGAATCGAGATCGCCGCCGTCCCGACGGAGTTTCCCGATGCGGCGGACAATGCCGTCAATTCCGATCGAACCGCGGGCAACATCGGACTAACCGTGTTCAGTCGATTTCGCCTGCTCACTGACTACCCGCATGATGCGCTGTGGCTAATCCCGGACGCAGAACATCTTCGTGATCCCTTCGTTAGGGATCGCTCCGGGCTGGCTGCCGTGCCTGCGAAAGACCGATTGAAGGTACTCATGGTCGCGCCGGGAAGTCCTGCCGAGCGTGCGGGTCTCAAAGAGGGCGCAGAGATTCTCGCCGTGGATGGGAAACAGATCGACGCCGGTTATAGTGGTTCGGACCTGTCGCGATGGACGCACCACGCACCCGGCACGGTTGTCAAACTCACCCTGGCCGATGGATCGATACAGCAGCTCACGCTCCAAGATTATTACTGATCGACCCGTCCGTAGCCAAGAGCACGAGAGCTCGCAATCGTTCTCGTTATACTGACGCCGCATCATGCTTCGCTCCCTGGCTCCAGCGCTGTTCGTCCTCGTTTGGTCCACCGGCTTTATCGTCGCGCGGGCAGTCACATCGCATGCCGACGTCCAATTGTTTCTCCTGTGGCGATTCGCAGCGGTGGCGCTGCTGTTGGGAATTGCCGCGACCGTGGGCAATGCCCGCTGGCCATCGCGGGCGAGGGCTTTCCAACATCTCGGGGTAGGCGCCGTCATGATGGGCGTGTACTTGAGCTTGAGCTTTTGGGCGATTGCCCAGGGCTTGCCGGCCGGCATCATGGCGCTCCTGGGTGCGTTACAGCCATTGCTGACCGCCGCCATCATGTTAGCGCGTGGGCGAGGACCCTCGTCGGCCGCTGTTTGGTGGGGACTATCGATCGGGCTTCTGGGCGTGGTCCTCGTGCTGCTGCCCAGGCTCGAAAATAGCCACTTCGCGATTGCCAATTTCGCAAACCTCGCGGGGCTCCTCGCGATCGCGGCGCTGACGATGGGCACCTTGGGGCAGAAACATCTGGCCAACGACGACTTGCGCGCAGCGGGATGCCTTCAAAATCTAGGCGCGGGATTAGTGGCGTTGCTCGCTGTGGCCACCATTGGCGCTTTGCGATGGGACGGCAGTTCGGCGCTCTGGGGGTTGCTGGCCTGGTCCGTACTCATCACCTCCATCCTTGCTCAAGGCCTGCTCATGTGGATGATGCGCCATGGGGCGGCGACTCACGTGACGGCATTGATGTTGTTGGTACCGCCGGTCGCAGCGCTGCTCGCATATGCGATCTTTCACGAAACCCTGTCATGGCTACAGATGACAGGATTCGCGCTGGCGCTTGCCGGCGTCGTTTTGGCACGGCGGGCCAATCCTGTGTCCGCCGATTGAGCCTGGGCCGGCTTCGACCCTGGGTCCCGACGGTCTCCCCCTTCGGCACGATTCCGCTGGCATTTGACCCAGGCATGATGCATATTAATACGAATCATTATTATTCGTATTTACATATAGAGCGCACAAATGCCGCGAATCGCCCCTGCCGTTATTTTCTTGGGCCTCAATTGCGCCGCAGGTTTCGGGGTGTGCGCGGAAACCTCGGACGACAAGATCGACACCATCGTGGTCACTGCGAGTGCAGATGCCTCGGCGGGCGGCGTACAGCCGGCATACGCCGGCGGCCAGGTTGCTCGTGGAGGCCGTGTCGGCATCTTCGGCAGCGAGGACATCATGGACACGCCCTTCTCGATCACCAACTACACACAGGAGTTGATTCAGAATCAGCAGGCCGCCAGCGTCGGCGATGTACTGCAGAACGATCCGGCGGTGCGGGTGGCCCGCGGCTTCGGCAACTATCAGCAGTTGTACATGGTGCGCGGCTTACCGGTGTTCTCGGACGACATGTCGTACAACGGGCTATACGGATTGCTGCCGCGCCAATATCTCGCTGCGGAACTGTTGGAACGGGTGGAAGTGCTGCACGGCGCGAGCGCATTTTTAAATGGCGCTGCGCCCGGCGGCAGCGGCTTGGGCGGCGCCGTGAACGTGAGTCCCAAGCGCGCGCCCAACGCGCCGCTCACCGAATTCACGGTCGGCACCGAAAGCGGATCGCAAACCTACGTCGCGGCCGACATTGCGCGCCGCTTTGGGCCCGAGGAGAACTTCGGCGTGCGGGTCAACGCCGTGAGCCGCAGCGGCGGCACCGCCGTCGATGATGAGCATCGCACCCTATCGGTGTATAGCGTTGGCGCCGATTACCACGGCTACGGTTTGCGCGTATCGGCCGATGTCGGCTATCAAGATCACCACTTGGAGCATTCGCAGCCCAGCATTACCGTAAGTCCGGGCCTTGCCATCCCGTCGGCGCCGGATGCGAGCCTGAACCAATCGCAGCCGTGGACTTTCTCCGATGAGCGCGACACGTTCGGCACCTTGCGCGCCGAATATGACATCACCCATTTTCTGACTGCCTGGGGAGCCGCCGGCGTGCGCGACGGCCACGAATCCGATGTATTCGGCAATCCCACGGTGACCGCGGCGGATGGCACCACCAGCACGTTCCGCTTCGACAACACGCGACGCGATCTGGTTGAGACCGGCGAGTTAGGACTGCGCGCCAAGTTTTCAACGGGCGCGGTGACGCAGCAATGGGTCGCATCCTTGGCCGCCTACCAGCTGAATTCGCAAAACGCCTTTGCGCTGTCCAATTTCGCGGGTTTCACCGGAAATATTTACTCACCAAGCGTCGTGCCGGAGCCGGCCGCAGACTTCTTTACGGGCGGGATATTGAGCTCGCCCTTGCTGACTGCGCGCACCAAGACCTCGAGCGCCGCACTCGCGGACCAATTGGGATTCCTGGATGACCGGCTGCTGGTATCGCTCGGCGCGCGCTATCAGAAGATCGAAAGCGTCGCGTATGACTACAACAGCGGTGACGAGTTGTCGTCCTATTCCAAGAGCCGTGTAACCCCGGTCGCGGGCGTCGTTTATAAATTCGGCTCCGCAGTGTCGCTCTATGCGAATTACATCGAAGGCCTGGTGCAAGGTGACACGGCGCCCAACACCTATATTGATCCCACGAGCGGTGCGGCCAAGCCGGTTGTGAATGGCGGCGAGGTATTCGCACCTTATGTCTCGCGCCAGGGGGAAATAGGCGCGAAATACGACGCCGGCCGTTTCGGCACCACGTTCAGCCTTTTCTATACCGCAAAACCCATCGCGTCCGTGGATTTCGCCACATCGCGTTACGAGGTCACCGATTACCAGCGCAACCGCGGCGCCGAAGTCTCCTTCTTCGGCGAGGCGGCGCCGGGAGTGCGTATATTGGGCGGTGCGAGCTGGCTTCATGCCGAGGTAGCGGGCGAGCGCGCCATTGGTGCGCCGCGCCTGCAGAGCAACCTCGGACTGGAATGGGACATTCCGCAATTGCAGGGCCTGACGGTGAATGGACGCGCAGTACAGACCTCGACGCAATTTGCCGATGCCGCCAATACACAGGAGCTGCCCTCGTGGTGGCGCCTCGATGTGGGCGCGCGCTATGCATTCGATATTGGGCCGTCCAAGATCACGGTGCGCGGCCGGATTGACAATGTCACCAATCGCAACGAATGGGTCTCTGCGGGAGGCTTCCCGGGCGCGGGATACTTGGTGCTCGGAACCCCGCGCACTTTCGTGGTGACGGGTACCGTGGGCTTTTAGACACGGTGCCGGGGCATCGTCATTTGAGATTATGGGACGCGGTACACCGCTGGACCAGTCTTGCCTGCACGCTATTTCTGCTGCTGCTGTGCCTGACTGGGTTGCCTCTCATCTTCCATGAAGAGATTGACCGGGTCACGCAACCGCGCATTCATCCCGATGAGACCACCGGAAACGCACCCGCAGCGGCCTTGGATCTCGTCGTTGCAGCCGCCGTGTCACGGCATCCGACGCTGCATCCGCTGTTTGCGTCGCACGAGCCTCACGAACCGCGCGTTTGGTATGTCACGCTGGCGTCCGTGAGCGGCGATCACTTGGAGCAGGTCGCCGTTGATGCTCGCAGCGCCAAAGTCCTCGGGAAACCGCACATTGGCCAGCAAGGCGTGATGGGCGTTATTCACTCGCTGCATGTCGATCTATTTGCCGGACTCAAGGGGAAGCTGTTTTTAGGAGTCATGGGAATTCTTTTCTTTGCGTCCATCGTATCCGGCGCGATGCTTTACGCGCCCTTCATGCGCCGCCGTGAATTTGGCGCCATCCGGCGCTCCAGCGGCACGCGATCCCGATGGCTCGATGTTCACAATCTTTTAGGGATCGCAACGCTGTTGTGGGCGAGCGTCGTTGCTTTCACGGGCGTGATAAACACCACTTCGGATCTGTTGCTCTCGCAATGGCGATCGCAGATGTTATTGCAGGTGAAAACACAACGTCAGGCACATGCCGAAAGGGTGCCTGCCGAAGTCATTCTCCAGAATGCCATGAACCGCCTGCGAGACGGAGAGATCAGCTTCATTGCCTTTCCGGGGAGTTCTTTTGCCGGCGAATCGATATGGGGTGTTTATGAGCGCGGTGACTCGGCACTTACTTCGCGCCTTGTCCGGCCCATCCTCCTCGACGCAGGGTCCGGCGACATCTTGAGCGAGAAGCCATTGCCCTGGTACTTGACGGTATTACTGCTATCAGAGCCTTTGCATTTTGGTGACTACGGTGAATTGCCCTTGAAAATCCTGTGGGCGGCATTGGATGTGCTCATCATCGTTATTTTGGCCAGCGGCGTGTACTTGTGGGTTGCGCGCAAGCGTCGCCTGCACCTGGCGCCGATGAACTTGCACAAACCAGCACAAGGCGCGCGGTAACTATATGCTGCGCACCTGGGTCATCCCCCTATGCCTCAGTCTGCTCACCGCCGTTGGGCTGATATCTGCGCTGCTGGGGGATGGGCTTTGGAATGTCCTGTCGTGGCTCGCGCTTGCCGCGCCGGTCGGGCTTTGCATTTATCATTGGGCGCGATCGGCCAAAAAGGCTGACGCCCGGGCGGAAAGACAATGAATGTGTGGCGCCGATGTCGGATAGCTTCAATCACGGCCGTCGCTCTTGTGCTGCTTGCATCCTCCGGCTGCGGCAATGCCTTCGAGGACAATGGGACGCATCTTGCCTATGCCCTCGAAAAGGGAACCCAGCAATTGCGCGCTTCTACAGCCTCCGAGCTGGTCATACGCTACGAAACACTCGACGAGCTTGACGTACCCTACTACGTCGAGATCACGCCCTCTGTTCCAGAGGGACAGGCAACCAATGTCCGCGGCAGTTATTTGGTCGTGTCCGGCAAGACTTCCGGCGGGACGAGCTACCACAACCGCTTTGTCTTCGTACCGCAGCGACTCTATCTCAAGAAGGACCTGGGCGGCTCGACTGAACTTCTTCTACGCAAGGACGGCGAGCGCATCAGTGTTGTCGAATTGCGGTAGAGGCGTCGGCGCGCTGCCGTAACGCGTTGCGTCGCTCAAAA
>DATHKV010000257.1:0-5544 GCA_035488895.1 Steroidobacteraceae bacterium
CTCCGGAGGCCTGCGACGTGGCGGAGGCGTCGCCGCCGCTGCCACCACCGCCGCCGATGGATTGCTCCAACATACCGATCGCACCTTGTCCCGAATTCGCAATCAGACCGCTGTTCGCAAGCGTGACCGCGCCCCCATCGCCGCCGTTGCCGCCCGAACCGCCGATGGCGACTGCCACCGAGAGATTGGGATAGTCCTCGGCCCCGTAGGCAGTCGCTTGTGCGGAGGAGGCGCCTCCGCGGCCGCCGCCGCCGCCGATCGACTGTCCCAAGATTCCAAAGGAGTCCGAGCCCGAAGTCAGTATTTGACCCGCATTGGTGGCCAGCTTGGTTCCAGCCTGGTCGACGCGAATCACATCACCACCGTCACCGCCGTTGCCACCGGAACCGCCGACCGACACCTGGAGTGCGAAAATGCTGGAGGTGACTTGGCCATACGCGGCACCGCCATCGCCGCCGCCACCACCGATGCTCTGAAGCATCAGTCCGACGGAATGTTGTCCCTGGGTCGTGACAATATCGCCGACACCGCTCGACAGGGTCACGGTACCACCAGCCCCGCCACCGCCGCCGGTCCCGCCGATTGTCATGTTGATACCTGCACCCTGACCTTGCGCATCGCCGCCCTTGCCGCCGCCGCCGCCGATTGACTGCGCCGCGATGCCATCGGATTGCAGGCCAGTCGTCGTAACGGTCGAGGACGTGAGATCGACCTCAACGGCCGCTCCGTTGACCGCGTTCCCGCCGTTGCCGCCAACGGCGAACCAACCATCCGAATGACCTCCGGTGCCGCCGCCGCCGCCGATCGACTGCGCGAGAATGCCGGGCGAGATATCATCGTTGCCCTGATTCTTTCCCGCCGTGATGCTGGCGCCGCTGCCGGTGACGGTCACCGTGCCCGCGGCACCACCTTTGCTGGCGGTGCCGCCGCTTGGCCCGAACCAGCCGGCGCCATTGCCGCCGTTGTTACCGGCACCGCCCAAGGATTGAACCAGGACTGCCGGCGCCATGTAACCGATCGATGTCGCCTGTCCGTTCAATGTCACGTTCACATTCCCGGCGGCACCGCCGGTGCCCCCTGAGCCTCCCGCCTTGGCAAGACCGCCGTCTCCTCCCTGGCCGCCGCTGGACTGAACCCACAGGGCAGCGCTCGACTGCGACTGATTGTCGACTGAAGCTCCCTTTGCCAGCGTCACGGTGACATTGCCGCCGGCCCCACCCCCGCCGCCATCGCCGCCCTCATCGCCTGAGTCACCGGCGTTTGGTCCGCCACTCCCACCTGCGCCGCCGATGCTACCGACAAAGGTCCCGCCCAGCTGACGCTGGCCGATTGCGGGATTAAACTGGCCGCCCTCACCAAAGAACTGACCGAGGATGGTCACGTTAACCGTATTGCTGTCGCCACCCTTCGCACCATTAGGCGCGATGGAGCCGTACCCAATTCCCGAGGAGTCCTGGCCGCTCCCGCCGGCGCCACCCTGCGAAACCGCATACAGGGCCAAGCCGCCGTCGGATGACCAACCGCCGTCGAGCGTGGCCGTGACGGTGCCCGCGTTGCCGCCGACGCCCGTGTTCAGACCCGGGTCGCCCTGAAAGCTGCCTGGCGCGGCCTCGCCGCCGGCGCCGGCGAGGCTATTAATAAAAAGGGCGGTCGCATAGTTGGACGAGTTGCCGCCGATCTGCGAACCGGTGGTGGTCACGCTGAGGTTCCCCGCGCTCCCGCCGATACCACCGCCACCACCGCCCTTATCAACCCCACCTTGAGTGGCAGCTGCGCCAGGGGCGCCGGCGCCGCCCAGCGACTGGACATTGAGGGGCGAGACGGCCACGTTGTTCTGATAGACGGTCTGTTCCGTCAGTGATGCACCTAAATTCACGGCCGGGCCGCCATTGCCGCCTGCCTGCCCGGCCCCGCTGGCCGAGTCCCCGGTGGCACCCGTGGAGGTCACGACGCAAGCATCGCCCTGAATCTGCAGGCAGGCCGGATCGGCCGCGACTGCCGGTAATGAATGGATGGCACCGAGAAGAAGAGTTCCTACCGAGGTGCCGAAGAACGAGGCGGCGCGCGCGCGCTGGGTGCCGAGGATTTGTGAGACGACTGTTGCAATGCGGTTCATGATGAAAACTCCCTTTCGTAATGAGTTGAAACTTAAGTCGGTTACCGGCGTCTACAGTAGTGCGTGACACGTCACGCGGCAGCTTTATAAAATGCGTCACGCGCTACGTCAAGTTTTTTTTGTTATTCTGTGATCTGGATCTGCGCCAGATAAAAGAATTAGTTAGCCATATCAAGGAGTTACAGAAATGCTAGTGTTCGCCAACTCGTCGACAACTCTGCGTGAGGCGGTGCTCCAACAGGTCCGCTCGGAAATCATCTCCGGTCGCGCCGCCCCCGGAACCCTCTATACCGTGCCGGGTTTAGCCGCGCAGATGGGCGTTTCGACGACGCCGGTGCGAGAAGCGCTCCTTGAACTTTCGCGGGCGGGGCTTGTTAGCGCGCTCCGAAACCGTGGGTTCTTGGTCGAGAGTGCCACGCTCCAAGATCTCGAGAATTTATTCGCCGTACGCGTGATGCTCGAGCGGTTCGCGCTCGAGCACCTGGCACGGCAGCGACTGACGGATCCCGCGCCACTCACGGTTCTCGCTGACGAGGTCGCCTCAGCTGTGGAGCGCCACGACATCCACTCGTACGTCGAGACTGATCGGCGTTTTCACGAGACGCTCGTCGCGCGCGCCGGCAACCCCCGCCTCACGCGCCTCGTCATGGAGCAGCGTGACGACATGCGCCTGTACGGCATCGATTCGAAGGAAGGACGGCAGCGCCAGCTCGACTCGGTCGGCGAGCACTACCAGATGATTCAATATGCGCTCGAGGGCGAGGTCGAGCAGATCGGCGAACTCATTACGCGGCACATCATGGAATGGATGCCGCTGTTCGCCGCCGCCCTCGCAGCACAAGGATCGCCGCAGCCGGCTGCGGTCAGGTGAAACTCGCTCCTGAGCAACACTTCTGATCCAATGCCGCATGCCTTGAGTCGAGGTCGGTGTCAGTTCCCCTTGAAGCGGTCCCCTCTTCACTTCGATGATGTCCTCGTACAAAAGTGCCGTCGCGCTCTCTGGTGGCGTGTTTTCCAGAACTTGATCACCCATGGCCCTGTTGAAGCGACTGCGACATAGAAATCATTTTGCAACATATGCGTCATGGCTGGCGTTAATCGTGTCCTAAATTAGCCTCGCGCAACCACTACGTCGAAAACATCGTCATCGCGATGCATGTCGAAAAAACGAGTCGCCAACACAGTATGTCGATACTCGTTCATCAAGCGAGGTAGGGGGTTTTGCTTTTAGGACGTCCTTAAAGCAAGAAAGGATATCTTCTCGGAGAACTCACACCGAGGGTCTGAGCCACGTCAGTCACTCGACGGGCGATGCGACCGACCTTTCAGCGTTACATTCTCGCGAGCCCCGCGATCACATGGAACGGCGAAAAAGTCTGGGGCTGGGAACAAGCCTGCGCCGATGCTCGCAGCGACTTACTCGCAACCGTATTCCTAAGCGCCGGTGAGCTCGAGGCCGCCGATGTCGCGCGCCGCTACGCGCTAACGATACAAGAAAATAACCCGATGCTGCGCCCACGGATTAAAGTCATGATCGCCTGGTTTGAAGAGCATAGCTGGCCCAGAAACCGCAGAAATCGGTCCCGAATTCGCAGACAAAATGCGCTCTCGTAATTATCAGGGCCTCCCCTGTGCGGCCGGATTCTCTGGATGATAACGCGAAGCCTTATCACACCAACCAGTCAATGCGTCGCCAGTCCGCGCGCCATACGCAGGACGTTTTCGCGATGGAAATCAAGGTAGCGGCGCTGCCCCTCTGAAAATGCACCAACGTTGACGTGATCAGCTGAATCAATTCCCATTCGCCTGAGAGATTTTAGGTCGGCAACCGGAGAAACTATTAGTTGCCCACTGTCCTCGAACGAAATGAAGCCTTTATCAAACAAATGGTCGACGGTGGGTGTCAGCAATAACCCGTTTTCACCGTCGAGCCGCTGCTCGTTGCTGGAATCACGCCAGGGCTGGACATGACTTGCAATCAGATGCTCAGCGCGCTCGACTTTGGTGATTCGGCAAGCCCGTTCAATCGTGCGCACATTGTCCCGGAAAATACCTTGACCACGACGAGCCTGCACGAGGGCACGCCTTTCAGTCTCCCGAATGGCTTCATCGGTGACGATGGCGTCCTCCACTCGTCGCTCCCATTCCTCGATGTCTCGTTCGGGCGCCGGCGAATCACGTTCGATCCTGCTCGTCTCGTATCCAATATCGGACACTCTGGCTACTTCATTGCCGATCAACCGAAACAGGGCTGACGCGAGGCCGGCGCCGACTCTGGTTAGATAGACGCTTTGCAGGCCGTTACCGTCCGGAGTCAAGGGGGCATACCTGGTCGCAAGCTCGGACCTCAACTGCGCGATATGATCCTTCGGGCGTATAGCGTTTGCGAGTCGCCGCCAGCGAACACCAACTCGCCACCCGATCTGACTCCAATTTGTACCGGCCGTGCCGAACTCCTCGGGCTTTGGACTCTCCCGACAATAGCCGCTGACTATGCCGATCGCTGCAATCCGGGTATCGCAGAATGAGAACACGATGTCGCCGGGAGCGACCTCGCGCATGAATTCGTAGAACGGATTGCGGTGACCGTTTTTGTTTCGCTTGGGCGACCACAGATAACCGCCGTCAACTTCCTGACGGAAAGTCTGGTTCTGGTTGACCCACCAATAGCGCACTTTCATTCCGTTGAGGCAAGCCACCGTCGAAGCGGAGGTACCCCAAACCTATCCCGTGGGAACCCGTACATAGATCGCGTTACGGGGATACCTTTTTCCGTCAATCGTTACAATATAACCGACAATCTGCGACTCGGGTGCCCCGTGGGCGGTGACCGATATCGCGCGTTTCTGGTGACCTGACTCAGTTTGCCGTGAAAGGCAGCCGCCTGGATTCCCGCCCGGCGCAGTTTCTCCGCGATGTGTTCGGTCGAGTACTTGGTGCCGACGAAGACCAGCACCTGGGTCCAGCCCTGTTCCATAATCAGGTGGCGCAGAAGCTGGGTGCGACGCGCGGGGTCGACGTGAATGGCCCGCTGCAGGATGGCAGGTTGCGTGGCGGTGGTCGACGGCACGTCGATACGAATCGGATCATGTAGCAACTCTTCCGCGAGTAGGTGCACGGCGGGTGGGAAGGTCGCGGAGAACAGCAGGTTCTGGCGCCGCCACGGCAGTCGTTCGATGATGCGCGCGAGTTCATCGGAAAACCCCAGATCGAGGAGCCGGTCAGCTTCGTCAAGTACCAGTGTCGTCACGTCCGCGAGCCGCAGCGCGTTGTGATCCACCAGGTCTAGCAGGCGGCCAGGAGTGGCGACGACGATGTCGGCGCCACCGCGCAACGCCATCATCTGAGGATTGATGGATATGCCACCGAAGACGATGATTGTCTTGGTCGGCCGCGGCATATAGCAGGCATAGAGTCGAATCGATTCT
>DATHKV010000258.1:0-3562 GCA_035488895.1 Steroidobacteraceae bacterium
GCGGACGAGCGCGGCATGATGGTGAGTTTCATTCAAAGCAACTACATGGGATTCGGTTCCGGCGTGGTCGTGCCGGAATGGGGACTGTCGCTGCAGAATCGCGGACATGCCTTCTCGCTCGATGCGGCCAGTCCCAATGCCGTCGCGCCGCGCAAGCGGCCGTTTCACACCATCATTCCGGGATTCCTCACCAAGGACGGATTGCCGCAAATGAGCTTCGGCGTAATGGGCGCAAATATGCAGCCGCAGGGGCACGTGCAGACCCTGGTGCGCATGCTCCTATACCGGCAGCAGCCGCAAGCGGCGTGCGATGCGCCGCGCTGGCGATTCAATCAAGGCCTGTCGATCAACGTCGAGGCATCGATGCCGGACGCAACCACGAGCGAGCTGCGCGGGCTGGGCCATCAAATTGAAGTTATTCACGATAGTTATCAGGATTTCGGCGCCGGCCAATTCATCTGGCGCTTAGGCGACCCGGCCGTGGAAGGCTACGTCGCCGCGAGCGATCCGCGCCGCGATGGACAGGCGGCGGGATACTAGGAAAGACGCTCGTTTGTGCCGGCGGGTTTTCCCCCAAGTGCGATAGCGGAAACGCTTTCATATATCAAGACAAGCTGGTATCCCCGACCAACGCGTGGTTGCATAACGCGTTCTTGAGTCCTAGACTCAAGCGAGACAGACAAAAGCCATTCATTGGCGGCGGATGAACAAGACGAATTCGTGTTGGCGCGCAGTGCCTGGACGGCCGCGCGCGTGGGGAACGGCGTGACTTCGGATTGAAGGGAGCATTCGATGATCGTAAGGACACGGCGGCGCGGTTTCGCTTCAGCTTGGGCGGATTTTTTCAATCCTTTGCCCAAGCCTCGACTGCGCCAGAAACACCAATCATTACTGGGAGATCCTGCATGAAAATTCTCGGAATCGTCGCGAGCGCGGCGGCTCTCGCGCTTACACTGAATGTTGCCACTCCGAACATCGCTGCTGCGCAAACCACACCCGATGCCGCCAATGCAGCGCCCAATGAGCTTGCCGAAGTGATCGTCACCGGAACGCGCCGCCTGGACCGCACCGTCGCCGAATCCTCGGCGCCGATCGACGTGATCACCGGCACGGACCTCACGAACTACCCGGCGGCCAGCATGCTCGATACGCTGTCCAATCTCGTTCCGTCCTTCATCGTCGGACAGAACTCCATTTCCGACGCATCCAGCTTCGTGCGATCCCCGTCCTTGCGCGGCCTCCCGGCGGACGAGATGCTCGTCATGCTCAACGGTAAACGCATGAACCGCTCGGCGCTCGTGCAGGTTTACCAGGGCGGTGAAACAGAATTGGCGTTCGGCTCGCAGGGTCCGGATCTCAATTCGATCCCGTCGATTGCCGTGAAGTCGCTCGAAATTCTGCGCGACGGCGCCTCGGCGCAGTACGGCTCGGACGCCATTGCGGGCGTGCTCAACTATCAGTTCCGCAACTCACCGTCGGGCATTCAAATCGACGGGCGTTACGGAAAATATTTCCCCACCGGCTTCGACAGCGACGGTGGCGATGGCCAGATCGCCGCAAACATCGGCCTGCCGCTCGGCAGCCAGGGCTTCGTCAACATCAGTGCTGAATGGTCAAGAAACCAACAAACCGTGCGCAATCCCACGCGTCCCTCGGCCCTGGCCTTCGCTGAAACCTTTCCTGCATTAGCACCGCAGTTGCCGCACTACCCCGGTCCGGTGCAGGAGTGGGGAACGCCGCCGCAGGACAGCGTCAAGACATTTTTGAATTCCGGGATCAAACTCGACAACGGCGATCAGGTCTATTTTTTCGCCAACTACGCCAACATTCAGACGAACGAGAGCTTCAATTATCGCTTGCCTACGACCGTCACCGGCACCGACGGCAATGTGTGGTCGCCCAATCCGGCGTTCAATGATATTTATCTGGACCCCTGCACGTCCGCACTCACGGGTTGCCCAGCCGGCGGGTATATCCAGAACGGCCGCACCTTCAACTTCCAATCCGTTTATCCGGCCGGCTTTACGCCCCGCTTTTACGGTGTCACACAGCAATTCTTTGGTGCCGTCGGCTACAAGGGCACCAACCGCTGGGGTATCAACTACGATTTGTCCGGCACGACGGCCCAGAACTCCCTGGCGGTGTCCTTGAAAAATTCACTCAATTCTTCATTGGGTCCGCAATCTCCCACCAGTTTCTACGACGGCAAGTTCATTCAAAAGGAAAACAACTTCAACTTGGACTTGAGTTATCCCTGGGCGGTCCCGGGATTGGCGAGCCCGATTTCGATCGCGGGCGGCTTCGAATGGCGCGACGAGAATTATCAGCAGCTCTTGGGCGACGCAGCCTCGATTGCCGCCGGGCCCTATTCCGCGCAGCCACTCTATAACTGCGTAGGCGGAGCCTGCACGGCTGCGCTCGACGGCGCGGGGCATCAGATCATTGCCACCCAAGCGACGACCTCAAATGGTTATGGCGGAATATCCGCTCCCGTTGATGCCTCGCAAGTCAGCTACGCCGGCTATCTGGATGTCGAAGCGGATGTGGTGAAGGATCTCACACTCGGCATCGCGGGACGCTTCGAGCATTACGCCTCCTTCGGCAATACCACGCTCGGAAAACTTCAGGCCCGCTGGAAAGCGCTCGACTGGCTCGCCGTGCGCGGCACCGCGAGCACCGGGTTTCATGCGCCCACACCCGGCCAGTCGAACGTCGAGACCTTGAGCACCACCTTCTTGCCGGGAAGCACGACGCAGGTCCAGATCGGGACTTACCCGGTCACGAGCGTGGACGCCAAGTACTACGGCGCTGTGCCGCTGAAACCGGAGAAATCGACCAACTTTAGCGCCGGCATTGTGCTCACTCCGCTGCCGAACCTGCTCGTCACGATTGACGGATACCAGATTTCGGTTCGCGACCGTATCGGCATCTCGCAGCAGTTCAACGTGACCAACGCGGATATTCTCGCTCTCCCTGCGCTCGCCTATGTCGGCGCCGGCGGCACCGTGCAGTATTTCACCAACGGGTTCAACACCAAGACCAAGGGTCTGGACTTGGTGGTGACCTATCCGCTGTCACTGGGCATTGCGGGGACTTTGGACACGGCGCTTGCGTATAACTACAACAAGACCGACGTGACGAAATTCGATCCGAACGTCATCAGCCCGGCGCGCATCATCGACATCCAGCACTATGCGCCGAACCATCGGGCAAACCTCAACTTGAGCTACGGCTGGGGACCCATACGCGCCGTGGCGCACGAGAATTACTACGGTACGTTTCGCGACGAGAACGACTACCCGGGTCAGCTGTTTTCCCCCTCGTTCACCACGGATCTCGAGCTCGGGTACCAGGTGCTGAAAAATCTCACCGCGGCCATCGGCGGACGCAATATTTTCAATGCCTTTCCCGACAAGATTCACAACACCGCCGCCACCCCGATTTATCCCACGACCGGCGGCGAGGCGGACGGTGAACTCTATCCGCGCACGGGTGGTCCGTTCGGCTTCAACGGCGCGTTTTGGTATGTGCGGCTGAGCGCAACTTTTTAAGGGTAAGGGGC
>DATHKV010000259.1:0-29044 GCA_035488895.1 Steroidobacteraceae bacterium
GGCCAGGTCGCTCGAATCGGTCACCAGATCGCGGACGAAACTCCTGTCGATCTTCAGAGCGTCGACGCGCCAATTCTTGAGGTAGCTCAAGCTCGAGTAGCCCGTTCCAAAATCATCGATGGCGATCTTGATGCCCAGATCGCGCAATCGCGCCATTGTGTCCTGGCGGGTTTCACCGGCGGGAGAGTGCGAGTCGAATACCGCACGCTCGGTCATTTCCAGCTGCAGGAATTCCGGGCGCAGATTGTGCGACTTCAGCAAGGTGGAGATCGTCGATTGCAGTTCGCCTCGCTGCAGCTGCGCCGGCGCCACATTGAGCGAGACCGGCACCAAAGGAATGCCCGCTTTGCGCCAGGCGCTCATGTTCTGCAAGGTTCGGTGCAGCACGAAGTTGCCCATGGGCACGATCAAACCGGTTTCTTCGGCGACGGGAATGAATTGATCGGCTGGAATCATGCCGTGCACCGGGTGCGTCCAGCGCATCAATGCTTCCAGTCCGACAATTTTACGCGTGATCAGGTTGACGAAGGGCTGATAGTGCACGTCGAGCTGCTTCAAACGCAGCGCTTCGCGCAACGACGCCTCGACCGCCACGCGGTGCTTGAGCTTGCGGTTCATGGCGTGACTGAACATCTGCACATTGTTGCGGCCGCGATCCTTCGCCTGATACATCGCCGTGTCGGAATGCTTGAGCAGCTCGACCATGTTGGCGCCATCCCGCGGATACAGGCTGACTCCAACGCTGCCGGTGGTCTGCAGCGGATGGCCGTCGATGGTGATCTGGCGATTCAGCGTTTCGATGATGCGGCCCGCTCCGAGCGTCACCTCGTCGTAATTCTTGACGTCGCGGAACACGACGACGAACTCATCCCCGCCCATGCGAATAATGACGTCGGAATCGCGCACGCAGGTGCGCAGCCGGGCAGCCACCTCCTGCAGCAGCTTGTCGCCGGTCTCATGGCCCCGCGTATCATTGATGTGTTTGAACCGATCCAAGTCCAGAAACACCACGCCCAGCATGGTGCTGGCGGCTTTGGCTTCTTCGATCGCCTGCGGCAGGAAGGCGCTGAGGTAATGCCGGTTCGGCAAGCCGGTCAATTGATCATGGTGCGCCATCTTGTCGAGACGCTGCTGATTCTCGATGAGTTGCTGCTCGGCCTTTCGGCGCAACGAAACATCGTGGGTCACATAGGCGAGCACGTCGCGGCCATCCACGTCGAGCGCGTTGCATCGCACCTCGGTGTCGAAAAATGCTCCGCTCTTGCAGCGCTGCTGCAAGTTCATCGCCATCTGCGAATCCGCTTCAATCAGCCGCGACAAGACGCTGTCGGGCGTCGCGTTCCCATCGACGAAAATATCGGTCAGCGTCAGCAATTGGGCTTCTTCGTTCGAATAGCCCAGGCGGCTCAGGAAGGCGGGATTGGTGTAGAGCACTTTGTGGGATTGGGCGTCGACGATGACGATGCCGTCGTTGGCTTGATCGATTAGTGCCTTGTAACGCGCATCGACAGAACGCTGATGACGGACGTAGCGCCGGAGTGCTACAGCAACGCCGCCGACGATGGCCAGCAGCACCAACAACGCTGCCAACACGTAGCTCTTCAGGGCGCTCGAGGAGGCTGGGGCAACGAGCGCCGTACCGGCGGCATTTCCGGCACGCGTCAGCCGCAACACCCGAACCACCTCGCCGCCCGCGTCGCGCAACGCGACGAGGCCTGATGAATCCAGCGGCGACAACTGTGTGGCAATGCTGAGTCCATCAGGGGATCCTGGCGCAAGGGACTTGAAGTCCGCGGACGGCCGGAGCTCAAGCGTTCCGCCCACGGTGATCGCCAACTTAGAGATCAGGGCGGGCGTCATCGCGCGGCTTGCAACCAGCCATCCTAAAACCGCGGGCGAGGAGTGACCGATGACGGGGCGCACCACGATCCACCGATCGTCCTTAAAGGTCATCGCGGGAGGCGTGCGATTCCCGCCCTCCGCTTGAGCGGCGATCGACTCGGCAAAACGCATCAACGCCGGATCCGGCGCTTGCTCGCTGAGCTGGCCTTCGGTAATCGTCACGCTGAAGCGCACCGCGCGCGACGCGCTGAGCACGAGCAGCGAATCCACGCTGCGCCGGGACTTATCCGCAAGATCCAACCGGTCGGCCGAAGGGTCTGTGGTTTCCTGCACCAGGCGGATGACGGCATCGGACCCCGCCACTTCGCGGGCAAGTCCGGCAAGACCTTCGGACTGTGCGGTCAATTCCCGCGCCAGCTGCGTGACCTGCAAACCGGTGTTTTCGCGCTCGAGTATCGCGGCGCGGTTATGCCAGTCTTGTTGGCTCAGGAGGAGCACGACGAACAGCACCAGCAGCAAGGAGGCGCCCCCCGCCAGCCACAGCGATCGACGCCGAAGCACTGCCTGAATCCAGGCCGCCTTCGTCATGCTAAGCCAACGCGGAAACAGCAATCGCGTCGTGCAAACCGGCTGCTATTCGACATAATAATGTATGGATTTAGTTACTTGGCGCAGTATCGGCGATAGCGCCTGAAGTAACCGGTATGGGGTGCACAATCCCACGTAGGACTTGTGTGATGCCCATCCAACGAGGCTTGCCGGCGGCTCCTATGGAACAATAAGGCCATGGAAGTTCGCCTTGATACCAGCCTGGACCTGCTGTTGGAGCGATCGCCGGCCGCTTACCCGTCGCGCGTGCTCGCCACCGTCGTGGCGACCGCCGGGTCCACCTATCGCAAGCCCGGCGCACGCATGCTGCTGATGGCCGACGGCAGTTACATCGGACTGCTGAGCGGCGGTTGCCTCGAATCAGACCTGCAGATTCACGCGCGCGAAGTCCTGGAGAGCGGCGCGGCGCGCGCAGTCGAATACGACACCCGCGGCCCCGATGACACGCTATTCGGCGTGGGTGCAGGTTGCGAGGGCACCATGCGCGTCCTGCTCGAGCCTGCGGGTCCCAACAGTCCCGCGGAGACGGCGCTGGCCTCTGCCGGCGGTATCTCGCAGCGCGGCGATTCCACTTCTCTGGTCATGGTGCATGACTCGACGCAATGGCGCCTCGGCACATACCGCGCCGATGAAGTGCTGCCCGCTTCCGAACGTTCGCGGGCCTTCGTGCAAACCCTCTCGCCGCCGCCGCACCTGCTCATTTGCGGAGCCGCACCCGATGCCGAACCCGTCGTCAGCACGGCGCGCGCACTGGGTTGGCGTGTCTCGGTGGTGGATCACCGGCCGGCTTATGTCGTTGCCGCGCGATTTGCCGGAGCCGAATTGCACGTCGCCCATCCAAAATCTCTGCGCAGCGAGGTCGATCTGGCGCGCTGCCACGCGGCGGTCGTCATGAGTCACCACCTCCCCTCGGATGAGATTTATCTGCGCGAGCTCGCGGCCGCCGGCACGCCCGCATACGTGGGATTGCTCGGCCCCAAGGCGCGCCGGCGCCGACTGGCACAGGAACTGGGAACCGACATGGACCTGCTGAACACTCGGATTCGAGGGCCTGTGGGCCTCGACATCGGCGCAATGACACCCGAAGGAATCGCGCTGTCGATCATCGGACAGATCCACGCGTGGCTGGCGGGGCGTGCCTACAGTGAAGCGGTTCTGACCTAAAGAATCGAGCGGCGCTGCCGAACTTATAGGGCTTATGCCAAATATGACGGCCCCCACATATCGCTCCGGCGCACAATCGCTTCCCGCAAGCGATGCCGCTGCCACGCTCGAGGAACGGGCGACGGCACTCTCGTTTCTGCAAAAGCTCGCAATGGAGGTCTCCAAAGGCACGGTCGATCTGCCGTGTTTTCCCGATGTCGTCGTCAGGATCAGCCAGGCACTGGCCGACCCCAACACGACCTCGGATCGCGTCGTCACCATCGTGGGTGCGGAGCCGCGCCTTGCCGCGCGCGTGTTGCAAACCGCCAATTCCGCCGCCTTCAACAGTGCCGGCAAGCCGCTGACCGACTTGAGGTCCGCCATCACACGGCTCGGACAGCAACTGGTCCAAAGCACGGCGATGTCTTACGCCATGCAGCAGATGAAAAACGAGGCGTCGTTGCGCTCCATCGCGCAGCCTCTCACCGACCTGTGGAACAGCAGCATTTCCGTTGCCTCCATCAGCAAGCTCATCGCCGCCCGAACCAAGGTACCCGCGGACGAAGCCTTCTTGACCGGGTTGCTGCATGGGATCGGCAAGCTCTACATCATGGCGCGCGCGGTCAGCGGCGAGAACGGACTCGGCAGCGGGCAATCATGGATGGAGCTGCTCAGCGGCTGGCAGGCCTCGATCGGCAAAGCCGTACTTCAGAGTTGGGGATTTGCAGAGGAACTGTGCGAGGCCGTCGGCGATCAAGGCGACGTCGATCGCCGATGGAAACATGAGGCGAGCCTCGTCGATGTGCTCATCGCCAGCTTGATTCTTGCCGACGCGCTGACTCAGCCGGAGCCGAGAATCCTGGGAACCGAGGGGATCAATGCATTCTTGAGCATCGGCGTAACGCCGGCCGATTGCAGTGTCATTCTCGCGCAGGCCGAACAAGAAATCCGCCAGATACACGAGGCGCTGGCGTAGAATCTCCGGCATGAAAGCGTTTTTCGGATTGCTCCTCGCGCTTGTCGCAGCCGGCGTGTCGTTCGCTGCGCCTGCACCATCGGCCGCGCCGGCGGAGGATTGGCGCAAGGCCGTGCGTGAAGTGGCATTGAGCCATTTCAAGAATCCGGCCTGGGGATACTCGCATTGCTTGCGCGACTATGCGCTGGCCCGGCAGCTGGCCGCGGCCGACCATGTTCAAGTCGATGATGACGTGCTCTACGCCGCTTCGTACCTGCATGACATGGCGGCATTTGCGCCCTGGGAAGACGTGAAAGTCGATCACTCGGATGTCGGAGCGCGAGTGGTCGATACGGTGCTCAAAGGCACCGGATTCCCGATGGAGAAAATCGAGGCGGTGCGGGGCGCCATCCGCACGCATATGTACTATCGAGATCCGGTCGGACCCGAAGCGCTCTACCTGCATGATGCCGACGCGCTTGACTGGCTGGGCGCCATCGGCGTGGCGCGCATCATCGCATTGGTTGACCCCCATGGCGGCAGTCCCGACGGACCAAAAGCCGTGAGTATGCTCAACGACAACCTCAGCAAGGTGCCGAGCCGCGTTCTATCGCCCGCGGGCCGCGCGCTCGTCCCCGGGCGCAAAGCAGAGTTGGAAAAATACCTCTCGGACTTGAAGCGCGAGAGCGACGACCTTCGCACTCTTTAGGCGCACCCAGGGCGCTCATCGGGGCGCCGGGTGGATCGGGTCGATCCAATAAACCTCTTCGAAACGCTCCGCGGCGTCGATGTTCAAGTTGACGACCACCGATTCGTTATCGCTGCGCACCAGCACGCATTCAAGCGGCGCGTCGCTGAGCGCGTTGATTTCTTGATGCGGCACATACGGCGGGACAAAAATAAAATCGCCCGCATCAGCCTTGGCCGTGAATTCAAGCCGATTGCCCCAGCGCATGCGTGCCGCACCACGCACCACATAGATAACGCTCTCCAGCGCGCCGTGGTGATGCGCCCCAGTCTTGGCGTTCGGTTGAATGATGACGGTGCCCGCCCAGAGTTTTTGCGAGCCGACGCGCGCGAAGTTCACGGCGGCGGCGCGCAACATGCCCGGCGTTTGCGGCGTGTTGCTGTCCAGCCGGTCGCTCTTGATGACTCTCACGCCATCCTCGCGCCAATCGCGTTCGGACTTCAACAATGTCCCCCGAGAGGTTATAAGTGACTCGCGGCAATCCGCTGCAAAGAATAACCGATTCCATGGCGACAGACACCCGTACGAGTCGATGGCCGGCCGAGCTGCCGTTGTGGACCCTTGCGGCGCCGCTCATCGCCGGAATTGTGATGGCGGCGGCCGGCTTTGACTTCGGCGCGAGCGGGCCATTCGTGGCCATTATTGCCTTGAGCCTCGCCGGCAGCGTGTTCGCCGCCGTGCACCACGCCGAGGTCGTTGCGCACCGCGTCGGCGAACCGTACGGGACTCTGATACTGGCGCTGGCCGTGACGCTGATCGAGGTTGCGCTCATCGTCTCCTTGATGATTGCCGGAGGAGCCGACGCCGCGGCGTTGGCGCGCGACACGGTGTTCGCCGCGGTGATGATCATCTTGAATGGCATCATCGGACTGTGTTTGCTGGTCGGGGGGCTCAAGCACAGCGAGCAGACGTTCAGTCTCGACGGTGTCAGTGCGGCGCTGGTCGCGCTCGCCGCCATCGTGGTCCTCGCGCTGGTGTTTCCGAATTACACCGTCACGACGCCGGGGCCCTACTACTCGCCCAGTCAGCTCATGCTCATTGCCATCGTATCGCTGACCATTTATGCGGCTTTCGTGTTTGCACAGACCGTCGGTCATCGCAGGATCTTTGTCGAGGATGAGCCCGTCAACGAACCGGCCCCGCCTGCGGACCACCCGAGCAATAGAGTAACGGCCATCAGCGCAATCCTGTTGTTAACGTGCCTTGCGGCAGTGGTGTTGCTGGCGAAGAAACTCGCACCAAGCTTGGAATCCGCGGTGTTGCGTGTGGGCGCACCCAACGCGGTGGTCGGCGTGATCATCGCGGCGATCGTGCTGCTGCCGGAAGGTCTGGCGGCGCTGCGCGCAGCGCGGGCGAATCGCTTGCAGACCAGCCTCAATCTTGCCCTGGGATCGGCACTCGCCAGCATTGGATTGACCATCCCCGCGGTCAGTGTCCTGTCGCTTTACATGCAGACACAGCTGGTGCTGGGCATCGATACAAAATCCACCGTGCTGTTGATGCTGTCGCTGTTCATCACGGCGATCGCGCTGCGCACCGGCAGAACCATTCTCTTGCACGGCATCGTGCTGCTGGTCATCTTTGTCGTGTATCTGTTCACGACCGTCGTTCCCTAAAATTTGCACCGCGGATGCGGAGCGACCACGCGTTGGTCGCGCCTCGATGCTGAGCCGTTAAATATCACCAAACCCTAGGATTTAAGGCGTTTGTCGCCGCTTCCCGACGCTTTTGAGCGTAACCGCGCGCACGCGAAACCGCACCCATGTATAGAACTACCAAAAAGAGGATGTCTCTATGCTGTGCTCACCACGTTCCACCAATGCATGCGTCACGTCGCGCCGATGGCTGCCTGCCGCTGCATGCGCCCTGCTAATGACCGCCTTGAGTGCCTGCGGCGGAGGATCTTATTCATCGTCACCATCGGCGCCGGCAGCTCCCGCGACGCCTGCCGCGCCCGCGGGCTGCACGGCATCCACCTGCGGCTCGATGGTCGTGACCATGACCGATGCCGCCGGCGATTTCCTCGCGTATCAAGTCAGTCTGGTGTCGCTGCAACTTCAAAAGGCGGATGGCACCCAGGTTGAAACTCTGCCGGCGACCACCGCGGTGGACTTTTCGCAGCTGATCGACCTGAGCGAAATATTGAGCGCGCGGCAGATTCCGCCCGGCGACTACGTGGCCGCGCAGGTCACCGTGGACTTCACCAACGCCTCCATCATGGTTGATGACGGTACCGGCACCGGCGTCGCGGTCAAGCCCGTCGACTCGACCGGTGCGGCTCTCACGCAATTGCAGCTTATGGTGAAGCTCGATAACAAGAACCATCTGCAGATCAATGCGGCGAAAATCTCGCGCATCGCATTCGATTTCAATTTGCTGGCGTCCAACATGGTGGATTTGACCGCCAAGACAGTGACGGTCAGCCCGGTGCTGGTGGCCAGCGTGGTGCCGGTCGACAACAAACAGGTCCGGGTGCGCGGCGAGATCGCCTCTGTGGATACCGCAAACAGCGCCTACACGGTGCAAGTCGACCCGTTTCACGAACACCATGACGACAAGTTGAGCTCCTTCGTGGTCCACAGCGGCGACACGACCGCCTTCGAAATCGACGGCACGCCCTTTGTCGGCGCGGCCGGCCTTGCGCAGTTGGCAACACTCGCGCCGAACACGCTCTCGGTCGCCTTCGGCAGCGTGGATGTCGCCACTCAATCCTTCACCGCGACCCGTGTTCTGGCGGGCAGCAGCGTCGAGGGCGGCGGCCTGGATCACATATCGGGAACCGTCATCGCGCGAACCGGCAATACGCTGACGGTGCATGGCGCGCACATGCAGGATCATGACAACGGCGATGATCACGGCGGCAGCGGCAATGGCGGCAGCGATGATCACGGCGGCGATCACTTCGTCGCAGGCAACTCCACCGTGACCATCGCGGCGGCAACGGCGGTAACGGTGCAAGGCCAGACCGCGGCCGCACCGGCACACACCATCGCGGAAATCTCCGTGGGATCGCTCATTGATGCCTTTGGCGCCGCCTCGAAAGACGGCTCCGGGAAAGTCGCTGTGGATGCCACCGCTGGGCGTGTGCGGCTGGATTTCACGCGTGTGCAGGGTGCGTTGAATGTGCTCGGCACCAAGCAGATCACCATGCGGCTGAACACGATCGAGCGGCTGCCGGCCTCGCTGTTCAATTTCGCCGGTACCGGTGCAGCCGGCGGGGCGATCAGCGACCCGGCCAAGTATGTGCTGGCCACGGGTAACCTTAGTCTGACGCCCTTCGCGGTTGGCGATTCGCTCATGGGCATCGGCTTCGTCGCGCCGTTCGGTTCGACGCCGCCCGATTTCAACGCCATCACGCTTGCCTCAGGCTCGCAAGGCGACATCGACGACAACGATGACGACGATGACAATCGCGGCAAGGGTGCGCAGATGGATATCGATTGGGGAGATTCAGGCACCAAGGCCCCGTTCAAGGCGATGGATGGCTCGCACCTCGATCTCGATGTGTCGAATTCCAGCATCGGCAACCACCATCGCATCCAGGTCGATCCGCAGGATATCGACATCACCGCCCTGGCGAGCGACCCGTCGATCGTGGCGAGTTCCGGAATGACCCTGTTCGCCATCACCGGGCGGCATGGCCGCGCCACCGACAACTTCAATGACTTCGCGGACTTTGAAGCTGCACTGGCGATGGACTTGGATGGCACGACCACCGCGCTGCGTTTGACGGCGGATGGGCAATACGACGCCGCCAGCAACACCTTTACGGCACGCCGCATCACCATCCTTCTCAGCAATTAAATTGCGCCACCGAGGGGAGCCCAAGCCTGCCTGGGCTCCCCTCTTTATTTTGGCGTTAGGCCACCACGGGCTTGAAGGCAAACGCCACCACCGCGGCTGCGATCAGCAGGACAAAGGCGACCGCATAATTCCACGCCATCTTCTCCTTGAGATAGACCATGGCAAACACCAGGAACACCGTCAACGTGATGGCCTCCTGGAGAATCTTCAGCTGAAAGCCGGTGAAGACGCCGAAGCCCAATCGATTGGCGGGAACCGCCATGCAGTACTCGATCAGCGCAATGCCCCATGAGACGAGAATCGCCTTCCACAGAGGCCAGTCGTGACCGTACTTCAAATGGCCGTACCAGGCAAAGGTCATGAAGACATTGGATCCAAACAACAGCAGAATCGTCATCGCGTACCCCTTTATCGACTAGGCGGTGCCATTTTCCGTGCGTACGGCGCGCATGTACAATCTGAAACCATGAAAGCACTCATTGCCGCCTACGCGCGCTCCCCCCAAACGTTCGCCCGCAAGGGCCCGCTCGCTCAAGTACGGCCCGATGCCCTGGCCGCGCAAGTTGTCACAGGTCTTCTCGAGCGGACGCGGCTCGATCCAGCGCTCATCGAAGATGTCATCATGGGGTGCGCCTATCCGGAGGGCCCGCAGGGCTCGAACATTGCGCGGATTGTGGCGCTGTTGGCAGGACTGCCGCTGGAAGTGGGCGGCATGACGGTCAATCGCTTTTGCGGCTCATCCATGTCATCGATTCAGATCGGCGCGGCGCAAATCGAGGCCGGTATCGGCGATGCCTATGTTTGCGCCGGCGTTGAGTCCATGAGCATGGTGCCTCAAGGGGGCTTTAACCGGTCGCCGAATCCGGAGTTGTTGAGCCGCTTCCCGGATGCGTACATCAGCATGGGCCAGACGGCCGAAAACGTGGCGAAGCGCTACCACATTTCGCGGCACGACCAGGAAGTCATGGCCGTCGAATCGCATCGCAAGGCGGCGCAGGCTCGCGAGCAGGGACGGTTGCGGGACGAGATCGTGCCGATCCGGCTCGAATCCGGCGAACTGGTTTCCGAGGACGGGTGCATTCGCCCCTCTACTTCGCTCGAGGCGCTGGCGGGGCTCAAACCGGTTTTTGCCGAAGATGGTGTCGTGACGGCGGGCACTTCCTCGCCGCTGACGGACGGTGCATCCGTGGTGCTGGTCACGAGCGAGGAATTTGCCGCACGCCACGGTCTGCGTCCGCTCGCGCGCATTCGTTCGGCGGCCACCGTGGGATGCGATCCGGCTGTGATGGGTATCGGACCCATTCCGGCCACACGCAAGGTGTTGGCGCGTGCCGGCTTGAAAGTCGACGCGCTCGATGTGGTCGAGATCAACGAAGCGTTCGCCTCGCAGGCCCTCGCCTGCATCCGCGAATTAGGTCTTGATCCCGCCAAGATCAATCTTGACGGCGGCGGTATGGCGCTCGGTCATCCTTTGGGCGCAACGGGCGCGCGCATTACCGGCAAGGCCGCGTCCCTGCTCGCCCGTACACGCGGCCGTTACGCCCTCGCGACGCAGTGCATCGGCGGCGGCCAGGGCATTGCGACCATCCTGGAAGCGCTCTAGAAACTCGAATCCAGCGTGATGCTCACCGGGCAATGATCGCTGCCCATGACTTTCGGGTGGATTTGCGCAGTCTTGACGGCGCCGCGCAGCGTGGATGAAACCATGAGGTAATCGATTCTCCATCCGACGTTGCGCACCCGTGAGTTGGCAAAGTGGCTCCACCACGAATAGTGTCCATTCCCCTGCGTGAAGAGTCTGAATGTGTCGACGAAGCCGGCGTCGAGGAAGGCCTGAAACCCGGCACGCTCCTCATCGGTGAACCCCTTCTTGCCCCGATTGGGTTTGGGATTGGCGAGATCGAGTTCGGTATGGGCAACATTGAGGTCGCCGCAAAATATGACCGGCTTGCTCTTTTCCAATTGCTTGCAGTAGGCGAGGAACGCCGGATCCCAGTGCTTGTGCCGTAGCGGCAACCGGCTCAAGTCATCCTTGGCATTGGGCGTATAGACGGTGACCATATGAAAATGGGCGAATTCCGCGGTGATGACCCGCCCCTCCTCGGCGCTGTCGCGTTTCAGCTCGTCGGCGAACGTGAATCGCTTGGCAAAGTCATTCGGAAATCCGTTGATGGTTTTCAACGGCTCCTGCTTGGAAAAAATCGCCGTTCCTGAATAGCCCTTCTTCACCGCCGAGTTCCAGTACTCGCGGTAGTTGGGCAATTCGATCTCGATCTGACCGCGCTCTGCCTTGGTCTCCTGCAGGCAGAGAATGTCCGGCTTGTGATCTTCCAAAAATGACTGGAACAGGCCCTTCTTGTGCACGGCGCGGATGCCGTTGACGTTCCACGAATAGATTTTCATTTTGCTCCGGGCGTGCGCCAGCCGGCGCCCAGTGCCTTGTAAACGGCAATCAACGATGTCGCGGCATCGGTTCGGCTCTGCGACAACAGCAACTCCGCGCTCAATGCCGTGCGTTCGGCGTCGAGCACCTCGAGGAAATCAATCAGGCCGCCCTCGAAGCGCCGGCGCGCCAGATCCGACGCTTTGTCGCTCGCCGCGGCGGCGACTTGCAAGGCGTCGCGCCGCGACTGCGCGCGGCCATAGCTGATCAGTGCGCCTTCGGTGTCCTCGAGCGCGCCCAGCACCGCGCCTTCGTAGGCCGCAAGTGCTGCATCCGTTTGGGCTTTGGCGGATCCGATCCGCGCGCGCACGCGGCCAATATCGAAGGCAGCCCATGAAATGCTGGGTCCAACGGAGAAAAAGCGCGCCTCGCTCTGCCCGAAATCGCCGAACGTCGGTGCGAAATAGCCGACCTGACCCACCAGCGTGACTTTGGGAAACAAGTCGCCCACCGCCACGCCGACCCGCGCCGTGGCCCCTGCGAGCTGCCGTTCAGCCACGCGCACATCCGGACGGCGGCGCAGCAATTGCTCCGGCGTACCGATCGCATTGAGAGGCGGCAAGGGCGGCATCGGCGCCATCGAAGACAGGTTCGCGCTGAGAGCCGTGGGCTGGCGCCCGGTCAACACGCTCAAGCGGTAGCTGGTCGTGGCAATCGTTGCCTCGAGGCTCGGGATGGACGCCAGCGTCGTCTGCCATTGCGCCTCCGCGCGCGAGGTATCCAGTTCATTGCCCCTGCCCGCTTCCAATCGGGTGCGCGTCAACTTCAGAGAACTGAATTGATTGTCCGCATTGCGCCGCGTAAGCGCCAGCTGATCCTGCAAGCCGCGCAGAATGAAATAGTCGCGTGCGACTTCCGCGATAACGCTCACCCGCGCATCCTGCAACGTTGCCGCGGCAGCGCCGACGTCGGCTCGAGCCGCCTCGACATTGCGCCTCACGCGGCCGAACAGGTCCAGCTCCCACAGCCCGTCGAACCCGGCCTGAGCTGCATCGAATTCCCGGTCATGTTGATCGACGCCCGGCAGTTGCAGCTGCGAATCCAGCTGGTGCGTATAGCTCGCCGCCATGGTGACCGTGGGAAATTGATCGAATCCGGTCAATCGGCGTATGGCGCGCGCCGCGCGCAAATTCGCCTCCGCGGCGCTCAAGTCCTTGTTGTGCGCCAGCGCGTCCGCAACCAAACCATCGAGCACAGGGTCCGCGAAACTCGTCCAATACTGCTCGACCGCATCGCTCTCCGCGAATCCCGGTTCGCCGGCGTTGGCAAAGTGCGTATCGAGCGGTGTGTCCGGACGGCGGTAATTCGGGCCCACCGCGCAACCGGTCAGCACGATTACCGCGGCGACGGCCCACTTACGCACGCGGTGTCTCCTCTGCGGCGGACAGCGGCTGGTAGTCTGGATGCTGCTTGCGCCGCGCCAGCCAGGTTTCGATGGTGACGAAAAATACCGGCGTCAGGAACAATCCAAACGAGGTCACGCCCAACATTCCTGCGAACACCGCGACGCCGATGGCCTGCCGCATTTCGCTGCCGGCGCCGCTCGCGGTCACCAACGGAATCACACCCATGATGAACGCGAACGAAGTCATGAGAATCGGCCGCAGCCTCAGGCGGCAGGCTTCGATCGCCGCCTCGACCGGCGCGAGGCCATGCTCCACGCGTTCCCGCGCGAACTCGACAATGAGAATGGCGTTCTTGCAGGCCAGACCCACCAGGACGATGAAGCCGATCTGAGTGAGCACGTTGTTGTCCGATCCCTTCAGCCACACGCCTGCCATCGCAGACAAAAGGCACATCGGCACGATGAGGATCACGGCAAGCGGCAGCGCCCAGCTCTCGTACTGCGCCGATAAAATCAAAAAGACCAGCATGACGCAGATGGGGAAGACGATGAGCGCGGTATTACCCGCGGTCTTCTGCTGGAAGGTCAGGTCGGTCCATTCATAGCCGAAGCCATTCGGCAGCGTGTCGTTGAGCACACGTTCCATGGCCGTCGTGGCCTGGTTGGAGGAAACGCCCGGCGCACCCTGGCCGTTGATGTCGGCAGCGAGGTACACGTTATAGTGCGAAACGCGGTCGGCCCCCGCCTCGAAGCGAATATCAGCCACCGCGCCCATGGGCACCATGTTGCCGCTGGCATTGCGCATCTTGAGGTTGGCAATGTCCTCGGGTTGGTTGCGAAACTGGGGCTCCGCTTGCGCATAGACGCGATAGGTGCGTCCGAAACGGTTGAAGTCATTGATGTAAACCGACCCCAGGTATGCCTGCAGCGTGTCGAACACGGACGACAGCGGAACGCCTTGGCGCTTGGCTTTGACCCGATCCACATCCGCGAACAGCTGCGGCACGCTGTTCTGAAAAGTTGAGTAGGTGGCATAAGGGTTCAATTCGTGCTGCTGTCGCGCCTTGCTCAAGACTTCAGCGGTAACTCGCGCGAGCTCATCGTACCCATGCGCCGCCCGATCCTGCAGAAAGAGCTTGAAGCCGCCGGTGGTCCCCAGGCCCTGGACCGGGGGCGGCGGCACGGCAAAGATGACGGCATCCTGGATGGTCGAAAACTTCTTGTTGAGCTCCTGCGCGATGGCGCCCGCCGACAAATTCTTGGTCGTGCGCTCATCGAAGGCTTTGAGCGGAAAGAACAGCACCGCCGCGTTGCTCAGGTTCACGAACCCCTGCACCGACAGGCCGGAAAATCCGATCACATGGTCGACACCCGGCGTCTCCTTCGCCATCGCCGAGATCCGCCGCACGACACTTTCGGTGCGATCCAACGAGGCCGCGTCGGGCAGCTGCACGATGCCGATCAAATACTGCTTGTCCTGCGCAGGAATGAAGCCGCCGGGCACCAGCCGAAACATGCCCCAGGTGCCGAATAACAAGACAACGAACACGCCGAGGACGACGATGCGAATCGCCGTGAGACGCCGCACGCCGCGACCGTAGCCTTCCGAACCGCGCTCGAAGCCCCGGTTGAACAAGCGGAAAAAACCGCCCAGCACCTTGTTGATGCCGCGCTGAAACGCGTCGGGTTGCGCGGTTCTGGGCTTGAGCAGCAGCGCCGCCAACGCAGGCGACAGCGTCAGCGAATTGAAGGTCGAAATGATGGTGCTGGCCGCGATGGTGATGCCGAACTGCCGGTAGAACTGGCCTGTCAGACCGGACACAAATGCGACCGGTACGAATACGGCGCATAGCACCAGGGCGATGGAAATGATGGGGCGCGTGACCTCGCCCATGGCGGCGTGCGCAGCCGCGTGCGGATTCAGTCCCTGCTCGATCTTGCGCTCGATATTCTCAACCACCACGATGGCATCGTCGACGACGATGCCGGTTGCCAGCACCAGGCCGAACAAGGTGAGCGAATTGATGGTGAAACCGGCCACCAACAATGCCGCAAGGGTGCCGACGATGGCGACGGGCACCGCGACCAAGGGAATGACGCTCGCGCGCCAGGTCTGCAGAAACACCACGACCACCAACACGACCAGGAGCACCGCCTCGAACAGGGTATGCACCACCGACTCGATCGAGCTGCGCACGAAGACCGTGGGGTCGTAGTCGATTTCGTAGCTCACGCCCTCAGGAAAGGTCTTCGCGAGTTCCTTCATCTTCGCGCGCACCGCATCGGAGAGCTCCAATGCGTTTGCGCCCGGCAATTGAAATACCGGAATCGCAACCGCAGGGCCGCCGTCCAGCATGCTGCGCAATGCGTAATTGTCCGGCCCCAGCTCGATTCTGGCGATGTCGCGCAGATACGTCGTCTCGCCGTTCGCGCCGCTCTTCACCACAATGTTTCCGAATTCTTGCTCGGTTTGCAGCCGACCCTGCGCATTGACGATGTATTGAAACTGGGTTCCGGGCAGCGACGGTTCTCCGCCGATCTGACCGGCGGCGACCTGCACGTTCTGCTCGCGAACCGCTGCCAGTACTTCGTCGACGTCCATATTGCGGCCGGCAATCTTTCCCGGGTCCAACCACAAGCGCATGGCGTAGTCGCCGGATCCAAAGACGCGCACATCGCCCATGCCCGGGATTCGCGCCAGCACATCGCGGATCTGAATCACCGCGTAATTGCGCAGGTACAACGAGTCATAGCGGCCGTCGCCCGATTTCAAGAACACCACCATGGTCAGATCGGGCGAGCGTTTTTGCGTCACCAGGCCGATTTGCCGCACGACATCGGGCAGGCGTGTCTCGGCCTGCGCCACGCGGTTCTGGGTCTGCACCTGCGCGATATCCAAGTCGGTGCCCAGCTTGAACGTCACGGTAATTGAAAAAGTGCCGTCCGGAGTGGCGGTGGAATTGGTATAGATCGCGTTTTCCACGCCGTTGATCTGTTGCTCGAGCGGCGTGATCACCGTTTCGGCAATGGTTTTCGGCGATGCTCCGGGATACTGGCCGCTGACCACGACCGTCGGCGGCACGATCTCGGGATACTCGCTGATCGGCAAATTCGGCATGGCGAGCAGGCCGGCAACCGTGATCAATATGGCCAGTACGGTCGCAAATATCGGCCGCTCAATGAAGAACGAGGATATGTTCATCGGCCGGCTCTAGCTGGCGGCCGCAGCGGCGGCGCCGTCGGCGCCCATGGTCACACGCTGCGGTGCGACCGTAACGCCCGGATGCACGCGCTGCGCGCCGTTCACGACGATGACGTCGCCGGCCTTGAGACCTTCCCGCACCACGCGCAGGCCGCCGATCACGCGCCCGAGTTTAACCTTGCGGTATTCAATTTGATCATTGGCGCCCAGCAACAGCACGTACTTCTGGCTCTGGTCCGTATTGACGGCGCGGTCATCGATCAAAACGGCTGAATACTCGCCGCTGCCGAGCAGCTGCACCCGTGCAAACAGGCCGGGCGTGAATTGTCCGTCCTTGTTCTCAAGGACCGCGCGCGCACGGATGGTGCCGGTCTGAGGATTCAGCTGATTGTCGACAAAATCCACCTTGCCGGCGTGCGGGAAGCCCTCCTCGTTGGCGAGGCCCACTTGAACGGGATTGCCGGTGTCCCTGGAGTTGGGAAGCTCGCCGCTGCGCGCCATCTGCGCATAGCGCAGATAGCTCTGTTCATCGGCATCGAAATACAGGTAAATCGGATCCATCGACACCACCGATGAGAGCAGCGTGCCGCCATTGATGCCCCCGGTGACCAGGTTGCCGCGGGTTACTTCCGCGCGGCTGACGCGGCCATCAACCGGGCTCGTGACCTTGGTAAAATTCAAATTGAGCGAGGCCGATTCGAGCGCGGCCCCGGCGCCGGCGACGTCGGCTTCCTGCTGAGCGACCGCGCTTTTACGCTGGTCCAACTCCTCCTGGGAAACAGCGCCGCTGTCCTTCAGCCGCTGCACACGGGTCAATTCGATGCGGCCCAAATCCAAGGCGGTTTTGGCGCGTTTCAGGTCAGCGGCTGCACGGTCATACTCGGCCTGATAAGGCCGCGGGTCGATGACGAACAGCAGGGTTCCGCGCTTGACCAGGCTGCCCTCCGTGAACGCAACCTTGTCGATGTAGCCCGAAACCCGCGGGCGAATCTCGACCGTCTCCACCGCCTGCAGCCTGCCGGTGAACTCATCCCAGTCCTTGACCTGCTTCACCAGCACCTGGGCCACGCTCACCTGCGGCGGCGGCGGGGCCTGCGGACCGCCAGATTTGCCGCAACCGACAAGCAGCAGTGCGGTACAGGGGATCATCCACGGAAAAACTAACTTATTGATTATTAACACTTTTCCCATTCCTGGTCTTAGGGCGGCCGCATCCCCGGCCGAAAGTGAGTCGGTCATTTGAGCACAAATAGGGGACGGTTAGACATAACGAATTGACATTAGGCTATCGGGCAATCGTGACAATCATACGGTATTGACAATCATTCGCATTCGCGTTCACAATAGGCCCCATGATCGTTTGCGTATGTAGAGCCGTCTCAGACCGCCATATCCGAACCGCCGTTAAAGGCGGCGCCAGCTCCTTGCGCGATTTGACCCGCGAGCTGGGGGTCGGAACCTGCTGCGGCAAATGCCTGCCTGAGGCCAAAGCGGCACTGGCTTCTTCCCTGAAGACCTGCGACTCGTCGCGGCCCGGTCTCTTCTCCCCCGCCGCCACCGAATTCGCGGTTTAGCCGCCAATTGAAATTCCTCGCGGCTTGAGTTCGGGCTTACAATCCGAGCGCAAATTCCCGTGCAATTCACAAGGGGCTAACGGTGCAAGGTGAAGCGAAAGTCTTGGAGTTTCTCAATCAGGCGCTGAAGAACGAACTCACCTCCATAAACCAGTATTTCCTGCACGCACGCATGCTCGACAACTGGGGCATGAAGCGGCTGGGCAAAATTGAGTACGAAGAATCCATCGACGAGATGAAGCACGCGGACCGGCTGGTCAAGCGGATTCTGTTTTTGGATGGACTGCCGAACCTGCAGGATTTGGGCAAGCTGTTCATCGGCGAGGATGTCCAGGAGATTCTGCAATGCGATTTGCGCCGCGAAATGGAAGCGCATCCCATGTATACGACGGCCATCGCGCACTGCGAATCGGTCAAGGACTTCGTGACTCGCGACCTGTTGGTACACATCCAGAAGAGCGAGGAAGAGCACATCGATTTCATCGAAGAGCAGCTTGGTTTGATCGAGAAAATGGGATTGCCGAACTTCGTGCAAAGCGCAGCCGGCGAATTAGAAGAAAGCAACTCCGGCTGAAGCCGCGAGTCTTGGGGGAGATAAAAAAATGGTGAAGAAAATAGTCATCGGCCTGGTCGTGGTCGTCGCGATACTCGCTGTCATCGGTCTCTTATTGCCGCGTCACGTGAAAGTGGCCCGTTCGGTCACGATCGACAGGCCTGCCAGCATGGTTTTCGCGACGCTAAATTCCTTCGTACTCTTCCCGCAATGGTCTCCCTGGCAGCATTTGGATCCCAACATGATCCAGACGACGGAAGGCGCACGCGATGGTGTGGGCGCCAAACTCGTCTGGAAGGGAAACGACCAGGTGGGATCCGGGACCCAGCTCATCACCGAGTCCACACCCAATCAAGCCGTGGCCAGCGATCTGGACTTCGGCGAGATGGGTGTCGCGAAATCCGTCGTGACGCTGACCCCCGAGGGCGGTATGACGCGCGCCACCTGGACTGTTGACGTCGACATGGGTGCCAACCCCATCGGTCACTACATCGGATTGACGATGGACAGCATGCTCGGCAAGGACTTCGCAAGCGGACTCAGCAACCTGAAGACCCTGGTCGAGAGCCTGCCGAATGCGGACATCGCGGGATTCAGTGCCGAACCGGTGCAACTGACGGCGGCACCCGTCCTCCTCGTTGCGGAAACCGCGCCGGCGGACGGGATTGCCAAGGCCTACACGGATGGCTTTGCGCAAATCGGCAAATTCATGGCCAAGAACAAGCTTCACTTTGCAGGCGCACCCTTCGGCATAGACCATGAGGTGACGTCAGGCACGTACAAATTCGACGCCGGAATTCCCGTGGATCGCGGCGACATCGTCGGCGCGGACGGCGTGCGCGTCGCGCAAAGCTATGGCGGCAAGGCGCTCAAAGCCACCCACGTGGGCCCTTACCAGAATTTGCCGAAAACCCACCAGCAGCTCATGGCCTACATGGCGGTCCATGGCTACAAAGCGAACGGTCCGGTGATTTCATCGTACGTCGATGATCCGGGCAATACGCCGGTCGACAAGCTGCGCACGGAGATGTACGCGCCGATCGAGTGACTACAATCGCGTACCGGTGAAGGGTGCGCTGCCCAGCATATGGCGGGCGGCGCCGCTGATGCGATTTTCCTCGACCACGGCGGTGAACTTGAAACTCAAGCGCATGGGTTTGGTGATCTTGGCCCGCCAGCTCACCCTGTTGCCCTCGACCTTGCCGTCGCTGATGTCGACATGGTGATCGGCGTCGGACAACGAACCGGTGACCGTGTCGCCGTCGACGCGCAGCTCCAGCACGCCGGATTTATCGCCCATCGGCGTTGCAATCGTGATATTCCACCGGCCTTGCACCATGGGATTCGGCGGAATCAGGCGCAAGCCTGAGGGTGCCGCGGACACGCGCCGCTGCGCGGGCAGATGACGCTGGCCTTGGACGCCAGCGCATCGGCAATCCACGAAATATTCAAAACCTGGGAAGCGGCGCGAATGGCCGCGGAGGCTGACGCCGGGATGGGACCGTCGCCGCCGCCGCGCCCGCACGACTCCGCGACCGCCGCGACGATTTCCTCGCCGTCAAAGCCCTGCGCGTCCAGTGCCGGCAACAAGTCGACGCCGACCGACAGCACATGCTGCTCGTCCAACGCATCGCGGGTCAGCAATGAATGACAGCAATACAGGCGCGCGCGTTTGCCGTCTTGCATGACCGATATCTGCGACTTGGGCCTCTGCACCGACGGCGTGTCCGGCGTGTGCAGCAGGCGAAATACCGCCCAGCGGGGACAGGGATCGGAAACCAGACTCATGTTGCCCCAGGGCAGCGGAATACCATTGCCGCGGTATACCGCCCGCAGGTAGCCGGGCGGATAGGCGTCGAAGAAATGCCAATGCCGGTACGGCGAAACGGCCGTCATCCGCCGCATCACCAGTGCCGGCGTCACGCCGACCTTGTGGCAGGCGCTGACATTATGCGATTCACGAATCAAGAAACGGCGAAAGGGAATGCGCGGACACAAGAGCGCACCGGCGAAAAAACTGCACTCGAAATCGCGCCACGCATAGAGCACGTCCTGCGCACCCATCCCGCCCGCCGAACCCGGGGTCTCCGCGTCGCCCGCTTGCGCCGCGCTGTGCGGCGATATCATGCCGTCGCCGTTGTGCAGAATCTTGTGTCCCACGAAGAACGCCAACTCGTACTTCAGCCGTTCCTCCTGGCCGAGCAGACGTTTATTGACCAGCACGGTCCCCGGCGCCTCGAACCGGGAACGAACCAGCGCACCGCTCGGCTTGCGGCCGTCGCCGTCGAACCATTTGATCTCCAGGCCATGCTGCCGGCAGATCGCCATGACGTCGTCCAGCGTCAAAGGCATTTGGCGCTTGCCGCATTCTTCGGCCGCCCGCTCGATATCGGGAAAGTTGTTGTGCCGCGTCTCCTGCCACACGCGAATCAGGAGTTGCGCGAATTGGCGCCCCGTCGTGCCGGTTTGCGACAGCAGTTCCGGCAAGGCGTTCTGCAGCAATTCATGCGAGAACAGGAATGCGGGCTCGAGGGGCATGGCTTCCAGGCCGCCGCGCTGCCGCGGCGGCGGCGCGGCCTCGACATCGGTGTTCTCATCCAAAAACCAACGGGCGTCCTTGCTGAAAATACCCGCCAACATGTCCAGCATTTCTGCCGAGGGCATGCGCTTGCCGGTCTCCACCATGCTCAGGTAGGACACCGAGGGGGCACCGCCCGCGTCGATTTGGACGCAGCGCGCCGACAGCTCATCCAGGGTCAGCCCGTTGCGCTTGCGCAGCGATCGCAGCTTTGCCCCGAGGAAGTGTCCCTGGCGAATCAGGCCTGCCATCGATGGTCCTGTGTGAAATTCACACTGTGAAATTTCCAATGTGTAAATCCGCTCTCTAAACACTCTAAGCTGCCCCCATCCCATTAGGCAAGCAAACTTTAGGAGCATTGATGAACGCACATGTGAACGGTCGATGGCAGGGCGTGGAGCGCCCCTACAGCGAGGCCGATGTGGCCCGCCTGCGCGGTTCGGTCAAAATCGAATATTCCCTGGCGCGGCTCGGGGCGGAGAAATTCTGGCGGCTGCTGCACAGCGAGCCGGTGATCGCAGGATTGGGCTGCATGACCGGCAATCAGGCCATCCAGACGGTGCAGGCCGGTTTAAAGGCCATTTACTGCTCAGGTTGGCAGGTCGCGGGCGATGCGAATTCCGCCGGCGAGGTCTATCCGGATCAAAGCCTCTATCCCGTCGATTCGGTGCCGAAGATGGTCGATCGCATCAACAATGCGCTGCTGCGAACGGATCAGATTCATCACATGGATGGCAAGTCGGACATCGATTGGCTGGCGCCCATCATTGCCGACGCCGAAGCCGGCTTCGGCGGCAATCTCAATGCCTTCGAACTCACCAAGGCGCTGATAAAGGCCGGCGCCGCCGGCGTGCACTTCGAGGATCAGCTCTCCTCGGCAAAGAAATGCGGCCACCTCGGCGGCAAAGTGCTGGTTTCGACCGGCGAGGCCATCAACAAACTCGTTGCGGCGCGCCTTGCCGCCGACGTCATGGGAGTACCCACGGTGCTCATCGCGCGCACCGATGCGGACGCCGCGGATCTGCTGCTCACCGACCACGACCCGCGCGACCAAGCCTTCCTCACGGGCAAGCGTTCCAGCGAAGGATTCTTCTACGTCAAGGCCGGGATCGAGCAAGCCATTGCGCGCGGTCTTGCGTATGCGCCCTACTGCGATCTGATCTGGTGCGAGACCTCCAAGCCCGACATGAACGAAGCCAGGCGCTTCGCCGCGGCAATCCACGCGCAATTTCCAGGAAAACTATTGGCCTACAATTGCTCGCCGTCGTTCAACTGGGCCGCCAAGCTCAATGCTGCGGCAATGAAAAAGTGGCGCGAGGAATTGGCGGCGCTGGGCTACCGCTTTCAGTTCATCACACTGGCCGGGTGGCATGCGTTGAACTTGTCGATGTTCGAACTGGCATCCGCCTACAGCGCCGACGGCATGCTGGGCTATTCGCAGTTGCAGCAGCGCGAGTTCAGCCAGGAAGCCTCCGGCTATCGCGCCACCAAGCATCAGGCATTCGTCGGCACGGGCTATTTCGATGCGGTGCAGACCGCGATCAGCGCCAAGAGCTCCACGGTCGCCATGGCGGGCAGCACCGAGACCGAGCAGTTCCACGCGGAGCCCGAACCTAAACGAGTGGTGGCTTAGGAGAGATTTCCAATGCGCGCAGACCTCGCCGCCGCCACGGCGGCGCAGATCGCCGAACACTTTCGCCTCTACAACGAAGAGTTCGGCCGCATCACGCGGCGCGCAGCGAAAAACTTTCTTGCCGAGGATTGGCAGGCGGCAAAGCGCGATTCCGTGGAGCGGATCGAGCTTTATGAAGTGCGGGTGGCGCGATGCGTGGCTTTGGTCGGCGGCCAACTGGCGGCACAGCGGACGGATGCGGCGCTTTGGACCGACATCAAGCGCGACTTCGCAGCGCTGGTCGCCCGGCGCCCGGACAGCGATTTTTACCACACCTTCTTTAATTCCGTGACCCGCGACTTGTTCGGCACGGTGGGAGTCAACAAGGCGGTCGAATTTTGCGCGACCACGGCAGGCCGCGCTTCCGGGTCCGTGCCGATCCGCGTCTATCGCGTGGGCGCCTCCCTGCCCACGGCGGTGCGCGAAATTCTGGTGGATCTACCCTTCAGTGCGGCGCTCGGCGACACGGATTCGGCGGTACACCACATCAGCGCGGAAATCGGCCGCTTTTTCGCGACCGGACGCCATAGCGGCGCGCCCGAGTCGATCGAACTGATCGAGCCGGTGTTTTACCGCGGCATGCAGGCATTCGCGGTGGGCCGCGTGATCGGCGACGGCACCATCACACCGCTGGTGCTGGCGTTCAGCATTGCGCAGAAAGCGGTGCGGATCGATGCCGTGATGCTGTCGCGCGCCGACGCGGGTTCGCTCTTCGGCTATTCCCGCAGCTATTTTCACGTCGATCTCCCCGTGGTCAGCGCCGCAATCACACTGCTGCGATCATTCATGCCGCGCAAATCCGTCGATGAGCTCTACACCGTGCTTGGCCGGGCCAAGCAGGGCAAGACGGAGCGCTACTTCGCGCTGCAGCGCCACCTGGACAAGTCCATCGACAGTTTCGTTCACGCCCCCGGGGATCGCGGCCTGGTCATGATCGTTTTCACCCTGCCCTCGCACGACCTGGTGTTCAAGGTGATCCGCGACAAGTTCGGTCCGCCGAAGAACACGACTCGCGCCGAAGTCATGGATCGCTACCAATTTGTATTTCGCCATGACCGCGCCGGCCGGCTGGTCGATGCGCAGGAATTCAAGCGGTTGCGTCTGCCGCGCGCGCGCTTCATGCCGGCGCTGGCCGAGGAACTGCTGCACGATGCCAGCGAGAGCTGCCGCGTGGAAGGCGAAGATCTGATCGTCGAGCATTGCTATATCGAACGGCGCCTGCGGCCGCTCAATCTATTTCTGCGCGAAGCCGAACCCGCCGCCGCCGAGTCCGCGATCATCGACTACGGCAACGCGCTGCGCGACCTGGCCGCGAGCAATGTTTTCCCCGGTGACCTGCTGCTGAAGAACTTTGGCGTCACAAACCACGGCCGGGTCATCTTCTATGATTACGACGAGATCTGCCTGGTGTCGGACTGCGTGTTCCGCGATTTACCGCGGCCGCGCAATGAAGAAGAGGAATCGAGCGGTGAGCCGTGGTTTCATTGCGGACCGCGCGACGTGTTTCCCGAACAATGGCTGCAGTTTCTCAGCATTCCGTCCGCACTCAGCGAGGTATTCACGCGGGAGCATGGCTGCCTTTTGACCGGCGCCTGGTGGCGCGCGCAAGCCGCGCTCGCGCCGGAAGCCCTTTCGGCCCTCAGCGTTCAATCACCGAACCTCAGCGCTCAATCATCGAACGCGGCGTAGACCAGGTCGCGGAAGAGAGTTCGGAAGTAATCGCGCTGACCCGGCGCCTGGATCATCATGATGGCGAGCAATTCCTCCGCCGGATCGACCCAAAAAGTCGTGCCCGCGAGGCCGCCCCAAAAGTACTGGCCCACTGAACCCGGCACATGGGAAATTCCCGGCTGCAGCCGCACCGCAAACCCTAAGCCGAATCCATAACCGGGCAGCAGCAGATCGGGCGCTCCGGTGATGGGGCCGAGATGGTCGGCCGTCATGAGCTCAATCGTCTTGCGGCTCAGGTACCGCGCGCCATCGAAGCTGCCCTTGTTCAACAGCATCTGCAGGAAGCGCGCATAGTCGCCCGCCGTGGAGACCAAGCCGCCGCCGCCCGATTCAAACTTCGGCTGATCCCTGACATTGACCAGTTGCACCCCCGATCCCGTGTCGGGATCCTTGGCAAAGCCTTCCGCCAGCCGCGCTTGCAGAGCGGTCGGCACGTGAAACGCCGTGTCGACCATCCCCAGGGGCCCCAAAATATGCTGCTGCAAATATTCGCCCAGCGACACGCCTGAGAGAACCTCGATGAGCCGTCCCACCACATCCGTGGATCGGCTGTACTCCCAGTAGGTACCCGGCTGATGCAACAGCGGCAGCTTGCTCAACGACGTCACTTGATCGGCGTTGCTTTGATCGCGGCTATAAATCCGCGCAGCCATGTACAGCTTATGCACCGGTCCGTTGCCGCGAAATTCGTAGGTCAAACCCGACGTATGCCGCAGCAGGTCTTGAATCGTGATGGGTCTCTCGGCCGGCACACGTTCGGTGGCGCCCGGTCCCGCCGCGACGCTCACGGTGCCGAGTTCAGGCAGGTATTTTGCAATCGGATCGCTGAGCAGGAATCGCCCTTCCTCCCACAGCATCATGGCGGCCACCGACACGATGGGTTTGGTCATCGAGTAAATACGAAAGATGGTATCCCGCGCCATCGGCGCACCGCTCGCGGGATCGCGTTGTCCGAAACTTTCGAAGTAGGCGATCTCGCCGCGCCGCGCGACCAGCGCAACGGCTCCCGGCACGCGGCCGCGTTCGATCTCGCCGAGAAGAACCCTTCCTAAGCGCGCAAGACCACTCGTGGCCAGGCCGACAGTTTCGGGAACGGCGTCCGGTAAGGGGAATGCGCTCATTGAGTATCCTGAATTTTAGGGTTCGCAAAAAGGGACGGCAGGGATTTTACCCCTGCCGTCCGAATCGCCTCTCGTCTTTTATCAAAAGTTCCCGATCACGGGTTGCTGGGTGTGCTCGGCGTTCCGGCCGGTGCCGCCCCCTGCAGCAACAGGAAGTTCTTCACATTGAGCGTGCTGTTGCCCAGTACTTCGCTGAACGCCTGACCCGGCTTGACCTTGAAGCCATTGTTGTCGCCGGAGATATTGCGGTGGAAGAACTGCAGTGCCTTCGGCGCCTTGGTGCCGCCGGCAATGGTTTGCACCGCTGACAGCCCATAGATCAACGGATTGACGTTGCCCAGACGGCCGCGGTTCAGCTCGACTGCCAGCGCCAATACCCCCGCCATTTCCGGCGACGACGAACTGGTGCCGATCAGAAGATTCGGCACGCCGCCTATCCAGACAATGGCGGCGCTGCGCGGCAGCAGCGTGCAGTCCTGCGCGGCAAGATCCGCATCCCCCGGGCAGCCGCCCATCATCAGAGAAACATCGGGCACCGCACGGTGCACGTTGCTTCCCGTATTGACGAGGAATTGATACGCGGGTTTGGCAAAGACCTGGCTGAAGCCGCCGCCCGATCCCCAGGTATTGTTGCCGATACCGCCCACCGATCCGTCGGGAAGCAGAACCTGAACCGGCAACCGCGGATCGAAATCCGCATTCTCACTGAGGTAGGTCGCATCGTTGACGCCGGGACTGGCGACGGTCTGCAGATTCGTCCCGCCCACCGCGGTGACGTTCGGGTCATCTGCGGGGTTCTGAACGCCGTTTACAAAGTTCGTACCGTCGATCGCGGTCGGAGAATTGGCAAACTCCGCCGATACGCAAGACGGCGCACCATTGTCGCCCGAACTCGCCAGGAACGTGATGCCCTGGGCATTGCCCTGCTGGAACAACGAGTGAAACGTCTTGAGAATGCCGGTGAAGTCCGTGCCGCCATTGTAGGCGGCGGTGAAATCCAGCTCGCATTCGCCGAACGAAGAACTGACCACATCGACGATATTGTCTTCATCCACGGCCGTGTAGCCGGCAAGGACTTCAGCATCCGTCAGCGTGGGCAGATTGTAGAGCGTCTCGGTCGCCCCCGGCGCAGTGCCCAATGACATCTGCGTATCGAGCGAAGCCTCGGCGCTGTCTCCCGAACTCGGATCGAACGCGCCGCTGCCGCCGTCAACAGGGCGGATCTGCACCGTGGGAACCGGCAAATTGGAGTTCGCGGTGTACGCCTGCACATCGACGTCGGCACCGATGCTGACCGTCGAGTTGAAGGACTTGGCGAGATCCGCCGGATCGATGACCGAGGAGATCACGATACCGATGTGCGCGCCCACGCCCGCGATCTGCAGCTTCTTGTGCGAGAACAGCGGTGTGACTTGGGTCTGAAATGAAGGCAATTGATAGGCCTCATTCAGATCGTTCGCGTAATAGAAGGCAAAAGTCGTCGCCAGCCGCGCCGTCGGTGCGCTCGCTGCCAGAGGACTCAATGCCGCCAGCGGCTTGGGATTCGCCAGCGGGCGCACGACGTTCGAATGCACGTGCGAGAGCAGGTGCGGGGCAAACTCGGGAATGACGGCACCCATCGCAGCGAGCGATTGAGGCAGGGTCAAATGGTGGTTGGCGGCCGCCAGGCTCACATGCCCCGGCTTTACCTGCACGCGCTCGATTTGCGTATTGAACATTCTCTCGACGGCCGATACGGGGCCTTCGACCTCGAGATTCTGCGTATTCTCACCGACCACTTTGAAGCCCGCGGACTGAAGCAACTGCTTCGTCTTCGCAACATCTGAACGGCTCGGGCCGAACTGCTGCTTGAATTGCGCCGGAGTCAACCATTGATGATAGTTTTGCGAAGCAGTGTCCGTCTGACTCTGCAACAATTTTTCGAGCGCATCAGTGTGAGTGAGAGGCAGGTAGACCCGGAAGTGTGTGACTGCACTCTGATCTGCGGCGCCGAGCGATTCCATGTGCTTCGCTGCGGATGCGCTTTGCACAAGCGCCATACTCGCCAACGTTAAGGCGCCGAGCGTTACGCCCGGTGCCGCTGAGCGGATTCTCATGTGACCTCCATTTGATTTTGACCCCGTATCGTTTTCGTTGTAGTTGCGAACACCTTTGGTTGGTATTCATCCCAGCCGCGCCGTGTCCCCTACGCGCGATACTCTAGTACTAATGGACAAGGCCGAACAGGCATGTCCACCGTGTGGCGGCCGCGCTTCGTCACGAAGGCGACACATCGACCTGACATAATTTCCGTATCGTCAGCGAGCGCGAAATGTGAAGAATCGTGAAGCTGGCGGATGAGTGCGGTCGGCGCTGCTCAGCGCCGCGAAGGATTCCTTCGAGCGGTCGCTTTGTAAAAACTACCACGATCAATCGCCGCCCAGCCTCGGCGCGTGTATATTTCGGCGATGAAGATCCTCCCCTTGATTGGTTTTGCCGCGGGCACCGCGCTCATCGGCACCGTTCTGGCCACCACCCAGGCGGACCCCTTTATCTGGCTCGAACAAGCGCACAGCGAGCGTGCGATGAATTGGGTCAAGGCGGAAAACGCCAAGACCGACAAGGTGCTCGAGCGCGATCCGCGTTTCGAAGCACTCTTCCATGAAGCAAAGGTCATCGTCGAGGCAAAGGACAGGATCCCCGAGCCGAGCATCATCGGCGGGCAGGTGTTCAATTTCTGGCAGGACGCCGAGCACGCGCACGGCATTTGGCGCACGACAAGCCAGACCGACTTCCAAAATGCGGCGCCCGGCTGGCGCACCGTCCTTGATTTGGATGCGCTGTCCAAATCCGAAAAGGCCAATTGGTTTTGGAAGGGCGCAATCTGCCATGAGCCCGAAGAACAGCGTTGCATCGTGAATTTATCGGACGGCGGCGAGGATGCGGTGACCCTGCGCGAGTTCGATCTGGGCAAGTCGGCATTTGTCGACGGCGGTTTCTCATTGCCGAGCGGCAAGCAGGACGCCGCGTGGCTGGATGCCGATACGCTGCTGCTTTCGCGGCAGTGGAAGCCCGGTGAAATGACGCGGTCGGGATACGCCTTCGTCGTCAAGCGCATCAAGCGCGGTCAACCGCTCGATGCCGCCGTCGAGGTCTATCGCGGGACGCCCGATGACGTCGACGTATCGCCGATATCCTTGAGCGACGGATCCGGCCATACCGCAGCCTTTATTCAGCGCGCGGTCTCGATCTTCGAGTTTGAGTTTTACTTCTTGGGGCCGAAAGGTCCCGCGAAGTTGGCCATGCCGATGAAAGCCGAGATGCTCACGCTCATCGACGGCCGTGTGATCGTCAGCCTGCATGAGGATTGGACGCGCGCCGGCCAGCCGACGCTGGTGCAGGGATCGCTGGTATCGCTCGACCTTACGGCTATGGCCGCCGATCCGCAGCACCTGCAACCCGCCCTGGTGTATGCGCCTGCGGCGCGTGAAGCCTTCGTGCAAGCCGGCGCCACGCGCGGCCACTTGGTTGTCCACACGCTCGACAACGTCAATGGGCGCGCCTATGCGTACACGCCCGAGCCGAACAACCACTGGTCGCGGCGCGCGCTCGACCTGCCGAACAACATCTCGGTGAACGTGATCGACACCGATTTGCACGGCGAGCAGGCTTTCGTTCAAGTCACCGGATTTTTGACGCCTCCCAAGCTGATGCTTGCCGATTTGGCCAAGGGCTCGCTGCTGAC
>DATHKV010000260.1:0-7455 GCA_035488895.1 Steroidobacteraceae bacterium
GCTGCTGCAAGAACATCCCGAGCGGGCCGTTCAATTCGCCGTCAAGGGCATGCTGCCGAAGGGCCCCTTGGGCCGTCGCATGTATAAGAAGCTGCATGTGTTCGGCGGCAAAGATCATCCCCATCAAGCACAGCAGCCCAAAGCGCTGGAAATTTAAGAGTTTTAGGATATCCCATGGCAAATACCGCCGCGAATTCGTACTACGGCACCGGCCGCCGCAAAACTTCCAGTGCCCGGGTTTACCTGCGCCAAGGCACGGGCAAGGTCGTGATCAACGGTCGAACCCTGGCTGAATTCTTCGGCCGTGAAACCGGCCGCATGATCGTGGAGCAGCCCTTCGGCGCGGTACAACTCGACGGCAAGTTCGATGTCGAAGCCCATGTCGAAGGCGGCGGAATCACCGGTCAAGCCGGCGCCATTCGCCACGGGATCACCCGCGCGCTCATGGCCTATGATGAGACGCTGCGTTCGCCGCTGCGCAAGGCGGGCTTCGTTACCCGCGATGCGCGCGAGGTCGAGCGCAAGAAGGTCGGTCGTCGCAAGGCCCGCCGCGGTACGCAGTTCTCGAAACGCTAGTCACGAGAGCGACTTTTCGCCTCCCGGCTAAACGATCGATCGGTTTTGGGGGATCGTCTAGTGGTAGGACAACGGTCTCTGACACCGTTTACCTAGGTTCGAATCCTAGTCCCCCAGCCAAACAGGGCCCGCTCATGTGGGCCCTTCTCTTATGGGGTCAGGCGTAATAAAGATGTCGGGCGAGCACAATTCGAGTAAGCGGCTCACGCCCATGGCGCTTGCGGCGCTTGGCGTCGTGTTCGGCGACATCGGCACCAGCCCGCTCTACGCGATGTCGGCTTGTTTCGTCGGCCCCAAAATCGCCGTGACGCCGGAGCACGTCCTCGGCGTGTTGTCGCTGATCTTTTGGTCCCTGGTGCTGGTCATTCTCTTGAAGTACGTCATGGTCGTGCTCAATGCCGACAACAAGGGCGAGGGCGGCGTACTCGCTTTGACGGCGCTGGTGATCAACACCGCGCGCCAGAGTCCGCGGCGCAAGCTTTACGGCACACTCGGCATTCTCGGCGCCTCGTTATTTTTTGCTGACGGCGCCATCACGCCGGCGATATCGGTGTTGAGCGCCGTCGAAGGTCTGCATATCGCGGCGCCGGACGCAGAAATTCATGTGCTGCCGATCACCATGGTGGTGTTGATCGCGCTGTTCCTCATTCAGAAAAAGGGCACAGGTTCGGTCGGAAAAGTTTTCGGCCCGGTGATGCTATTTTGGTTCGCGGTACTGATGGTGCTGGGCGTGAGCTGGATCGTGCGGGAGCCGCAAGTGCTGTTGGCGGTTGATCCGCGGCGCGCCATCGGCATGCTGGCCCAGCATCAAATCGGATCGCTCGCCGTGCTCGCCGGTGTGTTTCTATGCGTGACCGGCGGGGAGGCTTTGTACGCCGACATGGGTCATTTCGGCAAGGCACCGATTCGCCTGGGCTGGATCTGCATCGTGATGCCGGCGCTGGTCTGCAACTATTTCGGTCAGGGCGCGATGCTGATCGAGAATCCGGCGGCCATCAGCAATCCCTTTTATCTGATGGCGCCCGCGTGGTCGCTATGGCCGCTGGTGATCCTCGCCACGGCGGCCACCGTCATCGCATCTCAAGCCGTCATCTCCGGCGTCTTCTCGGTGACCACGCAAGCGGTGAGCTTGGGGTTATTGCCGCGGCTCCGTGTCGAGCATTCCTCGGCGGATGTTGCCGGCCAAATTTACGTGCCCACCATGAATTGGATTTTGATGGTGGCCGCGCTCGCGCTGGTGGTGGGATTCGGCAGCTCGGCGGCGCTGGGCGGCGCCTATGGCCTGGCGGTATCCGGCGCGATGACCATCGTGACCCCGCTGACGTTGAGCCTCATCAAATCCCGGACCGGCAAGGACAGCCGCGTGCTGCGTACCGGACTGTCGCTCTTGTTCGTCGTGGACGTTGCCTTCCTGCTGGCCAATCTGACCAAGCTAGAGGAAGGCGGCTGGGTGCCGTTGGTATCCGGCCTGATCATTTTCTGGTTGATGCAGACCTGGCAAAGCGGCCGCGCTTCGCTCATGGCGCGGCTGCTGCGCGAGCAGAAACCGGTGCGTGACTTCATCGAGGACCTGAAGCTCGATCCGCCGGTGCGGGTGGCGGGCACGTCGATATTCCTGGATCAGAAGGCATCGGGAATTCCGCGCGCCCTGCTCAACAACATCAAATTCAACCGCGTCATGCACGAGCGGGTGGTATTGCTGACCTTGGTCACCCGCGAGGTACCGCGCGTGTCCGCGGCCAAGCGCCTGACCGTCACGCCGGTGTGCGAAGGCATCGTGCGGGTCGTAGCGCAGGTTGGATTCATGGAAAAGCCGGACATCACCGCCATTCTTCGGGAGGCGGAAAGCCGCGGCGTGCCCTACGATCCGGAAGTCACGACGTATTTCTTGAGCCGCGAGGAACTGCTTCCCGGCCGCCGTTCCGACCTACCGCCGCTGCGGCGCAGGGCGTTCATGCAGATGGCGCGCAGCGCGCAAGTCATCGGCGACTACTATGGATTGCCGCCCAACCGGGTTGTGGAGATCGGCACGCGCTTAGAGATCTAGGAGCCTGTCGAATGCTCAGACAGGCTCCAAGGTTCTCACGCCGCTGTCCCCGGCCACGATGAGGACATCGGCGCCTCGCCGGGCAAAGAGGCCCACCGTCACCACGCCGGCAATTTGATTCACCGCCGATTCGAATGACTTCGGGTCGGTCATCTTGAGGCCGTGCACGTCCAGGATGGGGTTGCCGTTGTCGGTCACGACCCTTTCGCGCCATACCGGCTGCCCGCCGAGCTTCACCAGCTGCCGCGCGACGTAGGAACGCGCCATGGGTATGACCTCGACAGGAAGCGGGAAGGTACCCAAGACCGGCACCAGCTTGGAATCATCAATGATGCAGACGAAGCGCTTGGCGGCGGCGGCGATGACCTTCTCGCGCGTCAGCGCGGCACCGCCGCCCTTGATGAGAGCGCCATCCGCGGTGGCCTCATCGGCGCCGTCGATATAGAGGGAGAGATCGCCCGAGGTATTCAAATCGAGTTCCGGAATCCCCGCGGCTTTCAGTTTTTCGGAAGTTTGGCGCGAACTCGAGACCGCGCCCGCGAGCTGGATTTTACGGTCTTTCAGCACTTCGATGAGTTGACCGACGGTGGATCCGGTGCCGATCCCGAGCACCATGCCGCTGTCGATGTAGCGGACCGCGGCTTCCGCTGCGCGGCGTTTTTTTTCTGTTGCCGGATCCGGTGACACGCGAAATTTCCTACCTTCAGAAACAACTGTGCCCGCTTACGCGGGCACAGTTGATTACTTTCGAAGGCTTACTTTTTCTTAGCGGCCTTTTTCTTAGCTACCTTCTTCTTCGCCTTCTTTGCTTTCGCTGCCATGTTAGAAACTCCGTTATCGGGTTAGTCCGGGGTCCGAGTATATACACGAATAATTAATTTACAAGCAATAGGTCGCGCTCACGCACCTCAATGTGCTAGCGATGTGAGCGGCGTCACTCAAGGGTGAGGATGAAATCCCAATCCTTCTTCGTCACCGGCATCACCGATAAGCGGTTCCCACGGCGCAGCAAAACGAAATCCTTGAGCGCTTTACCGGCATGCGAACGCAGCTCCTCGAGCGTGATGATGCGTTTGAATTTGCGCACCAGCTTCACGTCGACGACGAACCAGGAAGGTGCATCCTTCTTGGAATCGGGATCGTAGTGGTGATGCTTGGGGTCGAAGGCCGTGACGTCGGGATACCCTTCGCGGGTGACGGCGGCGATGCCGGCAATCCCCGGCACGTCGCAGCTCGAATAATAGAAAAACACCAAATCGTCCTTTTTTATAGAGTCGCGCAGCATATTGCGCGCCTGATAATTGCGCACGCCATCCCACGCAGCGGTTCGTTTTGGCGCCTTGCCAAGATCATCGATGCTGAAGGCGGCCGGTTCCGATTTGAACAGCCAATGATTCATAGGAAATGCTCCAGTCCTGATTCGGTTGCCAGCGAATTCAATCGTACGTCCGGCGTCGGAACGCCGGCGCCCGATCAAAGTACCCACCCCCCATCCCCAAGCGCCTCCCCTCATCGTCGACACCCGCCAGGGGGATGATGATGAGATCAAGCCATTGAGGTGATATCGGGGTCAAGCGCCGGCATCGGAGCGCTGCCGATGTTCTGACGCGGCGAACGCACGGCGCAGGGCGCGCATTTCTTTACGAAGGGTTGCTTTCGCTAAAGGTAGGGGGATGGCGCCACCCGCAAATGCCGTTTTGGACCGTTGCTCCCGACCTGAGCAACAGGTGGGACCGACTGCGGCACTTAAGGCTTTCCGCTCGGGGCGGACTTGCACAATGTTGCCAGCAAGCATTGGCCCCTGGGGTTTACAAAATTAGGGTCAGGAGGTAACCCGATCCGCATCGAACACCGCAGGCAGCGCCAAAATTAAAAGTCGAGAAAGGCGTTCAGAGCTCGAGCTGCTGACCCTTCTCCAAAGCCGACTCTACGCGCTCGCGCAGGATACGCAAGCGTCCGCCGACGTCGGAATCGAGATTGGTGTCACGATTGCGGAATCGAATTAATTCATTTGCCATGTTGAGCGCGGCTATGACCGCAATGCGATCAAGACCAACCACTTTGCCGCTATCGCGGATTTCCCGCATTTTGAGATTGAGGAACTCTGCGGAATCAAGCAGGTCAGAGCGTTCCTCGATCGGACAGGAAATGTGATATTCCTTTTCGAGTATGCGCACGCTAACGCGGGCTTGATTGTCGCTCATGCCTGTTCCATCGATTTGAGGCGGCCGATCATCGCCTCGACCCGCCCGCGCACCTGTTCATTTTTTTGCAACAGCGTCGCACGCTCGGACGTCAAAGTGTCTTGACGCTGGCGCAGGGCTCGATTCTCTTCCTTGATATGACTGACGGTTACGATGAGATCTTCAAGACGCTTTTCCAAGCGCTTCAGCTCGAGTTCGACCGCTGACTTCGGATTGGGTTCGTTCATAGACTCCCAATATAGAGCGGGCCATAGCGCAATGCAAAGGGCGGTTGGTGCCTCTACTGCGGTATTATTCACCCAGCCATGATGTCTGATATTAGGTTCAAGGATTTTGAGGACGTGCTGGCCACGGCCGGCGGTCTGGCGGACGCTGCTGAGGCGCATGGATCCCTGTGCGGCGCCCTGTGTTCGGTGTCGCCTTACAAAATGCAGGATTGGATCAACGAAATCCTGCCGGACGGCTCCGCCTTGAGCGAAGAGTCCTCAGCGATGATCGAAAGGGTGTTTACGGAGACCGCGACGTCGTTTGGCGAACAGGGCATGGAATTCGAGCCTCTGCTGCCTGATGACGAACAGCCCCTCAACGGGCGCGCCAACGCACTTGCATTATGGTGCACCGGATTTCTCTATGGATTGGGGACCGGTTACGTCTCCGATCTCGAATCCATAGGGGGGGATGTCGGAGAAATCGTCAGGGACTTCACGGAGATCTCGCGAGCCACCGGCGAAGATGCGGACGGCGACGAGTCCAATGAACAGGCTTACGCAGAACTGGTCGAGTTCATCCGGGTCGCCGCCCAAGTCGTCTTCGAAGAACTGCTGCCGCTTCGCAGGCAGGTCTATCCGGCGCAGCAGCGGCTGCACTGACTCAGGACAGGCTCCTCATGGATCGCAAGGAGTTCGCACGCCGGCGGCGCCAATTCATGCGCATGATCGGCAAGGACGCCATTGCGATTCTGCCGGCGGCTCCGGTGCGTCACCGCAACGGCGACATTGAATACGCCTATCGGCAGGACAGTCATTTTTACTATTTGAGCGGCTTTCCGGAACCCGATGCGGTGGCGGTTTTGGTGCCCGGACGCCCGCAGGCTGAATATCTATTGTTCGTGCGCGAGCATGACGCCCTGCGGGAATCCTGGGACGGTGCGCGAGCCGGAACCGAGGGCGCGGTCGCGCAATATGGAGCCGACGATGCCTTCCCGATCGAGGACATCGATGAAATCCTGCCCGGGTTGATGGAGCAGCGCTCGCAAATCTTCTATTCCATGGGAACGCATCTGGATTTCGATCCGCGCATCTTGAGCTGGGTCAACGGACTGCGCGTGCAGTCGCGCCAAGGCGCCGGCGGCCTGCAGGAATTCGTTGCGCTGAATCATGTGCTGGACGACATGCGCCTTTACAAAAGCCGGCCCGAGCAGGCGAGCCTGCGGCGCGCGGCGCAGATTGCGGTGGGGGCGCATCGGCGCGCGATTCGCTTCGCCCGTCCGGGCCGCATGGAATATGAGGTGATGGCGGAGGTGCTGCACGAATTCCGCTCGCACAATGCAGACATCTCCTACCAACCCATCGTCGGGGGCGGCGCCAATGCCTGCGTCATGCACTACCGCGACAACAATCAGCCCCTGTGCGACGGCGATCTGCTGTTGCTCGATGCCGGCTGCGAACACGACTACTATGCGTCCGATATCACCCGAACGTTTCCCGTGAGCGGCCGATTCACCGCAGTGCAACGCGCGGTGTACGAAGTGGTGCTCGATGCGCAGCTGGCGGCCATCGACAAGGTGCGTTCCGGCAATCATTGGAACGACCCGCACGAGGCGGCGGTGCGGGTGATCACGCACGGGCTCGCCAAGCTGGGACTGCTCAAGGGACCTATACCCAAGTTGATCAAGGCGCAGGCCTACCTGCCGTTTTTCAATCATCGCACCGGCCATTGGCTGGGCCTGGATGTCCATGACGTGGGCGATTACAAAGTCGGCGGCGAGTGGCGCGTGCTCGAGCCGGGCATGGCACTCACCGTTGAACCCGGCATTTACATCCGACCCTCGCCCAAGGTTCCCAAAGAATTCTGGAACATTGGAATTCGCATCGAGGATGAGGTGCTGGTGACCGACGGCGCGCCGGAGGTACTGACGGGTGCGCTCGAGAAGACGCCCGACGCCATCGAGTCGCTGCGGTGAGTTTCGATGTGGCCATCGTGGGCGGCGGCATGGTGGGTGCGACCTTGGGCGTTGCCCTGGCGCCTCTGAAGTTGCGGGTCGCCTTGATTGAGGCGATTCCACATAACGCGGCATCGCAACCCAGTTTTGATGAGCGCACCACGGCGCTCTCGAACGGCAGCCGCAGAATTTTGGAAACGCTGGGAGTGTGGTCCTCGTTGAACGCCGACGCGACTCCCATCCGTAAGATTCACGTGTCGGATCAGGGTCGTTTCGGCTTCGCGCGCATTGATGCCGCGGAGCAGGGCCTCGCGGCCCTGGGTTATGTGGTGGCGAATCGGGCGCTCGGCAACGCACTCTGGTCGCGGCTCGAGGAGAGCCCGGGCTTGAAGGTGTTTTGCCCCGCTCAAGTTTCCAATGTCACTGCGCACGATCAAGCAGTGGCCGTCGAGATCACAGGCGTACCC
>DATHKV010000261.1:0-2194 GCA_035488895.1 Steroidobacteraceae bacterium
GGTAAAGAAGACTCGAGGCACTGTTGCCTTCGTGCCTTGAGTCTTCTTTACCCTCCCTGCTGAGTGCTACAAGCGGTCAAAATCAAGCGCTAGGTCGGCCGATCACCGATGATGGTGGCGCGGTTCATGACGCGCCGGGAAGGCCGATAGTCATCGGTCGCATAGTGCTGCGTCAGGCGATTGTCCCAAAACGCCACATCACCCTCGCGCCACTTCCAGCGCACCACGAATTCCGGCTTCGAGCAATGTGCGTAGAGCATCGGCAGCAGTGCGCGGCTTTCGGCCGGCGAGAGCTCATTGATGTGGGTGGTGAATCCGTCATTGACGAACAGGCCGCGCCGGCCGGATACCGGATGGGTGCGCACGACAGGGTGAGACACCGGAGGATTATTACGCTTGGCCGCCTCCAGACGCTCCTGCGCCTCGGAGGTCATTGCAAAGCGTTCGGTGGGAAACGATTGGGTGATGTTGTGCGTCGCCGTCAGCGGCAGCAAAAAAGCCTGCATGGCCGGCGAGAGCGCTTCATAGGCGGCAATATTGCTCGACCACAGCGTATCGCCCCCCTGCGCCGGAAGCATGCGCGCGACCAGAACCCCGCCCATGGGCGGGGTCTGCGTGAACGTGACATCGGTGTGCCACATTGCGTTGTCTTGAAGATCGACCAGGTCGGTGTCGAGGACGATGATTTCCGGCACATCGGCGTGCTTGGGATAAATCGGGTGTATATGCAATTTGCCGAAACACGCGGCGAAATCTCGATGTTGAACCGGCGTCAGCGTTTGATCGCGAAAAAACAGCACATGATGTTCCGCCAATGCCGCGATGATCGCCTTGCGGGTGGGTTCATCGAGCGGATCGGACAGCCGTATCCCCTGGGCCACAGCGCCGATGCTGGAAGTTAAGCGGTTAAATGAAATCAAATCTGTTCGCCTCGTTCTATCAATGCAGCGGCCTTGGCCTTGAGCGGCATGGGGTCTAATTGTCGGCGGCTTAGGTTGGCCCGACCCAGCAAGGGAATGGCCAGCAGTGCCAGGCCGGCAGCGCACATCACGTACCAGGCGGGAGCATAAATGGAGCCCCCGGATTGCTGCTTGGCCCAGGTCAAGATCATCGGCGCGAAGCCGCCGAACAGAGTGAAGGCGCCGTTGTAAACCAACGAGGTGCCGGTCGATCTCACCCCGGCCGGAAAAATCTCCGAGAGGGCCGCGGGTGCTACGCCGACGAAGCTGGCCACGAGTATGCACAGCGTGGATTGAACCACGAGCAGCGTCGGCAGCGTCGGATCGGCTTTGAGCCACAAGAACAGGGGCAGCACACAAACGAGCAGCGCCGCCGCGCTGACGAATAAACTCACCCGCCGGCCGATTCGATCCGAGAGCGACCCGAACCACACGCAGCCAATGACAAAGGGCACGTTGCCGACCAATGAGGCGCCGAAGGCTTGGCTGGCGGTAAAATGGAAGGTGTCGGGGCGCTGAACGTAGGTGGGCAGGAAAATCATCAGCACATAAACGGCCACCGCCCACAGCACCGCCACCAAAAAACCAATCAACAAGGTTTGCCCGTGATGCCGAAAAATTTCGAGCAGGGGCACTCGGTTGCGTGCGGGCTCATCGCGCCGCAGGGCCGCCTCGGCGCAAAATTCCTCCGTTTCGTCCAGGGTGCGGCGTAGGTATAAGCCAACCGGCGCGATGGCGAGTCCGAAAATAAAAGGCAGACGCCAGCCCCACGCACGCACGTCGGCTTCGCTCAGCAAGGCCGTAACCGAGAACGCCGCCAACGCCCCCAGTATATTGGACATGCCCATGCTGGCCTCGAGCCATGAAGCAACCCGGCCGCGCTCTTTCGGATCGCCTGTTTCCAACAAGTAGGCCGTTGCGCCGCCCACCTCGCCGCCGGCCGAAAATCCCTGCAGCACTCTGCCCAGCAGCAACAGAATCGGCGCTCCGACGCCGATCGAAGCGTAGGTCGGAGAAAAAGCAATCACAGCGGTTCCCGCCGCCATCAACAGGATGGTCAAGGTGAGCGCGGCCTTGCGTCCGGCTCGATCGCCGAAATTCCCGATGAGCATGGCGCCCAACGGCCGCACCACGAATCCCAACCCAAAAAACAGGAAAGTCTTTATCAGCCTTGCATCGGGTCCGTCGCTGGGAAAGAAGCTCTCGGCGATGTAGCCGGCAAATAGCGCGTAGAC
>DATHKV010000262.1:0-68709 GCA_035488895.1 Steroidobacteraceae bacterium
GCCGCAGGAAGAGACTGGACGCAGGTCCAGCCGGGCGATCGGTCCGACCTGATCTGGGAGGGCTACTTAGCTTTCGATCGTGTGCCGCAGATCTGGAATCCTAAGTCTGGCTACGTGTTCAACTCCAACAACACTCCGTTCCAGGCCACAGGAGCGGAGGACGCGTTGAAGCCCGCCGACTTCAGCGCCGCCATGGGCATCCAGACCGACATGACCAACAGAGCGTATCGCGCCCAGGAGACCTTCGGCGCCGACGCGGCCATCACCGCCGAGGCGTTCCGCGCTTATAAGTTCGACATCGCCTACAGCGACCGCTCCAACGTCGCAAAAGAAATCGCTGACGTGATCCAGGTCGATGCGGGCTCTGATAATGACCTCCGTGCCGCCCAGTTGCTGCTCAAGAGCTGGGACCGACGCACGAATGTCGGTAGCCGGGCAGCGGCACTGGCAGTGCTGATGAGCACGGAAGCCGCGCATTCGGAAAGCCATCCCGACGTGCTGCCCATCGACGCTCTGCGCCACGCCATCACGACGCTGAAAACCCACTTCGGCCGCATCGATCCGGAGTGGGGCCAGGTCAACCGCTTCCGCCGGGGCAATCTCGACCTACCCATCGACGGCGGGCCGGACATCTACCGCGCCGTCTACGGTGTTGCACAAAAGGACGGCACCCTGACTGCGTCGGCGGGCGATACCCTCATCATGTTCGTTACCTGGGACAAGGCGGGCGCGTTGTCTTCGGACAGCGTCAACCAGTTCGGCTCGGCCACGCTGGATTCGCGTTCTCCCCACTACGCCGACCAGACGCCGCTGTTTGTGGCCATGAAAACCAAGCCGGTACTGTTCACTCAAAGCCAGCTCAACGGCAATGTTGAGGCCGATTACCATCCGGGCGATCGCAGGGTCGACTAACCGCCGGTGCAACCCGTTTCCTTTTGCGGGTGGTCTGGCTCTAGAATACGGCGCAAAGGGATAGTCCGGCGCCGTGCGGCGCGGCGATAAAAAGGAAAATAAAATGCCAAGGACCGTATCGGCATCCACTGTGCGCGTCGCGTTGCGACGGTTGCTTGCCTCCTTCATCTACTGCTGTGCGATCCCGGTGGCTTTGGCGGCTGCGCCACCGCCGCCCGAGGCATTCGGCAGCATGCCGGCAGAAAGCGATGCCGTGCTGAGTCCCGACGGACACTGGCTGGCGTGGCTGGATCGCAAGGAAGCAAAACCCCGCGTCATCATGTTCGACGTGTCGGGCAAAAAGGTCCACCGCATCCTTGCAGTTCCCGGGCGCGTGAAGCTTCGGAACCTCGTGTGGAATGACAATGAGACATTGTTGATCGTGCTCAGCGCGACCTCTGAGAGTAAAGTGAGCGACGAGGTTTCCAGCGAATACTTCCGGACGATTGCGCACGATGTCTCGGGCGGTGACGGCCGAATGTTGCCGATGAACCCGATGGCCGAATCTGGGCGCAACAAACATGATGCGATGCTGGCATACCTGGAACAGGTGCGCACCTCGAAGCCGCATACCGTGATGATGTCGACTGCTGATCCTTGCCGATGTCTCTGGGAAGTGGATACGCGCACCGGTAAGGGCAATATCGTCAGGCACGGCAACGATTTCACGGCTGCCTGGGTCGTAGACAGGAATGGCCGCGCGGTGGCGCGCGAAGACTGGGATTGGCACCACCACGCTTATCGGCTGTTTGCGCTTGGCGCGGAGGAGAGCGACAAGCCAAGAGAGATCCTTCGCAAGGACGACAGCGAACACCCTAGGCTCGGCGGACTGCTCACGGATGGAACCGCGGTCGTCGTGCTTGCGGCCAACGGGCGAGCCCATCGGGCTGCCTGGGCACTGCCGCTCGATGGTTCACCCGCGAGGCTCCTGGCAGAGGAGCCCGATGCGGATATCACGAACGTATATACCGATCAGCACACCGGCGCGATTGTCGGCGTTTGGGTCAGCGGCAGCATCCCCAAGGTGCATTGGATCGACTCGTCATCTCAGCATCGCCAGGAAGTGCTGCAGCGCTCATTTCCGGGTCGTGAGGTTGAAATGTATGGCTCGAGTCTCGATGGCACAAAAACACTCGTGAACGTCGAATCGCCATCGAGTCCGCCCGTGTACTACCTGGTCGACTTCGCCGCGCATCGCGCGGATATCGTCGCAGAAGAGTACCCCGCGCTGGCACGCATCGCGTTGGGAGACGTAAAGGAGATCGCATACAAGGCGCGCGACGGGACGGCCATTCCTGCCTATCTGACATCTCCTGCCGTAAAGCCAGCCACGCCTATGCCGCTCGTTGTGTTGCCGCACGGAGGTCCGCACGCGCGAGACTACCTGAGCTTCGATTGGCTGCCGCAGTTCCTCGCCTCTCGCGGCTATGCCGTTTTGCAGCCGCAGTTCCGTGGCTCCACGGGATTCGGCGATGCCTTCCAAGAGGCGGGCTACCGCCAGTGGGGAGGTCTGATGCAGGACGATGTCACCGATGGCGTTCGCGCCATGATTGAGCAGGGCGTTGCCGATCCCCACCGGGTTTGCATCGTGGGCGCATCGTACGGAGGCTACGCGGCCCTGGCAGGAGCGGCATTCACGCCGGACCTTTATTCCTGTGCCGTCAGTATCAGCGGCGTGACGGATCTGCCTGCATTGATGCGCGAAACCGTGCCGATTTATAGCGGGGCGCTTTCCACCATGCTGTCCAGCTGGAAAGCACGAATCGGGGCTCCAAATGATTCGAACCTCGCCGCAAAGTCGCCGATCAATGCGGTGAAATCAATCAAAATTCCCGTCCTCATCATCTATGGAACCGGCGACGGCGTTGTGCCCAATGAGCAATCCGAGCGCATGGCACGCGCGCTCAAGGCTGCCGGCAAAACCGTCACCGTCGCGGTTTTGGCGGGCGAAGATCACTGGTTATCGACCACCGACGCCCGTGTTCGAGTGTTGAAGGAGCTCGATGCCTTTCTCGCAAAAAACCTTTAACGCGCCACCTGGCGCGCGGCGGCTTCACTTCGGATGAGCTGCTCAAACAGGGGCGCGAGAATTTTTACGAGCGCCTCGGGTTTGGTTTTGGAAAGCGCAGAGAGTCCGACCATTTGCCGCATCACCTGGAAACCCGCGACCAGGGAAAGGACAATCGCGGCACGCTGAGGCGCCAAGTCTCCGCCCAAAGCACTGCTCAACACCTTCTGATAGTGCTTTTCAATCTGCTCGCGTCCGATTTCCGCCGCGCGTTCGCTCGAGGCAGAGCGCAGCATGATGAGAAAGCCATCGAGCGGGGTGGCAGCGGTCTCTGTGATTTTCACCAGCGCCGCGGCGAAGTCTCTGCCGGGCGTGGCTGAGGCGAGATTCTCAGCCGACAGAATGATCGGTGTCGTCATGGCCTGCGCAATCACTTCTGCGAACAGCTGCTCCTTCGAACCGAAATAGCGATTGACCAGCATTGCCGTCACGCCGGCCCCGCGCGCAATTTCCCGCACGCCGGCGCCTTCGTAGCCCGCCTGCGCAAAGGCTTGGCGCGCCGAGGCCAGGATCGCCAGGCGGGTGGCGGCGGCGTTTCGCCGCCGGGCAGGCTTTGAGTGCTGCCGGGCGGCCTTTTGACTCTGCATGGAATCGGGGCTCCTGTTCTTCACGACCGTGGACATTTGTCGCAATCCGCAGTAAAGTCTACAGCTGTAGACTACGAGAGGCAACTCAAATGGCTGAAACAGTCCTCGTAACCGGAGGCAGCGGATTCATTGCCGGCTGGTGCATCGTCGACCTATTGCAACGTGGCTACGCGGTTCGCACCACGCTCCGCAGTCTCTCCAAGGAAGCCGGGGTGCGCGCAGCGATCGCGTCAGCCGCCTCGAACACCAAGATGTTGAGTTTCGTTGCCGCGGACTTGACGCGCGATGAGGGCTGGGACGCGGCCATGACGGGTTGCGACTACGTGCTGCATGTTGCCTCTCCCTTGGGCAGCGACGGCGCGGGGAAGGCAGAAGCTCTGATCGCTGCGGCTCGCGACGGGACGCTTCGAGTGCTGCGTGCCGCAACCAAAGCCGGCGTGAAGCGCGTGGTCATGACTTCGGCTGCGGCCACCGCGACCCCACCGTTGAGTTCTGCGCAGCGCAGCCTCAGCGACGAAACGGTGTGGTTTGATCCTGCAGAGCGAAACGTGGATGCCTACCGGCAATCCAAACGGCTCGCCGAGCGGGCGGCTTGGGATTACATGAAGGAGCAGGGCGGCTCTACCACGTTAACCACCATTCTGCCCGGGGCGGTGTTCGGTCCTGTTCTGACCACCGAGAACCTGGGGTCGGTGCAAATCATAGGACGCCTGCTGCAGGGACGCGTGCCTGCGAATCCGCGTTTGGGTTTCGAAATCGTCGATGTGCGGGATCTTGCCAGCTTGCACGTCACTGCGATGACCTCGGCGGCGGCGGCCGGCCAACGATTTATCGGAGTCGGCGAATTTCTGTGGATGGTCGATATCTCGCGCATCCTGCGCGCGCAACTCGGTGAATCCGCAAGCAAGGTGCCCGCGCGCGTATTGCCTGATTTTGTGCTTCGCCTGATGTCGCTGGCCGATCCTGCGCTTCGTGCAATGACGCCGCGTTTGGGACGGGAACATCGCCACTCATCCAGCAAAGCTCAAGACGTTTTGGGCTGGCGTCCGCGCCCGGCCGCTGAAACCCTGGTCGACTGCGCGCGGAGCCTGTTGATCGGCACCGCCTCCTAATCCGCGGCGGGCTCGACCCCCACCTTGATCGGCGCGCTCTCCGGCAGGGCATTCGATGCGATCAAACCGACCATCACGCCGCCAATCATGTACCACGCCGGAGTGAGCGGGTTGCCGGTGAGGCGGGTAAGCCAGGCAACGATGAATTGCGCAGATCCCCCGAAGATTGAAATCGACAGCGCGTAAATGATGGCGAAGGCGCCCGAGCGCGCCCGGTGGGGCAGCGATTCGTTGACCGAAATCAGCGCGCTGGAGGCGGCGAGCGTCGAGGCGCATGCCAATACCCCACATGCGACGTAGAGCGCGAAGCTGCTGCGTTCACGCTCGAGCAACGTGAAGCAGGGAAAAACGGCGACCGCCAGACACAGCCAGGGGATGATCATGACTGGCTTGCGTCCGAACTTGTCCGATAGCCAGCCTCCCAAAGGATCGCACACCACGCCGCAGAGGCCGACCACAGCCGTCGCGCCAAAGGCAATCCGGGCGGACATTCCCAGCGTCGAACTCGCATAGGTAGTCATGTAATTGAGCAAGTAGCTCGTCGTGGTTCCGGAGGCCAGCAGCGCCAACCCCGCCGCCGCGACGCGGCCGTAGTTGCGAATGGTGGGAACCTCCGCCGGACTGTGCGCCGGCTGCAGCGTCTCGACCAAGGTCTTGCGCAGCACCAGACCTACGGGAATGATCACGGCGCCTGCCAGCAGCGCAACGCGCCATCCCCAGCTGTCGAGCGCTGCGGGATCCAAGGTACTCGCCAATCCCACGCCGACCAGACCGGCAACCATGACCGCGACATCCGCACTCGTCGCCTGCAGCGAAATGTACAACCCGCGACGCAACGGCGGGGCAGCCTCCATCAGGAACGCGGTGCTGGGCCCGACCTCTCCGCCGAGTGCGAATCCTTGGATGAGCCGAAAACAAATCGCAAGAATGGGCGCGAGAATGCCGATGGAAGCGTATGGCGGTATCAGCGGCAGGCCGGTGACTCCCACGCCGATCAGCATGAATGAAATGAGCATGGCCGGCTTGCGGCCGAGCCGGTCGCCGAGCCTGCCCAATACGAACGCCCCGAGGGGCCGCGTCAGAAACCCGACGCCGAAGGTCGCAAGCGATGCCAGCAAGCTGGTGCCGGGCGTATCGGACGGAAAGAAGGCGCGGCCGATTTGGGCCGCAAAAAACGCGTACGTTACGAAATCATAGAATTCGATGGCATTGCCGAGGGCGACGGCGAATACATGTCGTGCAGGCAAGCCGGTCGGAGCGGGATTGTTGATGCGATTCTCGGCGCAGCTCTCCAATGACGCACTATGGCGGGTAAATTGGAGTTTTAACAGTCCGTGCCGGATACTCGTGCGCCATTGCGCGAAAAGACGCGAGCAGGAGATTTTCAAATGCGGTATCTGATTCTGTCCCTATTGTGTGCGAGCGGCTTGCTGTGTGCCGCACCTGCCGACAACAAAAAAGATGCCCTCGTGGTGGCGCCCGATGTCTACAAAGTGGCGTTCGAGAATGAGCGCATCCGAGTGTTGAGCTTCGTGACGCAGCCTGGACAGAAATGGGCACTGCACTCGCACCCCGACAGCCTCGCGGTGTCCTTGAGCGAATACAGCGTGCGCAATCACGCCCCGGGACAGGCCCCAACTGAACGGCACAGCAGGCCTGGCGACGTGCGGTGGATCCCGGCGGCGGCACACACGGGCGAAAACATGGGGGGCACGGAAATGCGCGGCCTCATCGTTGAATTGAAGGACCCGGTGCCGAGCGCCTCAATCGAGGAGAAAGCCGTGCTCGCGAGTTTCCAAGCGATGCTCGACGGACTGGGCAAGCGCGACAAGGCTGCGATGATGGCGCAAATGCTGCCCGGGGGAAGCGCTGTGCTGATGCGCAAGGGCAAGCCGTCGCAAATGTCATTCGAGATGCTGACGGATCGGCTTTCGCAGCCCGGTCCTGCCAGCCACGAAGAGCGCATTCACAATGCCGTGGTTCACGTGGACGGCGATGTCGCCACCTTGTGGGCCCCGTTTGAATTTCTGGTGGATGGCAAAATCGATCACTGCGGACGGGATATCGCGAATCTGGTCCGCATCGACGGCCGTTGGATCATCGCTTCGATCGAGGACAACGGGCGGTCGGACTGCGGCGAGGCGAAGTAAGAGTCATTCAGCGGGCCCACTCACGAGCGGAATGCTGCAACGCCGCATGAAATCCCATGAGCAGGGGCATACCCATTTTCTCACCGAAAGCGCTCTAATGATCTAGGGAAGTCTCGACCTAGGGGTTGCGCGTGGGGGTACCTGACAATCGCAGCTTCGTCGCCGGCATTGCCGCCAGGTATGGTCCCCGGCTGCGCCGCTTTTTGTCTGTGCGGCTGCGCAATGCCGCGGACGTTCCGGACCTGGCCCAGGAAGTATTCTTGCGCTTGCTGCGCGTCGAGGGCTACGAAAGCATTCGCAGCCCCGAGGCGTATCTTTTTACAATTGCCAGCCATGTGATTCATCAACATGCGGTACGGCGCTCGAGCGAGCCTGTGTCGGTGGATGTCGCAGAAGTGTTCTCGGAGCTTAGGACTGCCTCGAGCGATGATCCATGCGATCAAGTCGCTCAGGCGCAGCGGCTCGAGGAACTCGAGCACATGCTCGCGCGCATGCCCTCGCGCGTGGCGACCGCACTGGTGCTGCACCGTGTTGCCGGTTATTCAGTGCAGGAGGTTGGAGATGAATTGGGGGTATCCCGTGAAACGGCCAAAAAATATCTTGCGCGTGCGGTCGAGCACTGTCGAAATTTACGCGCCACCCAAAGTGCCATGAAACCATGAGAGCGGGTGTTTCAGGCGGTAAAACCCATCCTGCGATCATCGCCGAAGCCTCGGCATGGTTCATAGAATTTCGCGCGGGCGATGTCAACGGCGATGCGCGCCTGAGATTCATCGAGTGGCTGCGCCGCTCACCCGAGCACATTCACGCCTATCTAGAGATAGCGGGCGCGTGGGCGGAACTGCCGAGCTCAGATCCTCACGGCAAGATCGACATTGCGGCGCTGATTGCGCGGGCGCGCGAAGAAGCCGACGTGAGCGCACTGTCTTCTGCGCGCCCGGTTTCCGCCGCGGCTCCTTCCGCCGGCACATCGCGGGTCTTGCGGCGGCACCCTCGTCTGGCGGCTTTTGCCGCGGCCGCGGTCGTGATGCTGACCGTTGCCACGGTTCTAATTTTGCGCGGCGGCAACCTCAGCGGCACCTACTCCACCGGCATTGGCGAGCAGCGCACCGTGCAGCTCTCGGATGGATCGACGGTCGAACTCAATGCACGTTCGACGATCCAGGTTCATCTCACGGAACAGCAGCGCGACCTGACGCTCATCGACGGCCAGGCGTTGTTTCGCGTGGCAAAGGATAAGCAGAGGCCATTCGTGGTGCGCGCGGGCGATGCGCAGGTTCGCGCGGTCGGCACGGAATTCGACATTTATAAGAAGCAGTCTGCGACCGTCGTCACGGTGGTCGAAGGACGGGTCGAGACCTACGAGGACTCGGACAGATCCGGGAGTGCTGCCATCGTTTTGTCCGCCGGCGAGCAGCTTACGGTTCTGCCGCACATCGTGACGAAACCCACCCGCACCGACACGGCGGTCGCAACCGCCTGGGTGCAGAAGCGTCTGATATTCGAGGAAACGTCGTTGAGCGATGTCGCCGAGGAATTCAACCGCTACAACCGGCGGCCATTGACCATCGACGACAATGAACTGGAGAAACTCAGGATCAGCGGTGTTTACTCCTCAACCGATCCGGCATCGCTCATCAACTTCTTGCGCAGCCAGAACTCGATCCAAGTGGTCGAAACGGAGAAACAAGTGCGTGTCCTTCGCCGCGAAGCGCGCTGACATACCCATTTCTTATGTGATAACGCTCTACTGTAATCGAGATCGGCGGCCGCGTTGGCCGGCCGGCGTCGAACACCTCCTCGCAAGCGGCGCGGGAGCGTTAATACGTACAGCTGTTGCGGCGGCAGCCATCTGTCTTTCTGTCGTCGGTCTTTCCCTCGCCGAAAGCGCAAGCGCCACCATCCGCGAACCGACCCATATCGCCGCGCAAGGCTTGGGGCCGGCGCTCAAGCAGCTGGCGCAAAGCCGCGGCTTGCAGGTCCTGTATTTGTCCAACACCGTGCGCGATGTGCGCACGAATGGCGTGAACGGAGACATGACGGCGAACGAAGCCTTGGAGCAACTGCTCTCGGGCACCGGGCTGACTTACCGCTACCTTGACGACCACACGGTTACCGTCCTTCCCGTGACGACGTCTTCGCTCAACGAGGGTGCCGGCGTTTCCTTGCAAGCACAGTCCGGGGGCGCGGTCGCAGCGCCGCCCGCGCGAGAGGCCAAGGGCCCGCCCGCTGACAGGATCCTGCTGGCGCAGGCGCCGACGACTTCGGCGCCGCAATCGGTCGCGGCGGTGCCCGAGCCTGCGGCTCTGACGGAAATCATCGTCACCGGATCGCGCATCGCCTCTCCGAATGAAGTGAGCACAAGTCCAATACAGGTTGTCTCATCGCAATCCATTCGGGTGTCGGGAAAGACCGATATCAGCGACATCATCAGCCAGCTGCCGCAAAACTATAACAACGACCTGGGGCAGGATCTCGGCAACGGCACCTCCGGACTGGCGACCGCCGGCGGCGTCGCCACCGCGGACCTGCGCGGCCTCGGGCCCGCGCGCACGCTGGTACTGATCGACGGCCGCCGTTTGGGGGTGGGTTCGCCCAACACCGCCATTTCGCAACCCGCTCCCGACCTGGATCAAATTCCGGCCGGCTTGGTCGATCGCGTCGAAGTGGTGACCGGCGGCGCATCCGCGGCCTACGGATCGGACGCCATCGCCGGCGTGGTCAACTTCATCATGAAGAAAAATTTCGAAGGCTTTCAGCTGGACGCTCAGCTGGGCGAGAACTGGCACGACAACCACGACACCATCGTGCAAAATCTGGTGCAGCAATTCGGGTATTCGCCGCCGACGGGCACGGCCAAGGACGGCCGAAACAAGACCTTCGACCTGCTCATGGGCACGAATTTCGCGGACGGCAGGGGCAACGTCACCGCGTTCTTGAGCTACCGGCACGCTGATGCCGTCGCCAGCGGTCAGCGCGATTTCGGCGCCTGCCAGCTCAATCCGGTCCAGGATGACAACAACAACGTCACGGGCCTGACTTGCGGCGGGTCCTCCAATTCGAACTGGTTCCAGCCCAACACCGGACCCCACACAGGAACCGTCTACAGCGTCTCGGGGACGAGCTTTGTTCCCTTTGGGACGGTGGCGACGACGCCGCCGGCATCGTACAACTCTCAGCCGTTCATCTACATGACCCGCGAGGACGACCGATACAACGCCGCGTTCATAGCGCATGAGGAGATCGCCGACTGGTTCCAGCCGTATACGGAATTCTTTTTCATGGACGATAAAACGCATCAGCAAGTGGCGCCGGCGGCGTTGTTCAAGGACAGCAATCCCTTGGATCCGACGGGTGCGGGCGACTACTACGTCAATTGCAGCAACCCTCTTTTGAGCTCGCAGCAGAAGGGCATCTTGTGCACGCCGGCGCAGATTGCCGCGGATACGGCGAATCCCGGATCCGCCACCGCGCAGGTTAGAATCGGCCGCCGCAACGTCGAGGGCGGCAATCGCTTCGTCGATTTCGAGCACACCAACTATCGCGCGGTTTTCGGCACCAAGGGCACTTTCGCGGATGCCTGGAGCTATGACCTGTATGGCCAGTACTTCTACACCTCGTTTTCCGACTCCAACGAAAAGTATTTGAGCTACGACGGCATCACCAATGCCTTGCTGGCGACCGGCACCGCCGCCAATCCAACTTGCATCAACAACGCCGATCGGGGATGCGTGCCCTACAACATTTTCAAGGACGGCGGCGTCAGCCAGGCGTCACTGAATTATCTGTATTTGCTCGGAACTGCGCAGGGATCCGCGACCCTGCGCACGCTGCATGCCGACGTGACGGGCAAGCTGGGCGAATACGGGATAACGTCGCCGCTCGCGGCCGAGGGTGTCGGCGTGAACGTGGGATTCGAGCATCGCAACGATCACGAGGTCCTGCGCCCGGACGCCGCCGAGGAAAGCCAGCTGTTGTCCGGCTTTGGGAGCGCGGTGGCGCCGATTGACGCCGGCCTGTCGGTCGCGGAGGAGTTCGTCGAATTGCGGGCACCGCTCGTGCAGGACAAGGCGGGCGCCAAGGAACTGTTGTTCGATACGGGATACCGCCATTCGAACTACTCGACGGCCGGGGCAGCCAATACTTATAAATTCGAGGTTCAATACGCGCCGATCGCGGACTATCGCTTTCGTGCATCCTATGATCGCGCGATTCGCGCGCCGAGCGTCGCCGAGCTGTTCACGCCGCCGATCGTCGGGCTGGCCACTGTGGTCCCCGATCCTTGCGCGCCGCCGATCACCTTCACACTGCTCCAATGCGAGCGCACGGGCGCGACGGCCGCTCAGTACAACAGCGGCTCGATCCCGCAGGGCACGGCCCAACAGCTGTCGCAGGAAACCAGCGGCAATCCGGCCCTGAAACCCGAGCAGGCCGACACCTACACCGTCGGCTTGAACTTTACGCCGAGCCAAATCGCGCATCTCACCGGGAGCATCGACTACTTCCACATTCAAGTGAAGGACGAGATCGGCGTGATCCCCTACCTGGTCATCCTTTCCAATTGCGCCAACACGGGCGATCCCACCTTCTGCAGTCAGATCGTGCGGTCGCCAAGCACCGGAAGCCTGACCGGCAACAGCATCGCTTCGGGAGGGTTTGTCATCCAGAAGAATTTCAACCTGGGCACGGCAATCAACAGCGGCATTGATGTGCAGCTGAACTACAAGCTCGAGCTGCCGCCGGGCTTCGGCGACGTGTCATTCGCGTTGAACGGCGCGTACCTGCTGCACAACGAGACCACGCCCTTGCCTGGAGCGCATACGTATGACTGCGCCGGCTTGTTCGGCGCCACCTGTCAGACGATCAATCCGCGCTGGCACCACTTGTTCCGCAGTACGTGGGACACCCCTTGGAACGTGTCGGCGTCGCTGACCTGGCGCTACATTGGTTCGGTTTCGCAGGACAACAACAGCAACGATCCAACGCTGAACTTCGCCACATTCGGCGGCTACGATTTCTACAATGCGACCATCACGTCGTATAGCTACGTGGATCTCGAGGCGAGCTGGAACGTCAATAAAGTGCTGCAGGTCCGTGCCGGCGCCAACAACATCCTGGACAAGGATCCGCCGGTGATCGACTCGGGTATCGTCTCCGGCGGTGCTGCGAATACATACAGCATCTACGACATGTTCGGCCGTCAGCTGTTCGTCGCGTTTACGGCAAAATTCTAAGCGGCGCCTCGGCGCTTCAGTGCGCGGCGATCACGGCCGCCGCGCCGACCATCATCGTCGCACTGGCGCGGTTGGCGATCTTCACCGCCTTGCGGCTCGTGAGCAAGCGGCGCGCGCGCACGGCCAGCAGCGCCCAGGCGAGGTCGACGGACATGAGCACGACGAGCGTGACGGCGGTCAGCTCCAGCCATGCGGTGCCGCGGACGCGGTCAAGATCGACGATGGTCGGCAAGAGCGCCAGATAGAAGACCATGATCTTGGGGTTGCCGAGCGTGACCGTGAGTCCGGCGCCGAACATCCGCCACGCCGACTGACCCGAGGGCAACTCGCCCTTGGACACCTCGGTCGGCGCAAACCACATTTTCCACGCGAGATAGAGCAGGTAAGCGACGCCAATCAATTTGATTGCCAGGAACACCACGCCGAGTGTGCGTGCCACCACGGCGAGCCCTGCTACTGCGCAGCCGAGCCAGAGCGCTTCGCCCAGCCACATCGCTGCGAGGAAAGGCAGTACGTCGCGCAGGCCGTTGGTGAGCACCCGCGCCACCAGGGCCGCGACACTGGGTCCCGGCGAGCCGGCGGCGACGCACAGCGCCAGGGCGAACACCAACAAATTTGCGATCGTCATGGGCGTTTATCTCGCAATCGGCAGGTCAATGTAGCTCGCCGCGTCCGGCTTGTGAAACACCCGCTGCGTCGCCTTCACATAGTCCGTGGGTTTGGCGAAGAAGATGTTCGGCACGAAGGACTGCGGGTTGCGGTCATACAGGGGAAACCAGCTTGACTGTATCTGCACCATGACTCGATGACCGGGCAAAAATACATGATCCGCGTTCGGCAGCTTCAGAGTGTAGCCGACGACCTTGCCGGCGGGAATCGCCGACGGATTGGCCGCGTCGTCGCGGTAGCGGCCGCGCAGAATATCCATCGCTACCGGCAGCTGATAGCTGCCCATCTCCACGTTGCCCGGAACCTCGTCCGGATAGACGTCGATCAACTTCACCACCCAGTCGCTGTCGGTTCCGCTGGTCGAGGCAAATAAATGTGCCACCGGTTGTCCCGCGATGCGCAGCGGAGCCGTCAATACCTCCGAGGTATAAGTAAGGACGTCGGTGCGATCCGAGGCGAAGCGCTGGTCATCCACCAGCCAGCGTCTCCAGGTCGAATCCGACGCATAGGTCGGCCGGATGGGGCGCGGCCGATATGTCACCGGCTTCGCGGGATCGGAGACGTATTCGTCAAAAGCCGCGGCGCCGGGCGGCTGCTTGTCGAAGGACAGCTTGGCGCCGCCGGTCAGGTACAGCGGCGCTGACTTGAAAGGACAGCCGCTCGCGCAGGACTGAGGCCACTGATCGTATCGGCGCCAGACATTTGCGCCGGTCTCGAACGCGGTGACGGTCGCGATATCGGCTTTCGGCGCGCCGTCCTTCAAGTGAGAATCAAAAAACGGCAGCAGCACGTTGACTCGAAACCAATGACCGGTGTCGCCGTCAAATTTGATCGCGCCCAGGGAGGAGCCGTCGCCGTTGCCGCCGCCGTGCCGCCATGGCCCGATGACCAGGTGAGAATTGTCGTGGCTCACACCGGATTGCGAGCGGGTTGCGGCAAACACCGCCATCGCGCCGTAGATATCTTCCTGGTCCCACTGGCTGTGCACGTACAGCGTCGGCACGGTCAGCGGGCGCGCAGCCAGGATTTTGTCCACGGCTTGTTCGCTCCAATAGCGATCGTAGGCAGGGTGCGCGGTGAGGCGCTGCCAGAAGGGCAGCTGATCCATGCCGAGCGCTTTGCCGAGCGTGCCTGCGGAACCGATGGCCAGCCACGTGCCGTAGGCGTCGTAGCGAGGCGCAATCCATTTGTTTTCCGAAGACTTTTCCGCGGTTTGTTCGAAGATGTAATCGGCATAGGTTTGCCGCAGGGCGCCGTTGTGGAACCAGTCATCGCCCATCCAGGGGTCGACCATCGGATTGAACGGCGCAGCGGCTTTTAATGCCGGATGCGGATTGACCAGACTCATCAGCACCGTAAAACCGTCATAGCTCGTTCCCATGGTTCCGACCTTGCCATTGGATTCCGGCACGTTCTTGACCAGCCAGTCGATGGTGTCGTACGCGTCGGTCGAATGATCCACCGGCGTGTGATTCAGATCGCCCGACAGCGGCCGGTTCATCACATAGTCGCCCTCGGATTTATATTTTCCGCGCACGTCCTGCGCCACGATGATGTAGCCGGCATCGGCGAGCTCGCCGTAGCTCAAGGGCAGAACCAGGGAGCGCCGCGGACTCTCCGCGCTCGCGGTGAATTTGCTCGCGTTGTAGGGAGTCCGGTCGAGGATCATGGGTGCGTGCGCCGCCCCCTTGGGAATGACGATGACCGTATGCAGCTTCACGCCGTCGCGCATCGGAATCATGACGTCGCGCTTGATGTAGTCGTCCGCTTCCGTGTCGATCTTGAAATTCGCGGGAATGTCGCCGCCCGCCGGGGCCGGGGCTGGGGCCGCCGGCGACGGCACCTGGTCCGCCATGATGGCGGTGCCGCTTAGGAGCAAAGCCGTCGAGGCAAGCGCGGCAAACAACATTTGGAATGTTCCAGATCTCATGTTTTGTGATCCCAGTGTGAAAAACAAATTATCAAGCCTGGCGCAATCCCGGCGAAACGTCGGGCGCGGAAGCCTCCTGCGCGTAGGCCGTCTTGATGCCGATGAACGTGCTGCGGCTCGAGGTCCGATAGCTGCCCTCGGTCATCTCGAACGCGATGTTCGGTCCGAGGCTGTCGAATTGCTCGAGCACCAGGTCGAATCCCGCGTCGCGCATGGCCTGCAGCAGGTACTCGCGCTGTATCCAAAACGACTGCTTGTTGTTCCAGGACGCCCAGCGTCGATTTACGCGATCGAGAAAAGCGCGCTTGCTGCGAAACTCCGGCAGCCAGCGCCCCGGCAATCCCTCGTTGCGGGTCATATAAGACAGCTTGTGGGTCGTGGTTCCGGTGTTCTTGAGAGGCAGCACCTTGGCCAGTGCACGGCGGAATCGCCGCGGTTGGATGAGGCTCGGCGAATCCTTGGCTTCCGAAAAATGGGTTTGCAGGATCAATAAGCGTTTTGTCACTTGCGACAGCAAATTGAGAAATTCGCGCGGCTTGTCCAGATGATAAAAGAGTCCGCAGCAGAACACCGCATCGAAGGCGCCGTGCGCTGCGATATTCCACACATCATCGCGCACGAATTCCAGATTGGGTAAATTCACCCGCGACTGCACGTAGCGGCAAGCCTCGATGTTCAATTCGCGCACATCGAGCCCCAGCGCCTGCAATCCGAGGCGCGCGAATTCGACCGTGTATCCGCCCTCGAGGCATCCCAGGTCGGCAATCCGCAAATGCCGCTTATCGCCGGGAAATGCCGCGTCCAGAATGCGCTTTGCCGCGAGAAACCAGGGATGCACGTCCATCGAATAGCCGGCATCGGGCTTGGTATAGCTGCCATCGTCCAAGCGGATGTTATGTGACGTAAAACTGACAGGCATCCCAACTCCAGGCGATTCTCGGCGCGGAATATTAACCCCTTTTCGGCGCCCGCAACGATTCAGGTGGGACAGACAACACCGGAGGTCGATATGAAAGGCGCCTGGCTTGGGATGTTAATGATCGGAATGGGCATCGATGCACACGCCGCCGGCAGGCTGGCGGAAGTGCAAATCATCGACCGCGACACCGGCAGCGTACTGCCTACCTACCGCTCGCGCGGCGAGTATTGGGTGGCCGGCAGACCGGGCGCACGCTATTCGATCATGATTCAAAACCACCGCGAGCGCATTCTTGCGGTGACCGCCGTGGACGGCATCAACGTAATCAGCGGCGAAACGGGGGCGTGGGGTCAGAGCGGCTATGTCTTCGGCCCGGGAGAAAACTACGAAATAGCCGGCTGGCGCAAGAGCGATGCCGAGATAGCCGCCTTCAATTTCACCTCCTCCGGCAGCTCTTACGCCGCCCGAACCGGTCGCCCCGCCAACGTCGGCGTGATCGGCGTCGCACTGTTTCTCGAGCGCCCCGCGCGTGCGCCACGCTATGAGTCCTTCGATCGTCGAAAGTCCGAACCGTCGGGTGGGTACGCGCAAAATCGGGCCGAAAGTGCGGCTGCGAACAGTGCTGCCGCGGATAGTGCCGCGCGTGAAGGGATCGTGGCAGGGCAGCCATCGGCACCCACGTTGGAAGAGATCAAACCCTATGCGGCACCCTCGCCGGCGCCAAAACTCGGCACGGGTCATGGCGCGCGCGAAACCTCGTACGTGCAGAACACCACCTTCGACCGCATGTCGAGCACGCCCAATGAAGTCATCAAGATTCGCTACGACAGCTATGAGAACCTGGTGGCGATGGGCGTCGTGCCGTCGCGCCCCGCGTGGCAGCGGGCCCCGAATCCGTTCCCCGATTCAGCCATGCCGAGGTATGTACCGGACCCGCCGGGCGGCTGATAATGGGGTGAATGAGCCTGTCGCAGGAGTCCGATGAGAATTTGATGTTGCGCTTCGGGCGCGGCGAGGCCGCCGCGTTCGATTTTTTATATCAACGCCACGAGTCGCGGGTGTTTCGCTACCTGCATCGCAACGTCAGAAATGAGGCGAGCGCGAACGATCTGATGCAGGAGGTGTGGTTTGCCGTCGTGCGCGGCGCGGCCAATTATCAGCCGAGCGCAAAATTCACGACGTGGTTGTTCACGATCGCGCACAACCGGATGGTCGACATGATTCGCGCCAATCACCGGCTGCAAAGCCTGGATGCCGACGATGATGCGGATCCGGAGGGCTCAAGCCTGCTGGACCGTCTCGCGGTCGACGGGAAACTCGAGCCGCCTGCACAGGTCCAATCGCAACATGAGGCCGCGGCATTGCTCGCTGCCGTGGCGCAGTTGCCCGCCGAGCAACGCTCCGCCTTTCTGTTGCAGGCAGAAGGTGAATTGAGCGTTGAGGAAATTGCTGAAGCGACCGGATCTAACTTCGAGACGGTCAAAAGCCGGCTGCGGTACGCCAGGGCCAAACTCCGTCAATTGCTGTGGGAACTCGCATGACCTCGAAAGACAGCAATCAAGATCAAGAATTGCTCGATCGCTACCGGCGCGCGAGCGACACGGACGCGGCCGCGCCGAGCGATGCCGTGCGCAGCGCGATTCTCGCCGAGAGCCGACGCATGGCAGAGCAGCTCGCGGCCACGCATCCCGCCGCCAAGGAATCGCCGCCTTTTGATGTCTCGCGTCCGGCCGCCAACGATTCCCGCTGGAAAATCACCGCCTTCGGCACGGCCGGCGCGGCATTGCTTGCTGCGCTTCTGATTGCACCCCGCTACTGGGAAAGCCTGCCGCCTGCGCAACAACGCACCGCGAGTGCAACGGCACCGACGGCAGCACCGGCTGCCGCAGCCGAATCCAAGTCCACCAATTCGGATGCCGCCGCGCCGGCCCCCAAATTGGAATCCATCGCCCCTTCAGGGCGTTCCGAGTCGTCGCAGGAAACGGCTGCGCTGCAGGAAAACCCCGTGCTGCTGGACAAGAAAAACGCCAAACCGGCGGCGCCGAGCTACGCGCCGGCCCAAAACTACGCGCCGGCGCCGCCCGTCGCTCTGCAGCCCGCCCGGCCCGCACCGTCCGCACCGTCTGCCTCTGCCGCACAGAATGAGCTGAGCGCCGATCGCTCGGGCCCCGCGGCTCAAGGCGGGCTCTCCATCGGCGCCGCCCGCGCGGCCCGCGAACGCAATGCGCTCGAGCCGATAAATCTGCAGTCGGCCGCCGCGGCCGGTGACGTGGCGCAGACGACGATGCTGCTGGATCAGGGCGCGGCCGTAGATGCGCGCGATTCGCTGGGCCGCACGCCGCTGCTGCTGGCCGTCGCGCAAAACCGGCTTGAAGTCGTGCGTCTGCTGTTGGCGCGGGGTGCGGACCCCAACGCCGCAGACAACGCCGGGCTGACGCCGCTACAGCAGGCAAATAACAAGGATTTGCGCGACGTCGCTGCGTTGTTGCAGCGGGCGGGCGCCCGTTAGGTACAATCGCGCATATGCACTTCTCCCCGCGATTCCTGGTGCTGGCCTTGTCCGCACTGCTGTCGGGCATTGCTCTGGCGGCGCCGCCAAAAGCGGCAACGCTGCCCATCAGTCTGGCCGACGTGATGCGCGCGTCGGTGGAGATTCCCGCCGATGGCATCTGGGCCGCCGAGGCCGCCGATCAGTTGTCCGAGGAAGACTGGCAGCTGGCCGATCAAGACGCAGTCAATTTAATCGCGGCAACGCAACTGATCTCGCGCGCGGGGACCGGCAAGAACGACGCCAAATGGGTGGCCGGCGCCGACTGGCAGAACTGGGTTCGCGACATGGAGAAGGCCTCGCTGCAGATTCGAAGCGCGGTAAAAGCCAAGAATCAGAAGGAAATGGCCGCGGGCGCGGACCATTTGCAGGAGATTTGCGAGAGCTGCCACACCAAGTACCGGCCGCAAGCGCCCTCGGACGGCGTGAGCCGGTATCCCTTCTATCCGAAGCGCGAGCTGGCTAAATAAATCTGCAGGTATGCGCCGTCAAGCGCTACTCACTGAGCGAATGCGCGCCTGAGTCTGTTGCGCCCACCATTTTTCGACGCTGGCAGTGATACCGGCAAGATCGAGACCCGCTCTGGTAAGGCAGGTATCCCGGGTTCCGTGCTCGATGAAGCGATCCGGAATGCCGATGTGCAGCGTCGGCAGCTGCAATCCGGCTGTCGCGAGCACCTCGCTCACGCCGGACCCCGCACCGCCGCTGATCGCGTTCTCTTCGATGGTGATGAGGGCGCGGTGGCGCGCCGCAATCGACACGATCATTTTCTCATCCAGCGGCTTGACGAAGCGCATGTTCACGATCGTCGCGTCCAAGCGCTCCGCAATCTTCTGCGCCGGGTCGACCAACGCGCCGAAGGCGAGTATCGCCAGGCCACTGCGGCCCTCGCGGCGCAACTGCGCTTGGCCCAAGGGCAACGCGGTCATCTCAGCGACGAGCGGTACGCCCGGACCGGTGCCCCGTGGATAGCGGATCACCGACGGCGAACTCAAGGTGGTTCCGGTGTACAGCATCTGCCGGCATTCGTTTTCGTCCGCCGGCGCCATCACCACCATGTTGGGAATGCAGCGCAGGAACGACAAATCGTAGCTTCCCTGATGCGTGGCGCCGTCGCTGCCGACGAGGCCGGCGCGGTCGACGGCAAACACCACGGGCAAATTTTGCAGGGCGACATCATGGATGAGTTGATCGTAGGCACGCTGCAGGAAAGTTGAATAGATCGCGACGATCGGTTTCAAGCCTTCCACGGCCATGCCCGCCGCCAACGTCACGGCGTGTTGCTCGGCGATGGCAACGTCGAAGTAGCGCTCCGGGAATCGCTTGGAGTATTCGACCAATCCAGAACCTTCGCGCATCGCGGGCGTGATGCCGACGATCGCGGGGTCGCGCTCCGCCATGTCGCACAACCACTTGCCGAAAATTTGCGAGTAGGAAGGCCCGCTGCTCGTTTCCTTGAAAATCTGGCCGCTGGCGGGATCGAAGGGGCCGGGTCCGTGCCACTTGATCGGGTCTGCCTCCGCCGGCGCATAGCCCTTGCCCTTGCGCGTGACGACGTGCAGGAACTGCGGGCCGCGCAGTTTCTGCAGATTGCGCAGGGTATTCACGAGCGCCTTCACATCGTGGCCATCGATGGGTCCGACGTAGTTGAACCCCATTTCCTCGAACAGGGTCCCCGGGAGAACCATGCCCTTTAAATGTTCTTCGGAACGGCGCGCGAGTTCCCACACGGTCGGCATCTGCCGCAGGACCTTCTTGCCGCTCTCGCGGAGGTGCGAGTACATCCGGCCCGACAAGGCGCGCGCCAGATAATTCGACAGGGCGCCGACGTTCTCGGAAATTGACATATCGTTGTCGTTGAGCACGACCAACAGGTCTGCAGGCAGCGAGCCGGCATGATTCAGCGCTTCGAATGCCATACCCGCGGTCAGCGCGCCATCGCCGATGATGGCAACGACTCTGCGCTTTTCGCCGCGTTGCGCGGCCGCCACGGCCATGCCCAATGCCGCGCTGATCGAGGTGCTGGAGTGACCCACGCCGAAAGTGTCGTATTCGCTCTCGCTGCGCGTCGGAAAGGGGGCCAGTCCGGCGTCCTGCTTGATGGTATGCAGTTTCTCGCGGCGCCCGGTCAGCACTTTGTGGGGATAGGCCTGATGTCCTACATCCCAAACCAGCCGGTCGTCGGGGGTGTTAAATACGTAATGCAGGGCAATCGTCAGCTCGACCGTACCCAACCCGGCCGCAAAATGGCCGCCGCGGGTCGCTACGCTGTGAATCAGAAATTGACGCAATTCCTGCGCCAGGTCGGTCAATTTCGCGGCCGGGAGCTTGCGCAGATCAGCCGGGGAGGCAATGGTCTCGAGCAGGCGATAGCTGGCAGTCGGTACGTCCATATCGCACCAGTTTATACTGCGCGACCCCGGTAGTGGCAATGGACTAAAAGGGGTGTTGCAGATTTGCTCCAATGCTAACTGGCTGACATGATGCTATTTTTGCGGGTTTCCGAGATACTGACAGCATGGATTCCGTGAGTTCAGATGAGGTTTATCAGGATCAGATACTGCCGCATGTTTCGCGCACATTTGCGTTGACCATTCCGCAACTGCCGCCTGCGCTGAGCATTCCCGTCACCAGCGCGTATCTGCTGTGCAGAATCGCCGATACCATCGAAGATGAGCCGGCGCTATCGGCCCCTGAGACCTTGGCATTTTTGCAGCGCTTTAGCGCCGTCGTCGCCGGAAACGGCGAACCGGCCGCCCTGGCGCGCGATTTGGAGCACCGGCTGTCGGACCGCACCCTGCCGACCGAGCGTGATCTGGTGAGCAACATGGATCGGGTGGTGCGGGTGACCGCCAAGCTTGGGCCGGCCCAGCATGCGGCCATCCAGCGCTGCGTCGAGCTCATGTGCTACGGCATGCCGCGCTTCCAATTCAATGCCAGTCTCAAGGGACTGGCCCGGTCGAGCGATTTGGACGATTATTGCTACTACGTGGCCGGTGTCGTGGGTGAGATGCTCACCGACCTGTTCTGCGACTATTCGGCCGATATCGCGCGCCACCGCACCAGCTTGAGCGCTCTTTCCGCCTCCTTCGCTCAAGGGCTGCAGATGACGAATATCCTCAAGGATTTCTGGGAAGACCGCAGCCGCGGCGCCTGTTGGCTGCCGCAGGATGTTTTTTCCCGGCATGGCGTCGATCTTGCGCAAGTATCCAGCGACGCCGACGATCCGCGCTTCAGGGCGGGGATGCTCGAACTGGTGGCCGTGGCGCATGCGCACCTGCGCAACGCCTTGGATTACACATTATTAATCCCGCGCAGGGAGCGGGGCATTCGCCGCTTCTGCCTGTGGGCCATTGGTCTCGCCGCGCTCACTTTGCGAAAAATTGCACACAATCCCGGCTTTACCGCCGGCGCGCAGGTCAAGGTCACCAGAACGGCCGTCAGCATGACCATGCTCATGACCAACACGTTCATCGGCAGCGATTGGATGTTGCGGAGCCTGTTCGCGGCGGCGACGCGCGGCTTGCCGCTGGCGAAGCTTCCGGAAATACGATGGCCCAGGCCCGCGCCGGTGTTGCACGACAGTGAAGCCGACAGCGAACAAGAGCCCACGCTGCGGCGGTATGGGAGTTCAGGGACGTGAATCGAACCGCCCCTAAACCCACTCCGTTTCCCGCGGAGCTGCCGGACGCGCGCAGCGGCATTGTCTCGCACACCCTGAAGAAGGTCGCGGATTCCTCGCCGCTGGATCGTGCAATTGCCGAAGCCCGCGATGCGCTCATTGCGCGGCAGCACGAGGACGGCTACTGGCTCTACGAACTCGAGGCGGACTGCACGATTCCGGCGGAGTACATCATGATGATGCACTTCCTCGACGAGATCGACACGGCGCTCGAGACCAAGATCGCCAATCACCTGCGGGCGCGGCAGGCCGAACATGGCGGCTGGCCGCTGTATCACAACGGCGAATTGGATTTGAGCTGCACGGTCAAGGCGTACTACGCGCTGAAGCTCGCGGGCGATGACGTGCGGGCGCCGCACATGGCGAAAGCCCGCGCCGCAATTTTAGAGAGGGGCGGCGCGGCGCGGGCCAATGTATTCACTCGAATTGCGCTGGCGCTGTTCGGCGAACTGCCGTGGCGCGGCGTGCCCTATATTCCCGTGGAAATCATGCTGCTGCCGAAATGGTTTCCATTTCACATCGACAAAGTCTCGTACTGGTCGCGCACGGTGATGGTGCCCTTGTTCATCCTCTGCACGCGCAAACCGATCGCCAAGAATCCCCGCAAGATCGGCATCCGCGAATTGTTCACAACGGCGCCGGAGAAAGAACGGCACTATTTCCGGCGCGCGGGCCTGCTCGCGAAAGCATTCCTGCTTTTCGATCACATCGGCCGCCTGATTGATCCGTTGGTTCCTGCGAGCATGCGCGAGCTGGCGACGCGCCGCGCCGAGAAATGGTTTGTCGACCGGTTGAACGGCGAGGACGGACTGGGCGCGATTTTTCCCGCCATGGTCAATGCGCTGGAAGCCATGGTGATCCTGGGCTATCCGGCAGACGATCCGCGGCGCGTCACCGCGAAGCGCGCCTTGCAGAAACTGCTGGTGGTGGGTCCGACGAGCGCTTACTGCCAACCCTGCGTTTCGCCGATCTGGGATACCGCGTTGGCGACGCTTGCGATGCAGGAGGCCGGCGACCAAGCGGCCCGGGATGCGTCGTCGCGTGCGCTCGACTGGCTCAAATCGAAGCAGCTGCTCGACGAGCCGGGCGACTGGCGCGTGCGGCGGCCCAATCTTGCGGGCGGCGGTTGGGCATTTCAATTCGCCAATGACTTCTATCCCGATCTAGACGATACCGCGGTGGTTGCCTGGGCCATGCACCAGGCGCGCGATTCGTCCCGTTATGCCGAGAGCGTGCGGCGCGCGCTCGATTGGCTGGTGGGGATGCAAAGTCGCGACGGCGGTTTTGCGGCCTTCGATGCGGACAACACCTGCTACTACTTGAACAAGATTCCCTTTGCCGATCACGGCGCGCTGCTTGATCCTCCCACCAGCGATGTGACCGCGCGGGTCGTGACGGTGCTGGCGCGCATTGGGCGGCCGCAGGACAAGGCGGCGCTGGATCGGGCGATCGCCTACCTGCGCGAGCAGCAGGAAGCCAACGGTTCCTGGTTCGGCCGCTGGGGCACGAACTACGTCTACGGCACCTGGTCCGTGCTCATGTCGCTGGCGCAGGCGCACATCGGAGCCGACGATCCCATGGTCGCGCGCGCCGTCGCGTGGCTCAAGCAAACTCAAAATGCCGACGGCGGCTGGGGCGAGAGCAACGACAGCTATGCTCTGCAGCAACGGCCTGCGGAAACCTTTGGCAGCACGCCTTACCAAACTGCCTGGGCGCTCCTGGGTCTCTTGTCGGCAGGAGAGGCGGGATCCGATTCAGCGAGGCGCGGGGCTGATTATCTGTTGCACACGCGGCAAGCTGACGATCTGTGGACTCATCCCAGCTACACGGCGCCGGGTTTTCCGCGCGTTTTCTATCTGCGCTATCACGGCTATTCGGCCTACTTCCCGTTGTGGGCGCTTGCGGCTTACCGCAACCTGACGCGCCGCGGAACTCCTCATTGAGGCCCGGAACCCATCCTTAAGCGCGGTGGGCGTGGTCGCCGCGCTCGCATCGGAGGCACGTGCGTTGGGGCCCTCCCTGCCGCGTGGCGGCACCATCCCCTTGAGCGAACTCGCATTGTTGGGCGGCGGATCCCTGCTGGCGGTGAGCGGCATCGGCCGAGCCGCAGCCGAGGCGGCCGCACGATCCCTGGTCGAGGCCGGCGTGTCGGCGCTGATCACCTTCGGGATGGCGGGGGGGCTGGATCCTGCGCTAAAGCCCGGCAGCGTCGTGTTGCCCGGCGAAGTGATTTCCCCGGAAGGCAAACACTACGCCGCGTGCCGAAGCTGGCGTGAACGCGTTGCCGCCGCCGTCAGTCCGCTGCGCGCCGTGACCGAGGGCAATCTGCTGACCAGTGCGTACGCGATCGACACACCCGCGGAAAAGGCCGCCGCCTTTCACCGCACCGGCGCGGCGGCGGTCGACATGGAGAGTTCGGCAGTCGCCGAAGTGGCCGCCCAGCATAATCTGCCCTTCATCGCGGCGCGCGTGATCGTCGATACCGCGGCGGACCGGTTGCCGCGCGCGGTCGTCGCCGCGAGCCGTGCCGGCCGCGTGCAATTCGGGCGGCTGCTGGCCGGGATGGTTTTGGCGCCCGGAGAAATTGCCGCCTTGGTCCGGCTGGCGCAGCGTTATCGAATCGCGATGCGCTCGTTGCGCGCGATCGGCGCGCATCTCGCATGAAGGCGCTCGTGACGGGAGCGACCGGGTTTGTCGGCGCGGCGGTTGCCAGGGGGTTGCTCGATGCGCACTGGCAAGTGCGCGCGCTGGCGCGCAAGGGATCGGACCGCCGTAATCTGCGGGGGCTCGATGTCGAGGTGTGCGAGGGAGACCTCAACGACGTGGACTCGCTGCAGCGGGCGATCGAAGGCTGCGAAGGGCTATTCCACGTTGCCGCGGACTATCGGCTGGGCGCGCCCGACCCTTCGCAGTTGTATCGAGCCAATGTCGAAGGCACTCGCAACATTCTCGACGCGGCGCGCCGATCGGGCGTGCGGCGCGCTGTTTACACCAGCAGTGTCGCGACCATCGGCATTCCCGCGGACGGCACGCCGGGCGATGAGCAGAGTCCGAATTCGCTCGAGAACATGATCGGCCACTACAAGCGCTCGAAATACCTGGCCGAAGAGGTCGCGCGCGAGGCGGCGCGCGCGGGGATGTCCGTCGTCATTGTCAGTCCGTCGACCCCGGTGGGCCCCGGTGACGTGAAGCCGACGCCCACCGGGCAATTGGTGCTCGACGCGGCGGCCGGCCGGATGCCGGCCTATGTGGATACGGGTTTGAACATCGTTCACGTCGACGACGTCGCGAATGGGCACCTGCTGGCGTATGAGCGCGGCAAGGCGGGCGAGCGCTATATTTTGGGAGGACAGGACATGAGCCTGCGTGAAATTCTCGGCGTGATCGCCGCATTGGTGGGGCGTGCAGCGCCGCGCCTGCGGCTGCCTTACGGCGTGGTTCTTCCCATCGCCTACCTCGCCGAAGGCTTTGCCAGACTCTCTGGGCGCAGCGGCCGCATCACCTTGGAGGGTGTGCGCATGTCGCGCAAGCGCATGTATTTTTCCAGCGCCAAGGCCGCGCGTGATTTGGGATACACCGCCCGTCCGGCCGTGCGGGCATTCGAGGATGCCATTCGCTGGTTTCGCGACAATGGATTGCTCCAGTAACGGGGCTGCCGTCTCCTTGGAGAGCCGTTATCATTCCCGCATGAACAGCATGGTGTCGGATTCGGATGCGCTGATTCTGGTCGACGAAGCAGATCGCAGCCTGGGGTTTTTGAGCAAAACGTTATGTCATGAGGGGCGGGGCGTTTTGCACCGCGCGTTCTCATTGCTGATCTTCAATGAGCGCGGTGAACTGCTGATCCAGCAGCGCGCCGCCGGGAAGCGCCTGTGGCCGATGTATTGGTCGAATAGCTGCTGCAGCCATCCGCGCGGAGACGAGTCCATGGAGACGGCGACGCAGCGGCGCTTGTACGAGGAATTGGGAATTCGATGCCCGCTGCAATTCCTGTTCAAATTTCAGTACCAGGCGCAATTCGATGCCACCGGCGCCGAGAATGAGCTTTGCTCGGTGTTTGTAGGACGTTGCCTTCAACCCATTAGGGCAAATTCCGACGAGATTCGCGATTGGCGCTGGATCAGCCCCGAGGCGCTGCAGAGGCAGATTGCGGCCGAGGCCGGCCGAACGTTTACCCCCTGGTTCATGCTGGAATGGGCCAGAATCTGGCGCGACCACCGGCAGGCGGTGCTGGTAATATAGCGTATGGCTATCCCACTCCTGCAAATGTACAAGGTCGCCCGCTACATCGCCGGGCGCAAGTTGCGCGGCGACAAGCGCTATCCGTTGGTTTTGATGCTGGAGCCCCTGTTCCAGTGCAATCTCGCCTGCTCCGGCTGCGGCAAGATCGACTACCCCAAGGAGATCCTGCAGAAGCGGGTCGGCCTGGAAGACGCATTGCGCGCCGTCGATGAATGCGGCGCCCCGATCGTCTCGATACCCGGCGGTGAACCGCTGATTCATAAGGAAATGCCGCAAATAGTCGCCGGCATCGTGGCGCGGCAGAAGTTCGTGTACCTGTGCACGAATGCCATTCTCTTGTCGAAGCACATCGACGAGTACACGCCCTCGACCTATTTGACGTTTTCGATCCATTTGGACGGCAACAAAGAGCGTCACGATGAGTCGGTATGCCAGGAGGGGGTGTTCGAGAAGGCCGTCGCGGCCATCAAACTAGCCCGCGGCAAGGGTTTTCGCGTGACGGTGAATTGCACCTTGTTCAACGGCGAGGATCCGGACGACGTGGCCGAATTTTTCGACACGGCCATGGAGCTGGGCGTCGAAGGCATCACGGTATCCCCCGGTTATAGCTATCACCACGCCCCGCGGCAGGATGTGTTCCTCGGACGCAACGCCAGCAAGCAGCTGTTCCGCAATATATTCAGCCGCAGCCGGCGGCCCGCGGGAAAACGCGCCTGGTCTTTCAATCATTCCGCGCTGTTTCTCGACTTCCTGGCCGGCAATCAGACCTATCAATGCACGCCCTGGAGCAATCCAACGTACAACGTTTTCGGTTGGCAGAAACCCTGCTACCTGTTGTCCGATGAGGGCTATGCGCCGACCTACAAGGCGCTCATCGAGGACACCGAGTGGGAGAAGTACGGCGTGGGCAAGAATCCGCGCTGCGACAACTGCATGGCGCACTGCGGATTTGAGGGAACCGCCGTCAATGATGCCTTCAGCAATCCCGTCAAGGCGCTGTTGACCTCGTTGCGCGGCCCGCGGGTGGCGGGTCCGATGGCCCCCGAGCTGCCGTTCGAATACACCGATGGCGGCGCGCGCTATGCAGCCGTTACCGCGATTCCGGTGAGCGATATCAAGCGCGTGAGCCGGGGGCCGTGAACGACTTAGCTGATCGTCGCATCCTGAAGGAGGAGGTAGACGATTTCGGCAACCAGCTTGAAACCTGGCGCCTCCGAATGGAAACTGCTTTGGCGGCGCGGCTGCCGCAAAGCGACGTGGTGCCTGCGCGATTGCATGAGGCCATGCGCTACTGCGTTCTCGGCGGCGGCAAGCGCATACGGCCCGCGTTGGTATTCGCCACCGCGCGCGCGGTGGGACTCTCAGAAGATGACGTCGAGGCCGCTGCCTGCGCCATCGAACTGGTGCATGTGTACTCGCTCGTCCATGATGACCTGCCGGCCATGGACAATGACGATCTGCGGCGCGGCCGGCCGACCTGCCACAAGGCTTACGACGAAGCCACGGCGCTTCTGGTGGGAGACGCGCTGCAGCCGCTGGCGTTTCAGCTGCTGGCGAGCGATCCGAAGCTGCCGCCATCTCCCGCAATCCGTTTGCGCCTGATCGACATGCTGGCGCAAGCCAGCGGCACGCTGGGAATGGCCGGCGGCCAGGCGATCGACCTGGCGGTGCAGGGCAGACGGCTCGACATCACTCAGGTGGAAGACATGCATGCGCGCAAGACCGGCGCGGTCATCCGCGCCAGCGTCCTGATGGCGGCGGAGTGCGCGCCGCCGCTGGATCCGAGTCTCTATGGTGCGCTGTCACGCTTTGCGAATGCAGTCGGCCTCGCATTCCAAATACAGGATGATCTGCTCGACGTCACGGGAGACGCATCGATGCTGGGCAAAGCCACGGGCGCCGACAGCGAGCGCGCCAAGCCCACGCATCCGGCGGTCATCGGCATCCCCGCATCACAGCAGCGAGTCAGGCTTCTGCACACTCAAGCCATCCAGTCACTCGCGCCATTTGGAGAACGAGCAGAAGCGCTCCGCTCCTTGGCCCACTGGCTCTTGTCGCGGCAGTATTGATCGTCGCTATCCCGTGCGCGCTCTCCTCGCCGCCGGTTTACTGATCTGGATCGCAAGTCTGGCCCCGGCCCAAAGCGTTGCCGCCGACACGGTCGTCAAGTTAAGAGCGCTGGCCCCCACGGCCACGCCGCCGACAGTGGAGGCGGTTGCCAGCGGTTCGCTCGATGAGGAATTTCAGCCCTTCTCGAAAGCCGTGGGACACAATTACTGGCGCGACTACTGGCTGAAAATCAATCCCGAAGATCCACCGGTGGTCGAGGGACAGCCGGTCGTCATCTTGAACACGACGCACGGTCTGCATGCCGAGATGGTCGCGTTCAGAAACGGTTCCGCGGTGCCGCTGCCGCGCATCACGCAACTGCCGGCGTTTCTCGGCGGCCGCGACAACTTGTTCGCCTTGCCGGAAGGCGTGCCCGCGGCGCAGCCGCTGTACGCTCATCTCACTTCCGACAGCACTGCGCGCCAGTACTTGACGGTGTCCTTGGGTTCGCTGGAGCGCACGCTCGCCTTGGGTACCGAACGGGCACGCATGATTGCGCTGACCTTCGGCGCGCTCATGGCCGTGTCGCTCGCCGCGCTGCTCATCTGGTTCGTGCTCAAGGATCCGCTGTTCATCTTGTACGCGACGATGTTCTCGTTGGAGGCGCTGTATGTGGCTTTCATCTCGGGACAGGGATTCGATTGGCCGGTGCTGTCTTATGCCGTCAATCTCGGCGCCTTCGCCTGGAATGTGCCCGTGGCCTTGAGCGGGGCTGTTGCGTGTCTGTTCACGCGTGAAATCGCCGACCTGAAGCGCTTCTCGCCGCGCGTCTACACGATTTTCGGCTGGTTCGCCGTGGCGTTCGTGGTCATCAGTGCCGCGAACCTTGCCGAGTTCGTGGGACTCTTGGGTGTCGTCAATGTACTCGGCAACATCATGTTCGTCGTCACGCCGATATTCACCGTGGTCGTATGCTTTCTTGCCTGGCGCCGGGGCAACCGCGCGGCGGGCTGGTTCCTGATCGCCTGGTGCCTTCTCGAAGGCTTCACCATCACCGCAGCGGTGCGCCTGCTGGTGTCGTCCGCCGACTCGGACATTTTGTATTACTACGGCCTGCCCTTGTCGATGGTGGCTGCGTCGGTTCTGGTGGCGCTGGGCGTCGCGGACCGCCTGCGCGCGCAGCGTGTGGCGCTGTCCGAGGCGGAGCGCCGCGCACAGACCGATTCTTTGACCGGCGTGTTGAATCGGCGTTCGCTGATCGAGCGGCTCGATGCGGCGTGCGCGCGCGCCAAGGCGCGCGGTCTGCCGATTGCACTGCTGTTCATCGACCTCGATCACTTCAAGCAGATCAATGACACCTTCGGACACCAGGCCGGAGACGCCTGTCTGCGCGCCATCATCGATCCCATCCACGCGGAACTGCGCCAGTCGGACGTCATCGGGCGCTACGGCGGCGAGGAGTTCGTCGTGATCCTGAGCAGCGCCGATGCCGCCGCCGCAACGCCCATCGCGCAGCGCATCCTGGAGCGCGTGGCCGAGGTGCGCGTGGCCGGCTTCGGCGAGCCCATCAGAGTGACCTGCAGCATCGGCATCGCCACCAGCGACACGCTCGGCATCTGGGGCGAACCGCTGCTCGCACAAGCCGATGCCGCCGTGTACGTTGCGAAACGTTCGGGGCGCAATCAGATTCATCTCGCGCCGCCTGTCCTCGCCTGAAGTTTGTCCTACAGCGCGGCCTTCTGCACCGCGATAAGCCTTATATTTCAGTTGTCCTACAAGCAAATCGCGTCCGTCGCGTCCTGGCGACTGTTACGCATTGCGTGCATGTGCGCCTAAGCTTATTGTTCAATAAAACACGATCATGCCATCGGCATTGCTAGGGGAAGGTACTGGTGCAACGCAGCGCGTTCAGTCACGCAAAGCTAATGCGCGAATCCACGAATCGGATCGAGGGCGCGTTGCGCAGCGCAGATGCCTATGAGCACCTCGTGGCGCAGCGCGTTCTCGCCAATCCCGCGGCGTGGCATGCGTGGGAAATTGAACACTCGGGATTGATGCGGCAAGTGGCGGATTTCGTGGCGCTGCGCAATCAGGCGGTGGCGCTGCGGCACGCGGCGCTGCGGCTGATTCACGGCAAGGCGCTGTTCGAATATCTGAAGAAGCACAACGTGCGCGGCAACGCGCGCGCCGCCATCATCGCGCACTTTCATCAGACGCTGATGTATGAGCACGCCGTCATCGCCGAGCACACGGTCTATGTGCGCAAGGCGGCCAGCTTTTTGTGCGCCAGCCATCTTGGCACCGAATTGGTCCACGACCCGGCATTTCTGGATCCGATGGTGCAGTATGAAAATCTGTTCACCGAATATTTCGAGCTGTACTGCTCGACGCTGCTGCCCCGCGAGGATGAGAAATCCGATTCCGAACCGGAGTTGTTGCCGCTGCTCAAGCATCAACTCAACGAGTGGCGTTGGGTGATCCTGAATCCGAAGCAGGCACTGCCGCATTTGCGGCGCGAGAGCGAGTTGCGCAGAGCGGCCGGCGATACCCAGAAGCTGCGGTTGCTTCGGTTGCCGAAGCCGGGGAAGTAATCGTCGGGCAGACCTCGATCGGTTGGCCGCTTATCCCAGCGCCGCTTTGCGATCCTTCACGGCCGGCGGTGTCCACTGATAGTTCCAGGTTTCCGTCAGCGGCCTGCCGTCAATGCGCAAGTACAGGCGCAGGTCGATGGCCTCATTGCTGTCGTCCGGCGGCTTGATATCGAACAACGCGCGATAGCCTTTGAACTCCTCGACATAGTGCGCGGTCACGTGCTCGGTGCTGCCGCGGGAGGTGGTGATCACCGCTTCGACATTGGCGTCCCGGGCGAGTGCGCCGAGTTCGCCGCCCGAAAAATCGACAGCGAAGTGCCAGGAATAATATTGGCGCTTTTGTCCGACGGTGCCGCCAATCCCGGTGCGGGTGGCGATGGTTTGCGCCAGTGGCGATGAGTACGGCATGCGCGTACCCCAATACAGGCGATAGCTGAACAGCAGCTCCTGGCCGGCCTTGGTTTTCTCGGCGGGATTCCAAAACGCCACGATGTTGTCCGAAGTTTCATCGGCCGTCGGAATCTCGAACAGCTGCACGGAGCCCTTGCCCCAGCCGCCGTGGTTGGCGGATTTTGGCTCGACCCACAAGCTGGGGCGCCGATCGTAGTACACGCCGTCATCCTGGTAGTGATCCCAGACGCGGTCCCGCTGCATCAATCCGAAACCGCGCGGATTTTCGTCGAAATAAGAATTCAGGTGATTTTGCGCGGGATTGGTCAGGGGCCGCCAAATCCACTCGCCGCCGCCCGTCCACAGCGACAAGCCATCGGAATCGTGAATCTCCGGGCGCCAATCGTTCACTGCGCGACGGTCGTTCTCCGCGTAGTAGAACATGCTGGTGAGCGGGGCGATGCCCAATCTGTCGATGGGCTTGCGCGGATACATCGCCGAATCAATATCCATCACGAGGGTGCCGCCGGGAGTGATGAAGAAGCGCAGTGCACCCGCGATGCTCGGCGAATCCATCAGGGCGTACATCGTCAGCGTATCGGCGCCCTTCGGCGGGCGCTCGAACCAGAACGAGGTGAAGCGCGGAAATTCCTCCGGCCGCGGGTAGGCAGTGTCGACCGCCAGTGCGCGCGCCGACAGGCCGTACTGGCGCGTGTCGCCTCCGACGGCGCGAAAGTAGGCAGCGCCCAGAAATGCGGCGACATCCGCTTTCCAATCGGTCACAAACTGCACGCGGAATCCCGCGAAACCCGCATGATCGCGCATCACGGCCGGATCGATGCCGGCCTTGTCGAACTCGAACATCGACGTGTCGTAGAGAATTTCGCGCGCTTGGCCGTCGATGATTTCGTAGAGATGCACGGCCTGAGCGAAGCCCCGGCCCACGTGAAAAAACTGCAGGCGGAAGGGCAATCCTGCGTTGCCCCAGAGCGAGTGATCGGTGCGAAACCGCAATGACTGGTATTGATCGTAGCTCAACCCACCCATGGCGGGCGGGAGCACATCCTTGGAGGGTAGATAGAGGCTGCTGGCGAGATACCGCGCCTGGCCTTTGAGCCAGGCGTAATCAAAGGCCTTCGCGGGGCCGCTGCCTGCCGCGGCGGACTGCGGCCCGGATTGCGGTGCCGGCGTCTGGGGTGCGGCCGAGTGCGCCAGGTCGGCGTAGGGGAGCTGCGCGGCGGCGAGCGCCATGGCGGTTTTCAAAATTTCGCGGCGACGAACCATGGTTGAATCCTAGATCGAGAACGTGGGTTGTACGGAATCGGGAAGCAGGGCGAGCTGATTGAGGAACCGCGGCTCCGCGGCAACCTCGACGCACTCGACCGGCGTCAGCCATTGCAAGGCCTCGTCCAATGATCGTGCATCCATCAATTTCTGTTCGGCCGTCAGGGCATGCGGATCCGGATGTCCGCGCGGATCGGCGGGGCGCGGGAGGTTGCCGCTGATGTGGGCGAGGCGTGCCTCGCGGTGCCGCGCCAGGTAACGCAACCCGTGGGCCGGCAACGCTTCGCTCGAGCGCACCAATTCTTCGCGGCGCGCAACCACGGCCGGCGTCTCGACTTCCTCCGGCGTCCGCAGCAGCGCGAGACTCTCCAGGAAGGAGCCCAAACCCTCGCTGCCGCTGAGCCGCGATAGCGGCACCGCGAGAAACAAACCCAGAAGCGCCGGCGAGAGCCAGGCGAGCAGGGGGGGCGAGATGAAGTACACGATGACGGCGGTGACGAAGCTCAGCAGCATGTGCCGCCGGTGATAGCGCCAGGCGTCGCCCCAGGTGGTCGAGTTGCCGGCATCGCGGCGCTGCGTTTTCCAGCCCGAGTCGCGTCCCATGAACACTTCGAATACATGGCGGCTCTGCACGATCATGAGAATCGGCGCGTACAGTGCCGAGAGGATGGCCTCGAGCAGAAAGCTGGCCGTTATGCCGATGACGCCGCCGGCGCCGTGCCGGATACGCCGCGACAACAGGGCACGCACGAGGCCAAGCATCTTGGGGATCAGCAATACCAGCATGCTGAACCAGAACAGCGCCATCATCAGCGCAACGTCGAACCGCGGCCAGGTGGGAAACAACTGGAAGTCGTGGCTGAAATATTCGGGACGGATCAGGTGCGACTGAATCGCGAGCGCAAAGCCGATGCCGATCATCACCAGCCACATGGGCGATGACAAATAACTCATGATGCCGACGCCCAAGTGCATGCGGCTGATGAAGCGGAGCCCGGCGCTGCCGATGATTTTCATGTGCTGCAAGTTTCCCTGCGCCCAGCGGCGGTCGCGAACGGCAATGTCGATCAGGGTCGGCGGAGACTCTTCCCAGGAGCCGCCGCAATCCGTGGCCATGCGCACCTTCCATCCGCCGCGGCGCATGAGCGCCGCCTCGACGAAATCATGCGACAGCACGAAGCCGCCGAAGGGTTTGCGGCCCTGGAGTTTGGGCAGCCCGCAGTATTGAGCGAATGCCGATACGCGAATGATGGCGTTATGCCCCCAGTAGTTGCCGCTATCGCCGGACCAGGCGGACAAGCCGCGCGTGATCACCGGACCGTAGACGCAGGCCGCGAACTGCTGCAGACGGGCGAAGAAGGTACGCGCACCGATCAGCTGAGGCGCGGTCTGCAAGATGCCCAGCTTCGGATCGCTCTGCATCATCAGAACCAGCTGCTTGAGCGTGGGTGCATCGATGAGGCTGTCGGCGTCGAGCACGATCATGTGGTCGTAGCGGCCGCCCCAGCGCGTGACGAAGTCTTCGAGATTGCCGGATTTGCGCGCGACATTCTGCCATCGACGCCGATACCAGACCGGCATGATCGGGCCCAATGCGGCGCGCAGCTTGGCGACACTCATGGTCTCGCGAATCCACGCATCGGCGTCGGTGGAGTCGGAGAGAACGACGATCTCGAAGGTGCGATTGGCATCGATGCGATGCAACGCTTCCCCCATTGCCTGCAATCCCGCCGCGGTACGGGTCGGGTCTTCGTTGTAGATGGGCATCACCAGCGCCGTCAGCGAGGCAGCCGCCGGCGCGAGCTGCGCGGGAGCCGGGTCGCGCCGTTTCGATGCGCCGGCCAACACTGAACCCGCGGCAAAGGCAATCCAGCCCAGCGATACGGCGAAGAAAAAAATCATCGTGCCCTGCAGCAGCGTCATGCTCGCAAAGCGCACCACCTGCAGCATTTGATACACGCCATAGGTGGTCACGCCGACCGTCACCACGATCAGAATGAAGCGCGCATAGAGCACGGCGGCTGAAATCAGCTGCCGCTCAGTGCGCCAGGGCTTGAAGCGCAAATCCTGCGCCGGCATGCTGAGCGGCGCCTCCGGCGGCATGGCACCGGGCGCGGCAGCGCTTTCGAACGCGGCGGCGGGATTCAGCTGGAGGTCCATCGATACAGCCAGGTTTCCGAAGCAGGGTTGTCGCCGCGCATGACCCTCAAGCGCAGCTCGATCAAGTCCGCATCCTTGGGATCGAGTTCAAAGCTGGCCCTCAACCCGTGCAGCGTGCCGTTCGAGACCAGCGTTGAATTGGAAATCGCACCCGCGGTAGAACTCAAGTCCAGCCGCAAGCCGTCGAGCTTTTCACCGGCGCCGCCGATGTCCAGGATGAACACGCGGCGCTTGCGATCGATGCTGGAACCGGAGCGTGTTGCAACCACTCTGCCCAAACCCTTCGGCATCGGAGGCTCATCATTCCAGGTGATGGTATACGCGTACTGCGCCGGGCGACCGGCTGCCAGCGGCTGCGCCGGACGCCAGAACGCGACGATGTTGTCGTTGGTTTCCCGGCCGGAAGGAATCTCCACCAGTTCCACGGCACCATTGCCCCAGTCGCCTTTCGGCGTCACCCAGGCGCTCGGGCGACGTTCATACTGCATGTCGATATCCTGGAAATCGCCTTGCTGCCGCGATCTTTGCACCAGTCCGAAACCCTGCGGTACTTCCTTGGTGAAGGCGGAGACTTGCAGCTTGAGCGGGTTTGCCAACGGCCGGAACAATTGCTCGCCGCTTTTGGTGGTGATCTGCAATCCATCCGAATCGTGAACTTCAGGCCGATAGTCATCGAGGCGCCCACGGTTGGTCTCATCGAACAGGAACATCGATGTCAGGGGCGCGATCCCGACCACCCGCATTTCGGTGCGCGGAAACAGCGTGAGTTCGACCTCGGTCGTCGTGTCGACGCCCGGCGTCACCGTGAACTTATAGGCGCCCGTTGCAGATGCGCTCTCCAGCAAGGCATAGATCACCAGCGCATTGGCGCGCGGCGCCGGGCGCTCGATCCAGAAATGCGTGAATGCCGGAAACTCCTCGCCGACCGGCTCCCCGGTGTTGATCGCAAGGCCGCGGGCCGACAGTCCATACAGAAGATTTTTGGCGACCGCACGAAAATAGCTGGCGCCCTGGAAAACTAAAAACTCATCCCAAACCTTGGGCGAGTTGATGCGGCTGCGAATTCGGAAACCGGACAGCGGCACCGATACATGGCTGAGCTGAGGGGGTATGGTCCCTGTCATTTGAAACATCGCGGGCGTCGTCACCACATCCTTGGCGACACCGTCCTCGACCGTGGAAATGGTGACCAGCGTCGTAAGGTTGGGAGCCGCTCGCAAAAGCTCCAGCCGGAAGGGTAGATTTTCTGCCCGCCATATTCCCGCATTGGGGTTGAAGTGAATGCTGCGATATTGCTCCGGGCTCAGTTTATCGAGCGCGGAGGGCACGCTATTGCGCTGCGGAGCATAGGATGTTGCCGCGCGGCGCTTGGCATCCTCGAGCAGAGTATCGAAGGTAAAGGGATAGGTAGCCAGCGGTTTGGCCGGGGGTTTAGGCGCGGGTCTCACAGGTGCAGGCGCACCATGCACCTGCAAGGCAAGCAGCAGCGTCAGCGCTCCAAGAGAATTGGCAATCGATACCCGCAAGGCGTCCCCCCAAAATTAGCTAGTATAGTGCCTGCTCTATGTCGGTCGCAGATCACGCTGGTCAGGAACCGCAAAGCGCCGGGGCCGTGCTTATGGTGCAGCCGGCGAGATTCGGCTGCAATCCGCTAACCGCCCCCAGCAACGCCTTCCAAGCACACCCCGTGGGCGGCCCGGAAAATGACCCTCAGAGCGACGCCTTGCATGAATTTCACAGCCTGGCCAATGCCCTTGAGCGAGCCGGCATCGAAGTGCTCATCGCCCCGGACAGCGCGGTCCCGCCCAAACCGGATGCCATTTTCCCCAACAATTGGGTCAGCTTCCATTACGACGGCACGGTGGCGCTCTATCCGATGCTGGCGCCCAATCGACGCTGGGAACGCCGCGATGAGGTCCTTGAGCAGGTGGTGCGAAGCGGCGGATTTCGCGTCACCCGCACTGTGGACCTCACGCATCGAGAGTCGGAGGAGAAGTATCTCGAAGGCACGGGCAGTGTCGTCCTCGATCGCACGCACCGGGTGGCATACGCCTGTTCCTCGCCGCGCACCGACCTGGATGTGCTCGGCGAGTTCGCCCAGCAGCTGGATTACGACCTCATGACCTTCGATGCCGTGGACGCGGGCGGCCGTGCCGTGTACCACACCAATGTCTTGATGGCCATCGGCACGGGCTTTGCCGTGGTGTGCGGCGAATCGATCCCAAACGACGCACATCGCGCCGCCGTGCTATCCAAGCTGCGCGCCACGGGGCATGAGGTCGTTGACATCACCCAGGCGCAAATGCTGCATTTCGCGGCGAATGTTTTGGAATTGACATCGCCCAAGGGCGGCCGCCTCATTGCCCTGTCGACCACGGCCTTGTCCAGTTTGACGCAACTCCAGCGCCGCATCCTGGAAGCACACGCGGGCCTGATTCCGGCGGAGATTCCCACCATCGAACGCGTCGGCGGCGGCGGTGTGCGATGCATGTTGGCGGAAATCCACCTGCCCAAACGGAATACGGCGGGCGGCCGACCAGGGAGCCTGTCTGAGTGTTCAGCGTGAGCCAACCCTTCGGGAGCGGACGGATTTGCCTTCATTCGTCGTTGTCGCCTCCTCATTGGGAGCAAACCCAACGTCGTCGGCTCCGCCTCGACTGAAGGCAAATCCGTCACGCTCGCGGCCACGCGGAACACTCAGACAGGCTCCTGGGTCATAATCTTTCAATGCTCGAACTCGGCGTCAAACTTCTCCTGGCCTACCTGCTCGGCACTCTGCTGGGCAGCCTGATATTGGGGCGCGTGCGCGGGGTCGATATTCGCAGCATGGGCAGCGGCAATGCGGGTGCAACCAATGCACTGCGCACGCAGGGCAAGCTATTCGGATTTCTGGTCCTGCTCATCGACATCGCCAAAGGCGTCATCGCGGCGCGCTGGCTGCCGTCGGCCATCCTGCCGGGCATCGGCATCGACGCCGACGTGTCGCGCGAGTGGCTCACTGTGGCGTGCGGCTTCGCGGTGATCGTCGGGCATGTCTATCCCGTGTGGTTCGATTTTCGGGGCGGCAAGGGCGCCGCGACCGTGGTCGGTGTGGTCGCCGCGTTGGAGCTGCGCCTGCTGCTGCCGTTGCTCTTGAGTTGGATCGTCGTACTGCTGCTTTCCGGCTTCGTCGGTCTCGCCACGATGCTGGCGACCGTGGCGCTTGCCGTCGCGGTCATGGTGCTCGAACCCAACAACCTGCCGCTGTGCACGTTTTGCAGCGCGGTGGCGGTGTTTGTAATCTTTACCCATCGCAGCAACATTGCACGCATGCGGGCGGGAAAAGAAAATCGTGTCCGGCGGCTATGGCTATTTCGCTCGCGAGCGGCATAGAACATCCGCCGCTGCTGGTGCTGCTGGCCGACGGCGAAGTGCATTCGGGCGAGTGGCTGGCAAGCGAGCTCAAGCAAACCCGCGCGGCGGTCTGGAAGGGCGTGGAGCGCCTGCGCGCGATCGGCATCGAGGTGCAAGCCCTGGCGCGGCGCGGCTACCGCCTGGCAAAACCGGTCGAGCTGCTCGATGCGCGCCGCATTTGCGCCCAACTCGCCGCGCAGCGCAAGGCGCATCTGCACAGCTTGGAATTGCTGTTCGAGGTCGCCTCAACGAATACCCGACTGCTCGGCAGCGCCCCACCGCCGGCGAGCACGGCCGATGTCTGCATTGCCGAGCTGCAGCACGCCGGCCGTGGGCGGTTGGGAAGGCGCTGGATCGCGCCCTTCGGCGGGGGCATCGCCATGTCCCTGGGATGGACCTGCAGCGATGTCGTACGCACCTTGCCGGCGCTCAGCTTGGGGGTAGGGGTCGCCGTTGCGCGGGCCCTAACCCGGGCCGGCGCGGAGGGAATTTCCCTCAAATGGCCCAATGATATTTGGTTCAAAGATCGCAAGCTGGGCGGTGTGTTGATCGAGCTGCGCGCCGAGGCGGGGGGGCCGGCGCACGTGGTCATCGGCGTCGGCGTCAACGTGTCGTTGCCGGAGGAGGCCCGCCGGGAAATCCAGGCGAGCGGGGTGGCCGCGGCGGCGGTGACGGATGCCTGCAAGCAGCCTCCCTCGCGCAATTTGGCGGCCGGGGCCATCTTGGACGAACTTTTGAGTATGCTGTTGCAATACGAGCGCTTCGGGTTTGCCGCGTTTCGGGATGCGTGGACGGCCCTCGACGGCTTGAGCGGCCGCCCGGTAACAGTGGCCGTGGGAGAGACCGCGGTTCTCGGCATTGCTCGAGGCGTGGATTCGGATGGGGCGCTGCTGCTCGAAACCGGCGATTCTCTGCAGCGGTTCGTGTCGGGTGAAGCTAGTTTGCGCTTGGTTCATGGGTGACGCTTGACGCTATTGAAAACCCTTGTCGTAAGCCTGGTGCTTGCCAATGTGTGCTACTTCCTGTGGCAGCACGGCATTGCCAAGGTGCCGGAGCCCGTCGTGGTGCCGGCGGCTCCGGCGACGCTGAAGCTCGCATCCGAGAGTGCGGAAGCCCACGGCGATGCGAGCGGTAACGCCGCCGCGGCTGCGCCGCTGAGCGGGGCCGCCGTGCCTGGGGCCTCCGAGCCTGCGCGCGACGGGAGCGGTACCGCCCTGTTGACGAACGTGAAACGCTGCATCAGCGTGGGGCCGTTTCGAGACGTGTCGGAAGCGGCGCATGCGGCGTCGACTCTGCGCGCGGGCGGATACGATCCTCGCCAACGGGTTGCCGACGGCGAGGTTTGGGCCGGCGTTTGGGTCTACCTGCCGCTGCCGGCGACGCGGGCCGTGGCCGAACAGACGCTGGCCAAGCTCAAGGCCGGCGGTATCGACGATGCACTGGAAATGCCGGGACCCAACGAGGGCTCGGTGATTTCGTTGGGCTTGTACAGCGAATCGAAGCGCGCACAGAGCCGCGTCGCGCAAGCGCAGGCGCTGGGATTCAATCCGGGCATCGCCGATCGCAAGCGCAACGGCAACGTCTATTGGATCGATATCGACTTGAAACCCACGGACAGTTTGTTGAACCCTTCAGATTTACAGGGCGAGTCCGGCCGGATCGTCCGGCTCGAAGTCAAAGGGTGCCCCTCGGCGGGCGGTCAGACATGAGCGTTCGAACCGTCACGTTGCGCGTGATGAGCGGCGTCGGCGCCATCATCGGCTACGGATGTCTGGCGACATTTCTCTTTCTCATCAGCATGCAGTTGTATCGCTGGTTTCGCCAGGGCGAGTGGACGCACATCGGCATGGGCGACGGCATCCGGATCGGTCTGACGCATTGCTGCGTCAGGGAAGACAGCGTCGGCGCAATCGCCGGTTTCCTGCACTGGTGGGAGTCGCCCGTGACCTGGCTGGGTTTGCACAAGGTATTCGAAGTGGTTCCGGCATCACTGGCCTTGTTCGCGGTGAGCATCGCAGGGAACAGCTTGTTCATTTTCTGCAGGGACCGGATTCGCGCGCGCTGATCCGGCGCGCTTCGTCAAGGAGTCTGCGCTTCGCTGCGCTTTTTGAGCCCCTGCGATTCGGTGGCCACATATTGTTCGATCAGGCCGCCGTACAGACGCGACACCAACGGTGCGATCAATCCCGAGATCTCGAATGAAAGCGCCACACGGCTGCCGCTGCCCCGAGGCTCAACCAGGTGTCCCGCTTTCATACGAAGGCCGGGAGCGCGTGTAGTCCAGGTAAAATTGCGGTTGTCCTCGAACTCGGTGACCTGCCACACCGCGGGCCGAAGCTTGGGTTGTCGAACCTGTGCGCTGCTGCCGACCGCAAGCGATCCTTTGTCCAGACGCTGTACGCTGCTCATGGTGGGAGTCCATTCCGGCCAGTGCTCGATATCGCACAACACCGCGAACACCCTCTCCGGCGGTGCATCGATATCCACTGTCTTGACGGTGTTTCGGCTCACGGCGCAAGAATACTACGCACCGCCGGCGGCGGCTCTCCCTCCCACGCGTGAGCGACGCTGCCTGCCGGCGCCTGGTACCAGCCCGGGTCGCGATAATCGCCGTGGGCCTGGTTCGCGCGAATCTTCATGACGGTGAACATGCCGCCCATCTCAATGTCCCCATACGGACCGGCGCCCGTCATCATCGGCAGCGTATTGTCGGGCAGCGGCATGTGCATCGGCATGCCGCCCATATTTGCGCTGGGGGCCATGTAGCCCGGTACCAGCGCGGCAATCTGCGCCGCCAGGTCGTCCTGCTCGACGCCGATGGTGTTCGGCACGGCATGGCTCATCGAGTTCATGGTGTGATGGCCCTTGTGGCAGTGAAACGCCCAATCACCGGGCGCCGCCGCGGTGAACTCGATGGCGCGCATTTGACCGACTGCGATATCGGTGGTGACCTCGGGCCAGCGCGATCCCGGCGGAGTCCAGCCGCCATCCGTGCCCACCACCACGAATTCATGGCCGTGCAGGTGGATGGGATGATTGGTCATGGTGAGATTGCCGACGCGAACCCGCACTCGCTCGCCGAGGCGCGCCACCATCGGGGCGGTGCCCGGAAATGCGCGGCTATTGAAGGTCCATAAGTTGAAATCCAGCATGGTGCTGACCTTGGGCGTCGCGCTGCCGGGGGGGATGTCATAGGCGTTCAATAGAAATACATAGTCGCGATCGACCGGCATGAGCTTCGCATCCTTGGGGTGCGTCACCCAAAATCCCATCATGCCCATCGCCATTTGCGTGGTTTCGTCGGCGTGCGGGTGGTACATGAATGTTCCGGCGCGCTGCGCTGCGAACTCGTAAACGAAAGTCTGACCGGGTTTGATGGACGGTTGATTGAGACCGGCCACGCCGTCCATGCCATTGGGCAGGCGCTGACCGTGCCAGTGAATGCTGGTGTGTTCCGCCAGCCGGTTCGTGACGAAGATCCGCACACGATCACCCTCCACGACCTCGATGGTGGGGCCCGGCGATTGACCGTTGTATCCCCACAGATGAGCCTTCATGCCGGGCGCGATCTCGCGAATCACGGGCTCGGCGACCAGGTGAAATTCCTTGATGCCGTTGCGCATTCGCCAGGGCAGCGTCCAGCCGTTGAGAGTTGCCACGCCGCGATACGGCCGGCCATTCGGCGGATGGAGCGGCGGCTGCATCTCGGGCGAGTCGGTGGTGACGATCTCGGGAAGCGCCGCGAGCGCGCTCTTGGCCACTGCGCCGGCCGCGACCGCAAGCGATGCGCCGCTGAAAAACTGTCTTCGTGAAAGCATGCTATCTCCTTGGAGCGGTTACGGCGTGGAATTGCCGAGCAACGCGCCGTCGAGCCGCGATTTGGCGATCCAAAAATCGCGCTGACGCTGTATGTAGCCATCGATGCCGGCGGCTTGTTCGCGTGCATCCGACAGCAACTCGAAAATGCTGACCTGCGATGCGTTGTAACGCAGCAGATTCTCCTGTGTGATTGCCTTGCGCAGCGGCAGCACCTCATCGCGCTGCTGAACGGCGAGTTCGTAGGCTGCGCGATACCCGGCATACGCCAGTCGAATTTGCGAGCGTGCCTCGATGGCGGCATGCGCAAAGCGATCGACCGCCTGCGCATAGGTGGCTTCGGATTTTTTGAGACGCGCCGCGCCGCTGTCGAATATCGGAACTTCGAGAGTGACGGTATAGCCGCGCTCGTACGGAGTATCGCGTGCGCCTTGCCGCACGCGCGTTGCACCCAGGTCGAGAACGTTGACGAAGCGCGTGCTGCGGGTGAGCTTGAGCCGCTGCTGCAATTCATCGATTTGCGCGCGCATCAGCTGCAAATCGAGCCGGTTCTGCAGGACCGCTTGCTCGACGTCGGGAAGCTGCTCCGCGCTGCCGGGCAGCTCCGGCAATGACCCACCCAGCTGCAGCTCCGGTCCTCCCGGTTTGTCGCCAGGCAGGCCCAGCAAGACCAGCAAGCGCTCACGCGCGGATTGCTCCGCGAGCTGCGCCTGCGTCAGACCCTGGACGGCATCGGCATAGAAGCTCTGTTCGCGGGCCGCATCGAGCTTGTTCCAATTGCCCGCGGCCACCATTCTGCGCGCCAGCGTCGCGCCGGTTTCCGCGGCCGCGCGGACCTTTAGCTGATAATCGCGGGATTCGCGCGCGGCCACTGCCCGGTAGAAGGCCTCACGGGTGTCCTGTGCCAGCTGCGCGATGCGCAGCACCACGGCATCCTGAGCCTGCGCGAAGCGCCGCTTTTCGATGTCGCGCACGTACGGCATCGTCAGCAGCGCAAGCACATTGAGACTCAAAGTCTCCTCGATGTCGTATTGGCCGCCGGCACTGGCGTGGCGCAGATCGAAGCGCGGATTGGGAAGGCGGCCCGCCTGCACCAAATCGGCTTCGGAAATCCCGAGTTCCTCGAAATCGGCCTGCAGCATGCGGTTGTTGAGCAGCGCCACTTGCACGGCGTCCGCAGCGGACAACGGATGCCTCAGCAGCCCCGCAACCTGGGCCGCTACCTTGTCCTTTTCCTCCGGGGTCCGCGGCCACCTAGGATCGAGGGCCAAGTGCCGTCGAGAGGTGTCCGCAACGGCATCGAAGCCGCCGTCCCGGGAGAAGCCGGCGCAGGCGCTAACGCCAAGCGCGGCGAACGTGATCAACAGAAGAAATGCGTGTCGCATACCATCCTCGCATCGTCAGGGCAGAAATCGGCGCGGTTAGCGCCGCAGTTCAGCGGGAGACGAGGCGCGGAGGGCGATCGAGCCGGTCGAGGGCCACGTTGGGAGGCGACCCCATTTGCGGTAGGGCTATCGGGGGAGTGATCGAGGGCGGCGCGATCCAGCCGAAGGGCAGTGCCGCAATCGCGGCGGCACAGCAGGTGCCGCAGTGATGGTGAACCTGCGCCTCCCCGGTGTGGGCGGCGCCCGACTCCGGCGCACAATGCTGATGCGCGGCGGCCGAATCGGCCTCGGAAGAGCCGCAACTCCATGCCACGGCGAAGCTTTGCAGCGGTAGGATTAGCGCCAGCAGCAGCACGAGCCTCATTGATCGGGTTCGCAGCGGTGTCATAACAGGCAAAACATAACACCAGACACGAGCGAATACACGTGAACCAGGTCTACACTGCCCTCCAGGTTCCCATTTAGCGAGGTTTTCACATGCGAGTGCTGCAAATCTTGGGCGCGATACTGATCCTGGGAGGGCTGTTCGTGCTCGTCAAGTCTCCGTCCTATTCGAGCGACAAGAGCGTACTCAAGATAGGAAGTGTGGAAGCAAAAGTCTCCCAACAACAGTCGATTCCGCCCTGGGTCGGCGGCGCGGCGGTGGTGGCCGGCGTGGTGCTGATCGTGATTGGCGTACGCAAAACGTAGCACCTCGGGCCGGTGATATTGACTGGTTGCTGTAGATCTCGACGAATGCCCGGACCAGTCGATATCACATGCCGACGCTACCGACGCTCGTCCTCCAGCACCGTGAGTTTGGGCGTCGCGCCTTAAAGCTCTAGGGTGATAGAAAGTTTCGAGGCACTGCGCTCTTCCGTGCCTCGAAACTTTCTATCACCCTGGAACATGAACGCCGCTCAAATTCACAGTTCCGAAGTACTAGGAGCGATGCTGCAGCTGCTTGCGTAGAGCGCGCAATTCGCGGCGGTGCGCAGCAGTCGGTTTCGGATAGTGCAGTTTCAGCGCTTCCAGCGTATCGAGCAGGATGCGCGACACAATGAGCCGCGCATTGGGCTTGTCGTCCGCCGGAACGACGTACCAAGGCGCGTAATCCGCGCTGGTGGCGCTCAGGCATTTTTCGTATGCCTTCATGTATTGCTTCCAATATTGACGCTCCGCGATATCCGCGGCGGAAAACTTCCAATTTTTATCGGGTGTGTCGATCCGATCGAGAAAGCGCTTGCGCTGCTCGTCTTTCGATAGGTGCAGGAAGAATTTGACGATGCGAGTGCCGTTGCGCGTGAGGTGCCGCTCCAGGTCCACGATGGAACGATAACGCTCGTGCCAAATCTTCTTTTCATCCATGAGTTCCGAAGGCAGTCCTTGCGCTCGAAGGATTTCCGGATGCACGCGCGCGATCAGGACCTCTTCGTAATAGGATCGATTGAATATGCCGATCTGACCGCGTTCGGGCAGCTCGCGCGTCGTGCGCCACAAGAAATCGTGCTTCAGTTCCTCCGCTCCCGGATGTTTAAAGCTGACCACGCGGCAGCCTTGCGGATTGACGCCCGACATGACGTGGGCGATCACGCCGTCCTTCCCCGCCGCGTCCATGGCCTGAAATATCACCAGCAAGGCGTAGCGATTCGAGGCGTACAGTCTTGTTTGCTGCGCGCTCAATTCCTGCACGTGCGCGCTCAGCAGGTCGCGGTACTGGCGGTTGCTGCGGTAAACGCGCTGAGCAACTGTCGGCCATTTCTCAAGATCGACCTTCGTCCCCTCTTTCACCCGATAGTCGTCCGGTTCGATTTGCATGGCCGCAGCATATCTCCATCGCACTGAATTCGGCAGCGGGGGCTGGTGTAGTATCGGCAAAACTCATAACGACATGCCGAGGTTGCCTTTGCTTGACTCGAATCTCGCGCCCAGTGCGCCGCAGGCGCGCCGAATCCTACTCGCCAGCATGGTCGGAACGACCATCGAGTTCTACGACTTTTATATCTATGCGACCGCTGCCATATTGGTGTTTCCGCGCCTATTTTTTCCCAAGGGTGACCCTGCGATTGCGACCCTGCAATCGCTGGCGACGTTTGCGCTGGCCTTTGTCGCGCGGCCCATCGGCGCCGCGATTTTCGGGCATTTCGGCGACCGGGTCGGACGCAAGACCACGCTGGTGACGGCGCTGATGACCATGGGAATTTCCACCATCTGCATTGGTTTGCTGCCGACCTACGCCTCCGTGGGCGTGTATGGGGCGGTGCTGCTCGCGCTGTGCCGCATCGGGCAGGGCATTGGATTGGGCGGTGAATGGGGCGGCGCGGTACTGCTGGCCACCGAAAATGCGCCGCCGGGCAAGCACGCTTGGTACGGCATGTTTCCGCAGCTGGGCGCACCACTGGGCCTGATCATTTCCATCGGCGCGTTTCTGCTGATCAGCAACTACTTGTCGGAGGCGCAGTTGTTCAGCTGGGGTTGGCGTGTGCCGTTCCTGGCCAGCACCGTGCTGGTGGCAGTCGGCCTGTACATCCGGCTCCAGCTGGTCGAGACACCGGCCTTCAAGCGCAGCATCGCCCAGGGCGAACGGGTGCGGGTGCCCTTCAATACGGTGTTCGCCAAATTCCCGTTGCAGCTGCTGTTGGGGGCCTTGGGATCCACGACCACCTTCCTGGTGTTCTACCTCGCGAATATCTTCGCCCTGGGCTGGGGCACGAATTCGCTGGGATTTCCGCGCCAGCAGTTCCTGATCATGCAGATGCTGGCGGCCGTATTCTTCGGCTTGATGATTCCGGTGGCGGGACGCCTGGCGGACCGCATCGGCGGCCGGACGATGCTGATCGTTGCCACCGTGTTGATCATTGCCTACGGTTTCAGCTTCAAGCCCTTGTTCAGCGCCCACGAGACGACGTTGGTGTTCGTATTTCTGGCCTGTGGCTTTGGCTTGAGCGGCCTCTCCTACGGGCCGTTGGGCAGCGCGCTCGCAACGCTGTTCCCCACCTCTGTTCGGTACACGGGCACCTCGCTCACGTTCAACTTTGCGGGCATTCTGGGCGCCTCGCTCGCCGCGCCCGTTGCGACCTGGCTGGCAATTCACTACGGCCTGGCGTTTGTCGGATACTATTTGTCCACGGCCGGACTCATTACCCTCATTGCTCTGTTATTCATCAAGGGTGAAAACAAATGACTCAACACAGAATCTCATTTGCCTCTTCAGTGCTCTGCGCCGCCCTGCTGCTGGCAGGCGCTGTGGCGTATGGCGCGGATGACTATGACGCGGCGCTGACGCACCCCGGCCGGCCCGCGGCCGATTCAGCGCGCGACGTGCTGGACCATCCGGCCGAAATGCTGCGCCTTGCGGGCATCAAGCCGGGGATGAAGGTCGCCGATGTGCTCGCGGGCGACGGTTACTACAGCGAATTGCTGAGCTACGTCGTGGGTCCCAAGGGCGAGGTGGATCTCATCAACAATCTCGCCTTTGATAATTGGAGCCAGCCGGCCTTGAAGGATCGAATGGCCGGCGGCCGCCTGACCAATGTGAAGCAGCTGACCGTCGACCTCAACGACATGAAGCTGGCACCCGCGAGCCTCGACGCGATTCTCCTGGTGAAGGTCTATCACGACATGTACTGGGTGGACTCGACTCCCAAGAGTCCCTGGCCGAAGATCGACGTCGGCGCGGTGCTCGATCAATTGTCGCGCGCGCTCAAGCCGGGCGGAGTCGTGTTGTTGATCGATCACTCGGCCAAAGCAGGTCGCGCCAAATCCGACGCGGGCGAACTGCATCGTATTGAAGAGGCGTTTGCCGTGAAGGATTTCAGCGCGCACGGATTCAAGGTGGCCGCAACAAGCGACCTGCTGAGAAGACCGGATGATGCGCGGGATCTGATCAGCTACAAGGGTCCCGCGGTCGGCAAGACGGATCGATTCGTCCTGCTATTCCGCAAGACTTGAGGCCGGCGCGAGTTCAAACGACTGATTGAAGCCACCGCGACAAGGTGGCCGAGTCCATGGCGCCCGTCTGGCGGGCAATTTCGCGGCCGCCGCGGAACACGATCATCGTGGGGATTGCGCGAATGTTGTAGCGGGTAGCCGGCGCGGGCTCATCCTGGGTGTTCAATTTTGCAAAGCGCAGCCGGGGCTCCAGCTGCCGTGCGGCAGCCTCATAAAAGGGCGCCATGGCGATACAGGGACCGCACCAGGGCGCCCAAAAATCCACCACCAGCGGCAGATCGCCCCGGCCGAGATGCTTGTCGAAATTCCCTTCCGTCAATTCGATCGGCTTGCCTTCGAACAAGGGCGAGTGGCATTTGGGGCAGCGCGGCGCGTCCTTCAACCGCTCGCTGGGAAGACCCACGACGGAATCGCAATGTCCGCAAACCACTTGGGTGCGCTCGCTCATGGAGCCCTATTTCGGTTGCGCAATCAGGATCAGGAAGCTGTCGGGCATGACGGTCGCGTGCGGCCGCGGCTGATCGTCGGCCGACGCCTGCGGCGGGCCGAACTGCGCGGCGGCCATATAAATCTTGTGCGTTGATGGATCGAGCGCCAGCGCGCGGGCACTCACCTGGGTCGTGACCGTGGCGGCCACCCGGTACTCATCGGGTGAATCCTGGTGGATGACGGTGAGCGTGCCGTCGATGCCGTTGGAACTGAATACCATGCCCAATTCGGGATCGTACACGGTGCCATCGGAGCCTCTGCCGATCACGACTTGTGCGATGGCCCTGCCAGACAGGGAGTCCGTCACTGCCATGACCTGATTCGCGCAGACCGAGAACAATCGATGATTTATGATATCGATGGCCATCGCCGTGGGCCCGGCGCATTCCTTCAGCAGCCATTTGGCCTTCACCGTAAGCGATTTTGCATCGACGAGAACCACTCTTCCCGGCGCCGTATTGATGTTCACGTACACACGTCCGGCGTCGTCCGTGGTCATGGATTCCGGGGGGCCGGGCAGCGCGACGGTCGCCACCACTTGCAGCGTTCCGGCGTCGAGCACCGACAGATTGGCGCTCTCCCGATTGGCGGTGAAGATGTGATTTTGCTGCGGCTCATAAAGAATGGCGCCCGGCGATGTTCCGGAGATGGGCACTTCGTAGGCGACGCGCAGCGTGTCGAGTTCAAATACGGAGACGGAATTGGAACGGCCGTTGCTGGTGAAGCCGCGCTTCAACGCCGGCGCGAATGCGACGCCGTGCACACCGGCCGTGCGCGGTATGTTGGCGGTCAGTTTGCCGCTCACCGTCTCAATCACATCGACGTGGTCGTCGCGGGTGACGAACAGGCGGCCGCCGCTGGCTTCCAGTACCAGCGTATCCCAGCCGTTATTGCCCCCGATCCGCCAGGATTTCGCCAGGGTATAGTCCGCGGCGGGAATCGGCGAGGTCTGTGCTCCCGCCATATCGGCAGCCGCCAGCGTCGCGCACGCGAAAAACATGACAAATTTCCGCAGCATCGGCCGCCTTAACACCCCGGGAAGGCGTAGTTTACGCATGGATCGCAACAGAAGAAATCGTGCGCGACCGCAAGTGTAATATCTACACCCCTGCCAGACGGACATAACCTTTCCGCATCACCAGCTTCATAAACGACACTTCACAGGGAAGGGCGCGTCGCGGATGATGCGCGCTGCTTGTTTGCCTTCGGGTATCAGGAGATGGGGATGTCAATTCGGACAATGGCCGCCGCCGCAGCTGCCGGCGCCATTTTCATGAGCACGGGCGGTTTGGCCGCCGCCGCGCCTCCGTTATCGCCGGGCGACAGCGGTCTCGAGGAGGTCGTTGTGACGGCGCAGCGGCGCGTGGAGTCGGCGCAGAACGTGGGCATCGCCATGTCCGTACTCTCCGGCCAGAGTCTGGCGGAAAAGTCGATCAGCTATGTCAACGACCTGCAAAATGCCGTTCCGAGCCTGCAGGTCGAACCGGCGTTCGGCAGCAGTCAGCCGCAATTTCGCCTGCGGGGCGTGGGTTTTATCGACTATACGTCGAACAATACCTCGCCCGTCGGCGTCAGCCTCGACGGCGTCGCCTTCGCGCTGCCGATCCAAACGCAAGGCCAGCTGTTCGACATCGACCGCGTTGAGGTATTACGCGGACCCCAGGGAACGTTGTACGGGCGCAATACCACGGGCGGCGAGATCAACTTCATCAGCAATCGGCCGACCGCGGAGCCGCATGCGGGATTCTCGCTGGAGTACGGCACGCACAATGAGCTCAACGCCGATGGATTCGTATCCGGCCCCATTGCCGACGGGCTGCTCGGAAGGCTCGCCGTGGCCACGGAACAGGGCGGCGCGTGGCAGCGCAATCGGGTCACCGGACAATCGTTGGGCGACAAAGACAAGGTCGCGGTTCGCGGCCAACTGCAATGGGACCCGGCGGAAGCAGTTGATTTGCGGCTCGGCGTTCACTGGTCGCAGGACAAGTCCGACGAGCAGGGCCTGTACCTGCTGCAACCCTACAAGCCGGGCAACGGCGGGCCGGTCATCCCCGCGGATACGTCGAGATATGCCACCGGCTGGGAGCTCAATCCGTCTTTCGCGAAGCTGATCGGCATCAACGCAAGTTCGAAGCCTGGGCTCAACAACAGCAATGACGGGATCGATCTGACCGCCAATATCGATTTCGGCGGCGCCAAGCTCACCAGTATCACCGCCTACAACAAACTCATCCGGCGCGAATATGCGGACTGGGACGCCACGCAATTCGACGACTCGGACGAATATTTGAATAGCGATGTTGACGTGTTTTCCCAGGAACTGCGCCTGGCAGGGACTCACGGGCCTTTCAGCTGGGTCGCGGGAGTCTTCTACTCCAACGAAGATCTGCGCGAGAATTTCTATTCCGACCTCACCGATCGTCTTGGCGGCATCGCCGTGACGACCTACGAGCAAGCCGCCAATTCCTTGGGAGTCTTCGCGCAAGGCGACTATCAAATCACTGACACCTTGAAGGCGACGCTCGGAGTCCGCGAGGATCGCGAGAACCGTGAACTGATCGGGCTCAACACGGCGTTTGTGCCCGGGCCGCCCTCGTTGACGGGCGGCGCTCTGGGCGGATCGATCACCTCGAACTTGCCTTCCGGAAAGGTGGAGTTGGACTACAAGCCTCTGTCCGGCACGCTGCTCTATGGAAGCATCAGCCGCGGCGTCAAATCGGGCGGCTTCACCGCGCACAACACCACAACCGCGCCGTCGGCCGATCCGTTCCAGCCGGAGAGACTCACTGCCTACGAGATCGGCGTGAAATCAGACGTCACCCCCACTCTTCGGGTGAACACGTCCGTGTTCTACTATCGCTACCGGGACCAGCAGATTCTGGGCAAGGTTTTCGACGATGCGTCGCAGTCGTTCATCGGCCGATTCGTGAATGCCAATTCGCGCATCAGCGGCGCTGAATTAGATCTGGAGTGGCATCCGCTGGATGGGCTTTCGATTTCGCAATACGCCGGATTCGCCGAAGGCTACTACACCAGCAAGCTGCTGGATGTTCCCGCGGACCCGACGCTGCCGCCGGTCGATTACAACGGCCGGCCGGAAAGTTTCCCGAAGTGGACCTACGGCGGCGATGTGAGCTACACCTGGAATCTCGGCGCCTTCAAGGTGACTGCCGAGTCGAACTACAGTTTTCACGACACCTATAGCCAGTTCTTCTTGCTGGGCAGCAACGATTTCACCATTCCAAAATACTGGCTGGCGAATGCGAACCTGACGCTGGCGCCGGCTTCCGGCGTGCCCTGGACGGTGACCTTGTGGGGGCGAAATATTTTTGATAAGTCCTACGACCTCACGAGGAACTTCTTTCTGCAGACCAGCGAAGTCGCGGCGGCCGGGGAACCCACGACGGTCGGCATCCGACTGACGTACAAATACTAGAGGGCGTAATGCGAATTCTCGGCATCATTTTGGGGCTCATCGTCCTAATCCTGATCGGCGCATGGCTCTGGCTGCGCGGACCTGATATTCCCTATGCGGCGCTGGAGGCCAAATACGCCCAGGCCGATTCGCACTTCGTGGATCTGCCCGGCGGCTATCACGCGCATTATCGCGAGGACGGCGATCCGAGCCTGCCGACGCTGGTGCTGCTGCACGGATTCGGAGACTCCTTCATGACGTGGGAAGGATGGGTCAGGGAACTTACGCCTCAGTTCCACATCATCAGCCTGGATTTTCCCGGCCACGGTCTAACCCGCGCCCCTGCGGGCAGCGTCTTGAGCGGCGACAGCTTGGCGGACTTTGTCGATGCCTTCGCCGCGAAACTGGCGCTGCCGAAGTTTGCGGTCGCCGGCAATTCCATGGGCGGCGGCGCCGCGTGGCAGCTGGCGGTGCGGCATCCTGAACGGATCAACGCGCTCATTTTGGTTGACGCCGCCGGATTTGCGAATGACAAGCCGGCCGGCGACGAGCCGCTGGCCTTCAAGATTCTGCGCTATCGGCTCGGCCGCACGCTGCTGAGCAAAATCGACAATCGACCGTTGATCGATCAGGGTCTCAAGACCGACGTCTACGATAAAACGCTGATCACCGAGGGGCTCGTGGATCGCTTCGCGGAATTTCAGCGCGCGCCCGGGCACCGCGAAATTTTGATGGGAATCAACATGGGCGCGGGTCCCGCCTCAACGGCGCAGCTGTTGTCGAGCGTCAAAGTGCCGACGCTGATCCTGTGGGGCGAAAGCGACCCGCTCATTGAACCTGCGGCGGCGAAGAAATTCGCGGCGGCAATTGCGGGTTCGAAATTGATCACCTATCCGCATGTGGGGCATCTGCCGCAACTCGAGATCCCGCAGCGATCCGCGGCGGATACGGCGGCGTTCTTGAAGGCCAGCTAGTATGATCCACGGATGCAGCGAGACTATCTGGGTAACCCGCTCACCGGGCAGCACGACGCCACGCTGCGCGGCATCGATGATTTCATTGCAGGATTCCTAGGATACGAAACGCGCGCCGAGCGCATCTTGATGACGGCTGATGCGGACCCCGGATCGTGCATGGCCAATGTGTACGCGGGCATGCTGTGGATGCTGCTCGAGGCTCCGGAGGCGGCCGCACGCGCGGCGAAGTATCTGCAGGCCGCGGAACGCGCGGCGCCGAGCGCGACGCGGCGTGAGCAGCTCAATACGGCCATGCTGCAGGCTTGGGCCGGCGGCGATCTGGAGCGCGCCATCCGGCTGTGCGATCAGGTGTCGGATGAATTTCCCCGGGACCTGGCGATCGTCAAAACGCACCAGTATTTTGAATTCAACCGCGGCAATGCCGCCGGGATGTTGCGGGCGGCCTTGAAAGTGAGCGCGGAGAACAGCGATGTTCCGCAGGTGTATGGCATGAAGGCGTTCGGCTACGAGCAATGCCATCTGCTCGACGAGGCGGAGACGGAGGCGCGCTCGGCGCTGGCGATGCGGCGCAAGGAGCCCTGGGCGCAGCACGCGCTGGCACATGTGTTTTTGACCCGCGGTCAAATCGACGCAGGCGCGCAATTGCTGGAAGACGCGTCGGACACCTGGTCGGACCTGAATTCCTTCATGCTCACGCATATCTGGTGGCATCTGGCGCTGTTCTACTTGAGCCAGGGCCGCGAACACGAAGCGCTGAAATTGTATGACGAACACTGCTGGGGAATTGCCAAGGACTACTCGCAGGATCAGGTCGGCGCCGTTTCGCTGCTCGCGCGGTTCGAGATCGCAGGCATCGATGTCGGGTCGCGATGGGAGGACCTTGCCGACCATTTGGCGGCACGAGCCCATGACACGGTGCAGCCCTTTCTGACGCTGCAATACCTGTATGGATTGACGCGCGCGCGCCGGCCTCAGGCCGAGATTTTGCTGCAAGTTGTACGCGACTACGCGCCGCGCGCTCCCGAGTTCATCCGCAGTGCATGGCAGGAAGTGGCGTTGCCCGCCAGCGAAGGCGTGTACGCCTACGCCCGCGGTGAATACGATCGAGCGCGGCAGCGCCTGGGCATCGCCCTGCCGCGTTTGACGGAAGTCGGCGGCAGTCACGCGCAACGCGATTTATTCGAGCAGATTCTGCTGGATGCGGCGCTCAAGAGCGGACGGTGGAGCGAAGCGCAACGTTTGCTCGAATTGCGGCGCGCGGCCGACCCGAACGGGGTGCCGCTGAACGCGTCGCTTGCCCTGGTCTACGGCAAGCTGGGACTGCCTGCATTGGCCGATCAGGCGCGCAGCCGCGTCGCGCTCACCCGTGTCCGGCACGCTTCGGGTGGCGCATGATCCGCGACCCGTCGGAGAGTCTGCTCAAAAGCATCGACTCGCGCCGCGATGAGTTGGTTGAACTGACGCGGGCGTTGATCCGCTTCCCGACGGTGAACCCGCCGGGCGAAGCCTATCAGCCCTGCGCGGAATTCATCGGCGGGCGGCTCCGCGCCCGCGGCTTTAGTGTCGAGTACGTGCGCGCGTCCGGCACGCCCGGCGATAGCGATCGCCACCCGCGCATCAACGTGATCGCGCGGCGCGGCGGCGGCGCGCCGGGTCCTTGCGTGCACTTCAACGGCCATATCGATGTGGTGCAGACCGGCGCCGGCTGGACCCTGGATCCGTTTGCGGCCGTGGTGAAGGACGGCAAAGTTTATGGACGCGGGGCCTGCGATATGAAGGGCGGCCTCGCGGCATCCATCATCGCCGTCGAAGCGTTGATCGACGAGAACGGCGCGTTGCCCGGCACGTTGGAAATCTCCGGAACGGTCGACGAGGAATCCGGCGGCTTCGGCGGCGTGCACTATCTGGCGCAGCGCGGTTGGTTCTCGCCGCCTCGAGTCGATCACGTCATCATTCCCGAGCCTCTCAACGTGGATCGGGTCTGCATCGGCCATCGCGGAGTCTGGTGGGCCGAAATTGAAACACATGGCCGCATGGCGCATGGGTCGATGCCCTTCTTGGGCGATTGCGCCGTGCGCCACATGAATGCCTTCATGGATCGGATGGAGCGGGATCTCTACCCGAAGCTCGCGGCCCGCCGAACCGACATGCCGGTCGTGCCGTCCGGTGCGCGGCATTCGACCCTGAACATCAATTCCATTCACGGTGGTCAGGCGGAGACCTTGGGCTACCCCGCGCCCTGCGTCCCCGACTCGTGCCGAATGATCATCGACCGCCGCTTGCTCATCGAGGAGAACATGGACAGCGTCAAGGGCGAGGTTCGCGCGCTGCTCGAGCAGCTGGCCCGGGAACGCGACGGCTTTGCGTACGAGCTGCGCGATATTTTTGAGGTGCAGCCCACCATGGCCGATCGCAATGGACCGGTGGCGCGCAGCACCGCCGCCGCGATTCAGCAGGTCATGGGACGTGCAGCGGAATTCGTGTGTTCGCCGGGCACGTACGATCAAAAGCACATCGACCGCATCGGCAGGCTGCGCGACTGCATAGCCTACGGTCCGGGAATTCTCGATCTTGCCCATCAGCCGGACGAATATGTGCTGATCGAGGACATGGTGAATTCGACAAAGGTCATGGCGCTGGCTGCCCGGTCGTTGCTCTCCGGTACCGCATGATGGTCGAGCGCGATTGACGCGAATTAGAAAACTGACGATGGCGGTACTCGGCGCTGCGTGGTTCGCGGCGAGCCCGATTCACGCTGCGCAGCGGATGATCATCGGCACCCAGCTCGAGCCGCCGGTTCTCGATCCCACCGCCAATCCAGCCGCGGCGATTTCGGAAGTCCTCTACGGCAATGTGTACGAGGGACTGGTGCAATTCGCCGCCGACGGTTCGGTGCTGCCGAGACTGGCGCTGTCCTGGGAGGTCTCCGCCGACGGTCTGACCTACGTATTTCATTTGAAAAGCGGTGTGCGCTTCCACGACGGCAGCGCATTCGATGCCGCGGCGGCGCAATTTTCATTGCAGCGCCTCGTAGCACCCGGCTCGACCAATCCGCAGCGATCGCGCCTGCGGGCGATTCGCGCCGTCGAGGCCGTCGATACGCTCACCTTGAGAGTGTCCTTGAGCCGCCGCTCCGGAGGACTGCTGCAGGGTCTCGCCTTCGGAGCTGCCGTGATGGTCTCGCCGCAATCCGCCGCGAACAACGCCGTGCGGCCCGTCGGCACCGGCCCGTTTCGCTTCCTGCGCTGGCGCCGCGGCGACTCCATCACCCTGGAGCGCAACCCCGACTATCCGGGCAGGCCCGCGGTGCTGGACCAGGTCACCTTCAAATTCATCACCGATCCCACGGCGGCGTTCGCCGCGCTGATGGCGGGCGATGTCGATGCGTTCGCCAATTATCCGGCGCCCGAGAGCTTCGCGCAGTTTGCGGCGGATCGCCGCTTCAACGTGTTCGACGGAACGACGGAAATGGAGACGGTGCTGGGGCTCAACGAGCGCGCGCCGCCCCTGAGCAATGTATTGGTGCGCCGTGCGATTTCCTACGCCTTGGATCGCCGCGCCATCATCGATGGCGCGATGTTCGGCTACGGTACGCCCATCGGCAGTCACTTCCCGCCGCGAAATCCAGCCTATATCGACCTGACCGGCGTGTATCCGCACGACGTCGCCAAAGCCAGGGCGCTGCTCGCCCAGGCGGGATACCCGCAGGGTTTTGCGCTGACCCTGAAGCTGCCGCCGCCCAGTTATGCGCGGCGCAGCGGCGAGATTGTGGCGGCCCAGCTCGGGCAGGCCGGCATCCGGGTAAAGATTGAAAATCTCGAATGGGCGCAGTGGCTCGATCAGGTCTACACGCGCCACGACTTTGACATGAGCATCGTGGGGCATGTCGAGCCGTTGGACTACGACATCTATGCTCGCGATGACTATTACTTCGGCTATTCCAACCCCGAATACAAAGCATTGATTGCGGCACTGGACGACAGCACCGACGATAAGGAACGCACCGAGCTGCTGCATCAGATACAGCGCAAGCTTGCCGCCGACGCGGTGAATGGATTCTTGTTCCAATATCCCAAATTGGATGTCTGGAACGCGCACTTGCACGGCATTGATTTCGACAACGTGCTCGGCGTGGTGGATGTTTCCCGCGCCTATTTTGACGACGCGGCGCTCGTCGGTCATGGCGCCGAATCGGCTGCAACACCGATTCGCCAGCCGTACATCAGGGCAGCCGGCATCGGCTTCTGTGCGGCAGCATTGGCTTTGCTGCTGCTGGCAACACGACGCTTCGGCAGTGCCTATTTGACCTTGCGCCTGTCGGTACTGCTGGCGACCTTGCTGGCCGCGACCGCGATCGTGTTTGTCATCGTCCAGGTCGTACCCGGCGATCCGGTGCGCTACATGATGGGGCTGCAGGCGGATGCCGACACGGTGGCCGTCATGCGCCACCAACTCGGCCTGGACGCCGCGCCGTGGCAGCGCTATCTGTCGTGGCTTGGCGGCTTGCTGCGCGGAGATTTCGGCGTGAGCTACACCTACCGTGTTCCGGTGAGTGCGCTACTGGCAGAGCGGTTGCAGGTCTCCCTGCCGTTGGCGGTGTACGCGCTGTTGCTGTCCACGGTGCTGGCCTTTCCCGTAGGTCTGTATGCGGCGGCTCGAAGAGGGCGCGCCGGCGACACGGTCGTCAGCGGCATGACGCAACTGGGTCTCGCGGTGCCCAATTTCTGGTTGGGCATGCTGCTGGTATTGCTGTTTGCGATCGGCCTGCGCTGGGTTTCGGCCGGCGGCTTCCCCGGCTGGCAGGCCGGGTTTTGGAGCGCAATGAAAGCCCTGACCTTGCCCGCCATCGCGCTGGCGATGCCGCAGGCCGCGATTCTGGCGCGCGTGCTGCGCGGCGCACTCATCGATACCCTGCACGAGGATTACATTCGGACCGCGCGTGCGAAGGGCGCGGGGGAGTGGCGGGTATTGACGCGCCATGCGTTGCCCAACGCACTGGTACCCGTGTTGACGATCCTTGGCCTGCAGTTCTCCTTTCTCCTGGCGGGCGGCGTGATCATCGAAAATGTCTTTTTTCTGCCGGGCCTCGGAAGGCTGGTGTTTCAAGCCATCGTGCAGCGCGATCTAATCGTCGTGCAGAGCGTCGTCGTGGTTTTGGTCTTCGCCGTCGTGAGTCTAAGTTTCCTGGTTGATTTGGGATACGCCGTGGTCAATCCTCAACTGCAGGCGGCGCGCGGAACATGAGCGGTCGTTCGCGCAACTTGAGCCTCGTCTTCGGCGCAGCGATGACCGCGGCTTTCGTCGGCGTGGCGGCACTGGCGCAGTTCTGGACACCATTCGACCCGCGCGTTTTGTCCATCATCGACAAGCTGCAGCCGCCCGGCGCGCATCACTGGTTCGGCACCGATCAGCTGGGCCGCGACGTCCTGTCGATGATCATGTTGGGCGCCCAGACATCGGTGGGTGTGGCGCTGCTCTCCGTGGTCATCGGCCTGTTTCTCGGCGTGCCCGTCGGGCTGATCGCGGCCGCACGGCGCGGCGCGGCCGACGAGCTGTTGATGCGCGGCAACGATTTGATTTTTGCCTTTCCCGCGCTGCTGCTGGCGATCTTGATCACCGCGGTGTTTGGCCCGGGTGCGGTCAATGCCATTATCGCCATCGGCATTTTCAACATCCCCGTGTTCGCCCGCGTCACCCGCGCGGGCGCACTGCAGCAGTGGACCCGCGACTACACCTTGGCCGCCCGGGTTGCGGGCAAGGGCTCGCTGAGAATTTCCGGCGAGCACGTCCTGCCCAATTTGGCCGGGCTGCTGATCGTGCAGGGCACGCTGCAGTTTTCTCTGGGTGTCATTGCCGAGGCGGGCCTGTCCTATGTCGGCTTGAGCGCTCAACCGCCGACGCCCAGCTGGGGACGAATGCTCAACGAGGCGCAAACCCTGACCGCGCTCGCGCCTTACCTGGCGCTTTTCCCGGGCATCGCGGTGCTGCTCTTCGTGTTGGGGTTGAATCTTCTCGGCGAGGGATTGCGCCGCCGCACCGGCCGTGCCGCATGAACATGCCTGCGCTGGAAGTGATCGACTTGAACGTGGCCTTTGGGGCGGCGCGCGTCGTGAAAAATCTGTCGCTCGAGGTTCGCAGCGGTGAAGTCCTCGGTCTGGTCGGCGCGTCGGGGTCGGGAAAATCGATGACGGCGCTCGGCATCATGCGTCTCTTGCCGCAGGGCGCCGCCTCGAGCGGCGTGGTGCGCTTGAATGGCGAGACCTTGAGCGCAACACCTGCGACGCAGCTGCAGGCCATTCGCGGCCGGGACGTCGGCATGGTGTTTCAAGAGCCCATGAGCGCACTGAATCCGTTGATGCGTATCGGCGATCAGGTGGCGGAGACCGTTCGATTGCATCGTCGTTGTCCCTTGGCCGAGGCGCGCCGCGCCGCACGGGAGGCCCTGGATTTCGTGGGTCTGCAGGGAGAGCAAGGGGCGCTCGATCGGCTGCCCTACGAATTGTCCGGCGGTCAACGCCAGCGCGTCGCGATCGCCATGGCGGTGGTCATGTCGCCGCGCCTGCTCATCGCGGATGAACCCACGACCGCCTTGGATGTGATTGCGCAGGCGCAGATATTGTTGCTTCTGCAGCAATTGGTGCGCACCCGCAATATGGGGCTCATCTTGGTGACCCATGATCTTGCCGTCGTTGCGCAGCTCGCCGACCGGATCGCGGTGATGCACCAGGGTGAAATTGTCGAGACGGCCGCGGCCGGCGAAATACTGCGGCGGCCAAGCCATGCCTACACCGCGGCCCTGTTGGCGGCTGCGAGGCTGACGCCTAAGCGTGCGGCAACGTTGCCGGCGGACTTGCCGGCCGTGCTGCAGGTACACGATGTCGTGCGGGAGTATCCGCGCAGGAGATCTTCGTTGTGGCATCCGGCCCGGCCCTTGCGGGCCGTCGACGGCGTTTCACTCACGGTGCATGCCGGGGAAACGGTGGGTTTGGTGGGCGAGTCCGGCTCGGGCAAATCGAGTTTGCTGAAGGTCATTCTCGCGCTCGAAAAGACGCAGGCGGGCGAGGTCAGCCTGCGGGGTGAATCCTTGTTGAGCGCGAAGGGCGCGACCTTGAGCCGCTTGCGGCGCGCCATCCAGGTGGTGTTCCAAGACCCCTACGGCAGCTTTGATCCCAAATGGAGCGTGGAACGGCTGATCGGCGAGCCCTTTTTTCTGCTGACCTCGCCTCCTTCGCCTGCAGAGCGCCGGCGCAAAGTGGCCATGGTCTTGGAGCAGGTTGGATTGTCGGCGAACGACGCCAAACGCCTGCCGCGTGAATTTTCGGGCGGCGAACGCCAGCGCATCGCGATCGCGCGCGCGCTGGTCACGGAACCTGACCTGATCGCATTTGATGAAGCGGTTTCGGCGCTCGACGTGCTGGTCCGCGAGCAAGTGCTGAGTCTCCTGGCCGAACTCGCGCAGCGTCTCAAGCTGTCGTATCTTTTTGTGTCGCACGATCTGCACGTCATCAGAGCCATTGCTGACCGAATTTATGTCATGCAGCGTGGGCGAATCGTCGAGGAAGGCCCGACGGAGACGGTGTTTTCGGCGCCGCGCCACGCGTACACCCAGGCGCTGATCGCTGCCACTCCGACGTTGCCGGCGACCTAGATGCCAGCCCCGCGTCTCCTCACGACGAAGTTGATGTGGCGCAATCGCCGAGCTCGGGCGAAAGTCGGCGGCGCCCTGGCGCTGCTGTTATGCGGCGCGTTGGTCGCAGCGTTCTCTCTCGAGCGCGACGCCATCGCGCCGGCGCTCGATGCATTGCGGCGGCACGGCTACGTGTGCTCAGGGATGGCGGCCGTGTTCAGCGCCATTCTGGTCGCGCGTCGGCGCGTCCTCGAGCGCGCGCTATTCCTGCGATCCTGGCTCGCGGCGGTGCCGGTAAGGTCTGTTACGGCGCGCTGGGAGGCATTGCTCATAGAGACTTTTCCGGCGAGCGCGGCTCTCGTCGTCATCTCGGTCCTCGCGCTGATTGCCGCGGTCGCATTTGCGCGGCTCAACGACGTCGTTGCGCTGTGGGCCGACCTCTGCAGCGGTGTGGTCCTGGGCATCGTTATCGGTTATCTCATGCCGGCACCGAAACCCGTCGATCTGCCGCCGGGCTCCCGTTATGTGCCTCACCGCCAAACGAGGAATGCCACGCCGATTCGGCCCTCGCTCAAGGCGCTGGGGCAATGGCCCATACGCCAGATGTTTGCGTGGGCTCAACCGAAAGCGGTGTCACGCGCGACGATTCCAATTCTGGTCATGATGCCGCTGGGCACCATGGCCGACACGGCCATGGTGGTGATTGCTCTGTTCGGCGTGGTCGGCGCCCTGTTGCTGTTGTGCTCGGCGGCTATTTCGGTGAGCCGTCTGGCGGCGCGCTGGCTGGCGCCCCTACCGGTGCGCGCGGACGACGTGGTCCGCGCATTTCTGCTGCCGGCGTACGCTTTTATCGCAGGCGTGAGCGCCATGGAGGCATTGCTCTTGGCGGTATTCAACGTTTCGTACCGAGGCGCCGTGATGGTGGGCGCAAGTACGGCAGTGATCGGCTGTCTGTTGTTCGGCGGTGCGCTGTTGTGGAATGTGCGGCCGAGGCACATGCAGTGAGCGGTACCATCCTTGAAATACGCGAACTGCGCGCAGGCTATGGGCGGCGCACCGTGCTCGAGAATATTTCGATATCGCTGGCAGCGGGGGAGTGGTTCGTCCTGCTGGGTCCCAACGGCTGCGGCAAGAGCACGCTGCTCGATTGCGTGGTCGGTCGCCTGCGGCCGTCAGGCGGTGAGATCCGCATCGGCGGCTTCCCGCTCCGCCCGGATCCTTACGAAGCGAAGCTGCGGCTGGGCTACGGCTGCGCCCCCGACGTGTTGCCGGCCCTCCTGACCGCGCGTCAATGCTTGGAGGTTCACGCCGCGGCCAAGGAACAGGTCGGCATCGGCGCGGATCTGTTGGCGCTGGCCGAGGAGCTGCGATTTACGCCTTACCTCGAGTCGTTCGTCGATACGCTGTCGCTCGGCACGCGCCAGAAACTGGCGGTGCTCCTGGCGTTGGTCGGCGATCCGCTGTTGATTGTCCTCGACGAGGCGTTCAACGGCCTGGATCCCGCGAGCGCACTGATCTTGAAGCGCCATTTGCGAGCGCGCATGGAACGGCGCGGCGGCGCGATCCTGCTGGCGACACATTCCCTGGACATCGTCGAGCACTATGCTGACTGTGCCGCCGTCTTGATCGACGGCAAACTCAAGCATGTGTGGCCGAAGGCCGAATTGCAGCGATTGCGGGCGAATCAGACTGATTTCGAGGCGGCGCTGGCGGCGGCAATAGGCGAAACTTAAGCGTTCAATGCTTGTTCAAAAGCGTCCACGCCAGCAACGCCGCTTTCTTCTGGTCGGCACCCCATGGAGGTCCAACCTCGCGGCCAAGTCCGTTGACGGTGCCGAGCAGGCGCTTCAGCGGCAGCCGCAAACACTTCATCGCATGCTCTTCCAGCGCGCGGGCCGGCAGCCGGCATACCTCGAGCCGCAGCTGCTCCGCAGCCGTCGACAATGCATTCCTGTAGTGATCCCCCTCCGCCGCATGAATCAGAGCGTGCGAGGCCAGGATCGAGGATAGCGCAATGTTCTTGCGGCTCGATGATTCGAGAATGCCGACGGACTTCAGGGCAATCCCCAGTTTCTCGAGTTTCTCGGATTCCCCCTGAATGGACTCGTGGGCCATGCGGGTTGCCACGGCCAGGTACCCGTCCAAGCGGCCGGTCGCCTCCTCGACGCATAGAAATTCAACGGCATGGTACGGCTGCTTGGCGTCCGGATCGCGATCATCGATCAATGTCACCCGTGATCGATCCAATAGATTGGGCGCCGCCGCCGTGCCGCCGAGTACAACCATGGCCGCCCAACCCGCGTGGGCAGAGAAGCCGATTGCCGCAGTTCGAGCCGACATGGGATCTCGATTGCTAGGAGCCAGGCTCCTGGTTGCTGAAGTGCACCGCACGGGCGATGGCGCGGGTCAGGCAGTCGGCCGCCGCAGATCCGATACGCCCGATCTGCGCGGCACGCAGGACATTCTGTTCCAGCGTCAACTCCGAACTCGCCAGCGCGAAGACGGTATCGCCGTCGAAGGGAGTGTGCGCTGGCCGCACGGCGCGTGCAATTCCATCCTGCGCCATCATGGCAATTCTTTTACATTCCACCGTGCTCAAGTCGGCGTTGCATGCAACAACGGCAATCGTCGTATTGTTGCCCGGCCGCAGTCGGCCGATCGCCGACAGGCGTGCCTCGTCGGGTGCGGGATTGCTCGCGTCGATGGCGCTTTGCGGCGGGCCGTCGCCGCCGAATTCCTTGTCCAGTTCAAAGGGCCATGCCCAGTAGGATTTGCCGTCCGGCATGAGGACCGAACCCACGGAATTGACCGCCACCAGCGCGCCTACAACCAAGCCGTCGTGTAGGTCCAACGAAGCCGATCCGATGCCGCCCTTGCGTAATCCGGCCGACGCGCCGCGGCCCGCTCCCACTGATCCCAAGGCAAAATTGGGTTCTGCCGCCTCCGATGCGCGCAGGCCCAATTCGCGATAAGGCGGCGTGAGGCCCCAATTCTTGTCGCCGCCGTTGCCGAGATCGTGCAGAACCGCCGCGGGAACGATGGGGATGGCCGGCGAGCCGGAACGAAATTGCAGTCCGATGCCTTGCACAGATAACCACGCAGCAACACCGTCCGCCGCAGCCAGTCCGAATACCGAGCCGCCTGCCAGCACGACCGCGTGGGCACGGCCCACCAAATTTTCCGGTGCGAGCGCTTCAGTCTCGCGCGTTCCCGGCCCGCCGCCGCGCACATCCACCGCGGCGGCCCAGCCACTGGTGCTGAGCAGGGCCGTGACGCCGCTCCGCACGGCCTCGTCGGTGGCGTGGCCTACTTCAAGTCCCGCGATATCGGTAATGAGGTTCTTGGGTCCCGGACGAAACACGATGCTAGCGGCCACGCGGAATACTCAGACAGGCTCCCGGGGTAGTGCCGCGATCTCCGCCAGTCCTCGCAGTACCAAGTCCGGCACGATCTCGCCGTGCGTGCGTATCGTTCCCGAGATCATGCTGGCGTCGCCGCCGGTGATGAACAGTTTGGGTTTCGTGCCCGTGCTTTGCTCGATCACCTCGCAGGCGCGATCCGCCATGCCCGCCAGCGCAAACACGGCGCCGCGAGACACGGCGGCGATGGTGTTATTGGCCAGCACGCCCGCGAGCGAGGGTGTGCTGTTGAATGCCGCCTTTGCGATGTCGCTGGTATTGCTCATCAGCACTTCGCGCATCATGTGGTTACCGGGAGCGATCAGACCGCCAAGATGCTGACCGTTGGTATCCACGCTATCGACCTTGACGGCGGTCCCTGCGTCGACGACACAGAGAGCGGTGCGGGCTATGGTCCAGGCACCGATCAGTCCCAGCCAGCGATCGGCGCCGAGCAAAGACGGATCGAGATAGCCGCTGGTCAGTCCGTGAAACTCACGGCCTGCGGTGACGAACTCGATGTCGACGCGAAAGTTTTTGCGGCTCAGACGAGCGAGGGTCTTGGCCATGACAGGTCCCGCGACATTGGAAACCAATACCCGCTGAGGCTTTTGGCCCGACCCGAACAGGGCGGTGGTCCAAATGCCGGGCTTGGCATCGCGATGAACAACGGCTTGTTGATCGGAGAGTCCGGTGCTGGTGAGCCAGGCCCATTTGAGGCGGGTATTGCCGACATCGATGACCAAAATCATGCGTATTTTTTTGCCTCAAGTGTCGTCGAGCACGGGCGCCAAGCGCGCAAGAATAGCATCGTGGGAGGGAATCTTCGCCGCTTAGCCGCTAAACTTGAGCCCGGGATGCCAACCCTCGAGAACTTATGACGGACCTGAAGCGTGCGATCAGAGATGTGCCGGATTTTCCGCGCCCAGGAGTTCTGTTCCGTGACATTGCGCCGTTGTTGCGCGATCACTTCGACGCCACCCTGACAGCCTTGGATGCGTTGCTCACGGATCAAGAATGGCGGGAGATCGACGCGCTGGCCGGCATTGAATCGCGCGGCTTCATTTTGGGCGCCGCACTGGCGCTACGCCGCGGCAAGGGGTTTGTACCGGTCCGCAAGCAGGGGAAATTGCCCCCGCCGGTGGTCGATATCGCCTACGACCTGGAATACGGCTCAGGGGTGCTGGAGATGCAGAAAGGCAGCGGCCGCGTGGTGCTCGTCGACGATGTTCTCGCGACCGGCGGCACCATGAGCGCGGCTGCCGATCTGTGCGATCGGGCGGGCTATCAACTCAAGGCGCTCGTGGCATTGATCGATTTACATATCGTCCCGGATTATTCCTGGCGTAATCTGCGGCTGCGCTCATCCATCAACTACTAGGAGACTGTCTGAGTATTCCGCGTGGCGGCCATGCCTAAGTTGCCGGAGATCCTGGTCGTGATGGCCTTGCGCGTGGAATCCTCGGGAGTATTCGAGAATGCCGGTGTACCCGTGCTTTTTTGCGGCGTCGGCAAGGTCAATGCGGCCATTGCGCTCATGAAGGAGCTGTCGCGATATGCGCATCTCGGTCAGGATATGCCCTTGGTCGTGAATTTCGGTTCTGCCGGAAGCCGCTGCCATGCGACCGGTGCGCTGCTTTCCTGTCACGAATTCGTCCAGCGCGATATGGACGTCGGCGGCTTGGGCTTTGCGCTCGGCGTAACACCCTATGACGAGGCGCCGTCGCCGCTGATGTTTGATCCGGTGTTCACCCAATTGCCCGCCGCCGTCTGCGGCAGCGGGGATTCGTTCGCCACGGTCGATGTCGGGGTGGCCTGCGAGGTGATCGACATGGAGGCGTACGCGCTGGCCAAGGTGTGCTGGCACGAAAATGCAAGATTCGCCTGTGCAAAATATGTCACCGACGGTGCGGACACGTCCGCAGCCGACGATTGGCAGCGCAACGTGCACAGGGCGGCCGAAGAGTTTCTGCAATTATTTCGCGGTCTTTGATTTAGGGGCGCCAATGAAGTACTGCCTGCTGTCCTGTGTGTTCCTGTTCATTTGCTCGCAGGCAGCGGCCGCGAACGATCCAGCCCAAGCACCGCTGGTTCTGCTCATATCCGTGGATGGCATGAAGCCCGAAGCCGTGCTCGATGCGCAAAAGCACGGTCTCAAAGTGCCGAATCTGCGAGGCTTCACGACGGATGGCCTGTACGCCAGCAGTGTTCGCGGCGTTCTGCCCACGCTGACATACCCGAGCCACACCACGCTGTTGACGGGCGCCTCGCCCGCCAAGCACGGCATTTTCGACAACACGACGTTCGATCCGCTGCTGCGCAATGCACGGGGCTGGTACTGGTACGCCGAGGACATCAAGGTTCCGACGCTGTGGGATGCCGCCGCCGCGGCTCACCTGAAGACCGCGAACGTGTACTGGCCGGTGAGCGTGGGAGCCAACATCACCTATAACCTGCCGCAGATGTGGCGCACCGGCACCGAAGATGACCTGAAGCTGCAGCGTGCCCTGAACACGCGCGGATTGGAGCAGGAATTATCGGCAGAGCTCGGCCGCTATCCGGGAGGCATGGAGGAGACGGTTGCCGAGGATGAGGTACGCGCGCGTTTCGCCATCCGCCTGCTGCAGAAAAAACATCCCGCTTTTCTGACCGTTTATTTGACAGGACTGGACACGGAGGAGCATTTGTCCGGGCCGTTCAGTCCGAAATCAAACGAAACCCTGGAAAGGCTGGACGCAGTCGTCGGATCGTTGCGGGCCGCAGCCGAGAAAGCGGCCCCTGGGCGGGCGACGGTCTGCGTGGTGTCGGACCACGGTTTTGCCGCCATCGAGCACGACGTCAATCTCTACGCCGCGTTCCGCGAAGCGGGGCTGTTCAGCGTCGATAAGGACGATAAGGTCACCGACTGGAAGGCGATGCTCTGGCCTGCCGGCGGCAGCGCCGCCGTGATGCTCGCCGATCCCAAGGATGAACAGGTTCGCCTGCGGGTGAAGACGCTGCTGGACAAGTTGGCAAGCGATCCCGCCAACGGCATCGACCGCATCTGGACGCAGGACGAGATCCAGCGGGCCAGGGGATTTCCACAAGCGGCCTTCCTGGTGTCGCTCAAAATCGGTTATGAAATGGCCTACGCTCTTTCAATGCCGCTCGTCACCAAACCCAGCAATTTAGGGATGCACGGCTACGTTCCGGAGCGGCCTGAAATGCGTTCGTCATTTTTCATCGTGGGTCCGCAAATCGCCAAGGGACGATCCGTGGGCGAAATCGACATGCGGCAAATCGCGCCGACCATCGCCAATATCCTGCAAGTTCGGTTGACTGGGGCGGAAATGGCGGGCGTCGCACTGAACTAAGGCTAAAATTAGACGAAAACGAGATGTTTTTATACATAAGTATCTATTTTTAGATGCATGTACTAGATGCACGTACTAGATGCATAAAAGATCTATTATTAGATGTTTATTGGCATTAATGCATTATAATCGTCTATAATTAGCTACATGACTGAGATCTATAATCGGTCGACGGATCGCGAGATCGCCGCTGCTCTCGCGAAACGTCTGCGACAGTGGCGAATCGACCCCAAGGGCGCCGCGATTTCGGCGAGCGAATTGGCAAAGCGCAGCGGTATGGGGCTCACGCCTTTGCGCCGTTTCGAAAAGACCGGCGGCATCACCCTGCGAAATCTTGTCGCGTTGATGCGCGCCATGGGGTTGCTGGAGCGGCTCGAAAGCTTGGTGCCGGATCCGGCCAGCGCAAGCCCGCTTGAAATCCTGGAAGCGGAGCGGGCGCTGCGTCCCCGGCAGCGAGCCCCCCGGCGCACGCCCAAACCTCGTGGCTGAAATTCTCGTTGTCGAAGTGCGGCTCTGGGGCGAGCAAGTGGGTGCGGTCGCGCCGCTGCGGGTCAAGCCTGGCTACTACGAGTTCGAATACGCACCGGCTTTTGTGCGGGCCGGTCTTACGCCCTCACCCCTGAAAATGCCGCCGGAAGTCGGCGCACGCTACAGCTTTCCTTCGCTGGCGCTCGACACCTTCCACGGCTTACCGGGCCTGCTCGCCGACTCTTTGCCGGATCGATTCGGTAATGCGTTGATCGATGAATACCTGGCTCGACATGGCATGCGAACCGAGGATGTCACATCGCTGCAGCGGCTCCTGTATGTCGGCAGGCGGGCGATGGGCGCCTTGGAGTTCGCTCCGGCGATGTCGACGTCCGCGAGCGCCGAGGCAGCCGTGCCGCTGGAGATATCGGCGCTGGTGGAAGATGCGCGCCGCGCGTTGAGCGGCGAGGTCTCCAAGGTGACCCAGGGCATTCTCGACGTGGGCAGTTCCGCGGGCGGCGCCAGAGCGAAGGCGGTCATCGGCTGGAATCCCAATACTCGCGGAGTGGTTTCCGGGCAATTTGATCTACCGCCGGGGTTCGAACATTGGCTGTTGAAGTTCGACGGCGTGGAAGATGCAGGCCGCTTGGGGGCGGCGCGCGGATTCGGCCGCATCGAGTACGCGCACTACCTGATGGCGTTGGATTGCGGCATTACGATGTCCGAATGCGCTCTGTTGGAGGAAGGCGGCCGCGCGCATTTCATGTCGCGCCGTTTCGACCGCCGCGGCAACGAGAAGCTTCACATGCAGACGCTGTGCGGCATGCAGCATTTGGATTTCAATATTCCCTATGTGAGCAGCTACGAGCAGTATTTCCGCACGATTCTGGAACTGAATCTCGGAGCGCAAGCGCTGCGGCAGGGGTGGCTGCGCTGCGCGTTCAACGTCATGGCGCGCAATTGCGATGACCACACCAAAAACCTGGCATTCATCATGGACCCCAAGGGGCGATGGAGTCTTTCGCCGGCGTACGACATGAGTTTTTCGCACGATCCTGGCCCCGGCAAATGGACGCGTCAGCATCAAATGCTGGTCAACGGCAAGGCGCAAAACATTGCGCGCGAGGATTTAATGAGCGTGGCGCGGCAATTCGACGTCGACGGCGCGAATCGCCTTCTGGACGGAATCGCGGAGGTGCTGCGGCAATGGCCGCGTTATGCGCGGGGTGTCGGCGTGCCGGAGAGCGAAATCGCCCGCATCGCGGGCCTGCAGCAGCTCGCCTAGGCCGGCGCCTTATTCAGAGACCTCGGTCAACTGTCTGAACAGAATGACGCGGGCCTTTTCCCAATCACGCTGCACCGTCTTCTTCGACGTGCCGCGCTGCGCGGCGATATCATCAAAGGTGTAGCCGCAGAAGTACTTCAAATCCACCACCTCCGCGAGCCGTGCATCGTGCGTGGCCAATTCGTCGAGGGCGTCGGACAAACGGGTGAGGGCAGCCTCGTCGCCCGCGGGCGCGCCGATCTCCGTCGGAAGTTGCGTGATGTGGAAGGCGGCGCCGCGCTTCAGTGCTCGCCGTTCCCGCACCAGGTCGATGATCAAACCGCGCATGACCCGGGCCGCGTAGCCTATGAATCGCTCGCGATCGGGAAACACGGCATCCTTCCCGGACATGTCGAGGTAGGCTTCATGCAGAAGGGTGGTCGGACTGATCGCCGCACCCGCGCTGCGCCGCAATTGCCGCTCGGCTAGCTGGCGCAAATCGCGATACAGCGCGGCAAACCGCAGGGCATTGGGCGAATCGGTCCCGACCGGATGCTCGGGCAGGGCGGCTGACTCCTCCGAACTCATCCTGTTCTCCTCAGGATATCGTTTCAGAGGATGCCGAAAT